>NZ_JAOARZ010000042.1:0-227276 GCF_025210255.1 Donghicola sp. | reverse complement strand
GAGGGGCCTTCTACGGATAGCTGTGGAGAGTCGCAACCCCCAAAACAAGACAAAATTCAAAAAACTCAAAAAAATCAAAAATACACAAAATCAAACAACAAAAAGCAAAACCAACCAATCAGCGCAAAGATGGAGGGAGGGCCGCTCTTTCGTCACTGCCCTCTGTGCAGAGGTAGTTTCGCAATTCTGCTTTCAGCCAGAAGAACCAAAAGAGTGCGCAAGATCGGACATCTCGCACCGAATCGGCCTTAAACCACATACTTATCAATACCTTACGACCCCCTCACCGCCCCAAAAACCAAAAGCTTGCGCAAAAAGTAGAAGCTTGCGCAGGCATTTCGGCAGGCTTCGCAGTCCCTCCCCCTGCCCTGACCCACGAAAAAACCCGCGCAATTGCGCGGGTTCAGACAGGCCGATGATGTCGGAGGAGTTTATGCGGTGAGCGAAGCGCGGAACGGACGGTCTCGTCGGAAAACGCGCTCGTAGGCATCATGAGTGAATGGTGTCACCAACTGGTTCGATCCGGTCTTCTCGCACCATGCGGTCACAAAGTCTTCCACTTCGAGCGCATCTGCATCCCGGGAAACGGCACATCCGATCGCGTCAATGACGATCTCGATCAATAACCCCCATCGGAACGACGCGCCGGTTGCCAACCGATGGAGAAAGGCTCCAGTTTGAAGGTCCGGTGCAACAGGAAGGTCCACCTTGAGGGCATAGCTGCCGACAATGTCGTTCATGATCTCATAATCCCGCGCGACTTCGGCCTCCGTTTCCCGTGAAGAGATCTCAGAAAAGGTGACGCGGGTCATCAATCGATCCAGCTGGGGCTCGCGCTGCACGTAATCACCCAGCTCGGGAACACCTGACAAAATCAGCATGAGTGGCCAATCACTGGACTTCATAAGGGTCTTGAAGGCATCGAGCACGGTCATGACGTCAGCATCAGATTTCCCACGCATGATGTGCTGCGCTTCGTCATAGTGAATACCGATCACCCCCTGCAGCGAAGCTTGGGTCATCACCATCTCCCAGATTTCAAACTGGGTCCGTCGGGTCTTGTTTGAAATTGGATAGCCTAGTGCATGAAGGGTCTTGCGACCGAGATCTTTCCAGCTGCCTTTGGCATCGAGAACACAGCGCACGAAACGGGCAGGCTTGCCACAGGGGAGTTTGACGGCTTCCTTTCCGAAGAGATCGAGCAGATGGAGGATTTCTTTCGACTTCCCTGATCCCGATAATCCCGTGACCAACAGGCTCCGAGCCTCGAAGGCCTGCTCCGACCGCAGCCGACCAAGATGGCGGCTGAAGCACTGCGCAAAGGCCCGATGAAGCTCCTGCCCACGGTCCAGAGGGTAGTGCCGCTGCGCAAGATCGGCATTCAAGTTGGCAAGGGAGGGGATCACAAAAGAAGAGGTCATAGCTTGCTATCCTTTACTGGGCCGAAGGTCATATTCTTGATGTCGGATGGAGCGTTTTCAGATCCGCGGGACGCACCTTTGGCCGGAGCATTCTGCGGAGGGTTGCCTGAGGTGGGTTTCACAGAAACCACCCCCGCTGCAGAGGTCCGATCCATGATGGCTCCGGGGGCCACCGTTGATCCAAGGTAGGAAGGTGGGCGCGTTTCTACGCGGAGCGCCCTGTCAGAACGCTTCTGCAGTTTCTCAATACCTTGAAAATTCGAAGGGTCCCGATCATCACTAAAGGCTTCGTCCTCTCGGGCATGCCGTTCTTTTGCGGATTGCAGATTGCGCTCATGTAAGGCACCCCGCTCAGGGTTTCCCTTGGTCGCCATTTCCATAACCTCGATCGCTTCCTCTAAGGTCAGATCGTTGAATACAGTCATGCTCAGACGTGCCTCCAGCACCACATCCAGCCCTTCCGCAGTGATCAGAACCCGGCGCAGATCGTCTGGATCCAAATGCACAGTGACGCGTTTCGCGCCTCCCCCTGCGAAGCGCTGAAGCTGCGTAGAATTGAATGGAATATTGAAGACGCGGACCCCTTCCGAGGTCGTGCTCGCCTGACGCCTTACCCCCAAATGGAGGATCCGGTCCCTTTGAGAAGGCGGGTCAATAGGGCCGTAAAGCGCAAGAGCGTCTTCAAGCTTTGCACGCGGCGTCTTACCAAACATGCCCGTGCCGCGGTGCTTCTCATATGCATATTCATCCACAAAATACCGCGTGATCATGCCATACAGCTGATCGTGGGTAACCTTTGCCGAGCCTTTGGAGTCATAACCTGGCAAGTGTTTTGGATGGCTTCCCGTATATCCTGGCAGAACACTGAGCACTTTGCCCTGCATGGTACCAAAGAGCCTTTCGACGTAGGGCTTGTCGTTTGCGATATAGGCCCGGTTTGTCTGCACGACCATGTCCATTCCGAGCTGAGCGGAATACACCTTCGAGTTCCGCGTAGCACTGCCATTGTCGGCGGAACCCAAGCAAAGACGCACAGGGGGCGCAGGATCGTTTTGGCAATCGTAGCGGACCTTTTCCTTTGTTTTATCACGTGTGGCCATCCGCAAAAGTGCCTTGCTGTGATCAGCATCGGCTGATTCAGCGATGATCCATCCGAGTGGCATGCGCGTTCCGATGTCTAAAATGACATGCAGCCAACATCTGCAGACCTCATTTTCACCAAGCTCTTCCGGCGCAGTTTTGGGGTCGATCACTTCAGCGCCGAGTGTTCCGTCTTCCCTGGTAAAGATCGAAAGTAAGACTTGGTCCCATTCGTACTTTTCACCGAATAGAAGTGCCCGGACGTCCGTCGTTCCTGCGCCAAAGATGTTGTAGGCATGTTCCGTGCCTTCAAGCCCCAGAGACCTAGTCGCCTCATTTAAAGCGCAGTAGTATTTTCTTATGGTGGTGATTGACGGCCAATTCGGATTCAGAGCTATGTCCTGCGCGGTCCGATAAAAGTTGTATTTCGCATTTTCGTAGACCTTTTGAAACGATGGCTTTTTTGTCTGCAAAAGGCGGTTGATGGTGAACTCTACAAAGTTCTTCTGCCAACCCACCAATCGGCTTTCCCGAGAGCCCTTCAGGTGATCTCTGTCCGCCAGAACAACCGGGTTATGTCCGAATTTCTCGTAGGTCTTGAAGTAATTATCCAGCGTACGTCCTTGCGGAACCAAGAAGCTCTCGGACGATTTGCCGCCACGTTGAGATCTAAGAAAATTACATTGCGGGGCAAACTCATGTGCCTTTTCAAGGAGGCGATACCGGTGCTCGCCACATTTGTTCATACTGCGCTGGGTGAGTTTGACGCCTTCATCCATCAAGCTGCGCATCGCGGTCACCAACGCGAGGCGTCCTTGAACATCGGCTCGCGCATTTTCCGGTAGTTGCGCTAGGTCTTCGTAGCCCCCAGTGTAATCCAATAACGCGGCGCGTTTTGCGACATCATCAGGCGATATCACATCACAATCCCGCGCCCGGATAGCTGCTTCGATCTGGGCAAACGGGCGGGAAATGCACTCTCCTGTATCTTCACACTCTAGATAAACACTTCTCTCCTCACAGGCTGCGACATGCAGTCTGCGACCATCCATCAGAAGGGTGGACCCTTTGCGGAGTCTGAAGAGCGGCACACGGGTCATGAGTGAAGCGCAACCCGCGATGTGTAATCAAGCACTCCATAGAGGTCGGCCCGGAGCACTTTACGCGCCACGAGACGCATCGCAGCTTGGAAAGCCCGCCAATTTTCGATCGGACATTTCGAGATGAGATCCCTAAGTAGCCAATAGCTCTCTTCTCGCGCGGCTTTCTCGACAATCCCGTCCGCCTCTGCGTCTTGAACTTTTGAACACTCCCAAAGCCGACGCAAATTATCCTTGTAGGCTTTGGTGTAGCGATCTGCATCCACGACGCAGGCGGTGTCGGCAAAATCGAGGGTCAAGGCGGCGAAGATGTCGTCGATTTCGTCTTGTGTCTCTTGCTTTGCCAGCGATGTCCCATTCCGCACAAATACCGCGCGCCGATGGCCATCAGCATATGTCAGACGAAGATCAAAATAGTGCTGCCGCCATTTTCGAGAGCGGCGATCGTAGTAATCGATCGGTGCCAACTGCACCTCGAGCCCATACAGGTCCGGGCTAAGAAGCGCTTCCACAGCGACGTAGAACTCAGCTTCCCCGTCGAAGTGATAGACCTGACGGACGCCGCCTGTTCGCGGCGTCGCAATTGCAGCCGATATCCGCTTGGCTGTGTTGCTTCGCGTTAGCGGGTTGCGCGCGCCCTCAAAGGGAAGGACCCCGTGGATTGGCCCCACATCCAGGGCGGGTAGTTTCTTTTTTGGAGGCGTATCTTCGCCAACCCAGTCTCTGTAATTCGACATGCCGTCTCCGTTCCCGGAAACGCAGGTTTCCGAGTGATTAATTTCTATTTCCGGAGCACAGACCGCGCTTGCCTGGGCCATTTTTGGCCTCTAGCTTGGCAAGTGATACACGGGCGATCTTTGCCCCAACTTCCGGACCCGCGCCTCTCGGTGCGGGTTTTCTTTTGCCTCGTTGAGGCCTCAAGACGAGGATCCCAACCTCGCAACCGTTAAGGTCACCATTTTTATGAAAACTCCAAAAGAAAAATTTCACCTCAATGATCTCGCGCCTAAGAATTGAGTCAACACATTGTTTTTGCGACAAATAATTTTGACATTCGTTCATACGAGCAGCGGAAAACTCGCTATCGGTGCGCTTTTCACGAAATTTTCTCCACGCTTCTGCCCGTCCCTCGCAGACTTTTTCGATAGAAATCTGTGGGCGTGACGCGCACGCGCAGAGGGGTCCCTGCGCCACTTCATGCCTGTCTTCTGGCCTCGAAGCACAAGAACAGAATCTGGTGCAGACGATGATTCGCCGTTGTTGGGGCCACCGATCGGCTTCACGCGGTCCGGTTATCTGCCGCAACAAAAATTGCGTTTACCTTTTGATCTTTTCATAACGATGCAGACAATGGGGGTCACAAGCAGAACGCGAGCAGGCAACGTCGGAGACTTTCAGCATGGGCACCCCTCTGGCCCTTCGGGTACACCCTCAGGATCGAGAAACCCTCCCCTCCTTTCTTTCGAGAATGGCGGCGGTGAATGGCACCTCTGTTCTCAAGTTCTGCTCGGACATGGGTGTGTCCTATCGCGGGCTCATCAATCTGAACGCGGACGATCTCAAAATCTTCGCCGATCTCTCTTCGCTGACAGAGGCGCAAATCAGCGAGCTTGTTTCATGGACGGGTCAGGCGATCGGTGACGTTCGGATGCGGTTTCGGGGGGAAATCTTCGTATCCCGAGCACTGCGCAATCCGACCATGCGCGGCTGCCCTTCGTGTCTGAAGGAAGATCTCGACAACGAACCGGGAGCGCCATCTCGTACGATGGTCATGCGCGGCGATTGGCAACTGCGCGATGCCACGATCTGCGTGAGGCACCAACGTCCCCTCGTCGACTTTTGGCATGATGCAAGTCTGCCGTCGCGGATGAATATTGGGGCGCATCTTGCTCTCCTCAAAGACCAGATTGGCAGTGGGGCCATGGCGGGCGCACCAGTTGCCCCTTCCCCCTATGATCGGTGGCTTGATGCTAGATTGGCCAGCGGCACCGATGATACTTGGCTGTCTGACCAACCTCTCTATGCCGCAACAACATTCATTCGGCTTCTTGGGACCGAACTCGTTCGGCAGAACCTGTGGAGGAACTCAGACCCTTGTGAACCGGAATGCGCTGCGCACGCCGCTGGCTTTGATGTCGTCAGCCGAGGCCCTTCCGCGATACGTGACGCGTTGGAACGGCTGGCCGCACTTGCGCCGGCGGGCACCAGTACGCCCAACAAGGCCTTCGGTCAGCTCTATCGTGACATGGCCCGCGCCCATCTCGAAGATGAGCTATTCACCGACTTCCGAGCGATAATGCGCGAGGTCATCCTTGATACTTGGCCCATCGCATCGGGCGAGGATGTATTGGGAGAAAGCCTCAGTGAACGGCGGCTCTACGCGATCAACGCAGCTGCGCAGGACGCGGGCATCGGCCCGAAGCTCATGGGCCAGTTGCTTGTTGAAGCCGGCGCCCTCAATGAGATCGACATGGGGCAGACGTTTCCCGCTGAACCTTTTCGTGATCTGATCGCAGAAATTCCCCAGCGCGTGGGTAATGCTGAAATGTGTAAGGCGATGGGCGCGACACGCCATGAATTCGAAGCCTTGGCAACGGATGGTGCGATTACCCCGCGCACCAAGATTTCTACGGTCAAAGCGCCCTGGTTAGTGTCTGACTGGATGGCACTCATTGAAGAGTTGGATGGCTTGGCAATCAGGGTTGAGGGCCTCGGATCAGATTGGGAACGCCTCATCAAAGCAAGGGCCCGCGCAGGTTTGAGTTTTGACGAGCTTCTGAGGCAAATCCGTAAGTCGAGTATGACGCTAGCGAAACCCAAGGCCGAAACAGGCTTCAGCGGGTTTCATGTTTTGAAGGCAGAAGTCGATGCTCTTAAGACGAGACATACGCACACGAATCCAACTCTTGAAGGCTTGGTTCCTGCAGCAGTCTTTGGACGCCAGATCGGCCTTCGTGACGGTGGAAAGTTCCTTCAATTCTTAGAAGCGGGCCATTCGCCGTCGCGATTGGTGCAGGTTCCCAGTCGCAGAGCACCGCGGAGATTTTTAAGCGCGGAGGATATCGCAGCGTTTCGACAGAAGTTCGTTACGCCTTCCATGTTGATGGAAGAAACAGGGCTGCCGAGAAATACAATACTGGCGCAACTGAGGGCTGAAGGCGCAGAGCCATTCAAGCCAAGTGGCCAAGACTTTGGCAACCTATTCCCACGCTCGAAAGCAGTGCTGTGTGTTTCCCAGCTCTCGGAGGCAAGGCAGAGAGCGTTCAGCTTCTGAGCGTTGCTGAAATAAAAAATCTGCTCCACAGCCGCGTTTTGACTGGCCAGACCGCGCTGCAGTGAAGCTTCATCAGAGCGGACTTTCGAGGCGTCCAGCAGCATCTTTGACGTGCCAAGGTCGGCAATGCGCAGGAAAGGGTTTCCATGCCGCACAAGTCCGAGCGCGGCTGGAGAGTCATTTGGTCCTTGCGGCCTTGCACAGACACGACGGATCTCTCAGAAAGGAAAACACGCGAAACCTCTATCCAGAGCCGACTTCGATCGAACAGCGCCTCACCACTCAGCGACGTCTGGCGCAAATTGCTCGGGATGGCATCTGAACGCCGAAGTCCGGAAGCTGGGTCGAGCTGCGCCCCGTGACTACGGGGATGAGCGGGAGCTGATTTCGGTCGGCTTATGGACTGTCTCTGTGCCCTGCGCCGCGGGGATGGACCGAGAGTAGGAGACGTGTGTCGCCTGAATTTCCCAATGCCCCCGCCTTTGTGGGGATGTGCCAAACTTCATGACGACGGTCATTACACCGCGCCACAAATTCCCCCTCAGAGGCGGGGATGTCCCGCTGATATGCGATGCGCCTCTGGCGTCTTAGGTCTCCCCGCACGAGCGGGACAACCCAATACAAGCGGCACCGTTTTTTTTGCAATGCGGTATAGCCTAGGCGAGAGGCTTAATCGAGGATCTTGCAACTTAAACTACAGCCACGTTTCCCCCAGCCAACTTCGTTGACGTCGTTCGGATCACACTGCTCGTAGATGCTCTTTGAGGTGTAAACGTCGTTGTACCTGTCTATGGTGCCATCACCACAGCGGGTGATCACGAATGGCTGAATGTCCTCTATAATCGTATCCTCATCCTCCCAAGATCCGTCCGGCAACTTTTTGACGAAGTTTACCGTGTAGGTAATCTCAATATCCGTTTCATCACCTGTGGCGCGTTCAGGAGCGTGATACCTAATTGAATAATCACTGGATTTAACAAGTGGGACGCTCTGCTTTCCAGCAGGGATTAACCTACTTTTTGAAATTTCTTCTGAGTAGGGAAACTGGATCGATTCCCCTTCACCATTGAAGTCCACTCTATAAGTGAAATTCACATCAACTTCGGTAATCCATGCATCCTGCTCGGAATTATTGCTGAAAAGATGACCGAAATAATACGTGCTCCCATACCGCAAATATCCGGTAGCAAGCTTATTGACCTCCGCCATGGAAATACTTGGTAAACATGGAAGGAACAGGAAAGGTAAAAACAGAATTTTTTGCAATTATTTATTCCAATTATGTATTTATCTATAAGGCTGATGCTGCAAGATCTTTTTATGATCGTCAATCTTAGAACTCTCCTTCCGCAGGTAAGAAAGCTTCTCATCCGCTGATCTTCGATACGCCTTTGGCGCTCTTGGACCACCCCGCATAGGCGGGGAGCTTAGCATCGAGGAGATCCTGTCATCAGGAGTGACGGAATGCTCTACAAGCAGCTTCTCACACAATATGGAGCATCACTAACTGGTCCGCCGCAGGACCCGAAATTCGACATGATTCATGCCGCTCTGGCGCCTCACACCCGCAACGACATTGATCTCATCAGCTTCCGGCGCCGGATTTTAGAGGCTCTGAGCACTGCGAAAGCCTGCTTCCTGTCCGAAGTTGCCGCGGATTACGTTGACAACACGCATCTCGGGAGCGCCCTTGAGGTCCATATGGATGTCGAGCCATGCGATCTGACTAGGAGGCATTTGCTTCTCGGCCCGCATCACCCGTAAGAGCGCGGGGCACGAATGTCGTGCAAGGGCTGAGAGCGGACTTGCGGCGGTGCAGCGCCAGAAGCAAATGCTGACATTCTGGAAGTTTCATTGTCGGCCCTCTGCGGACATTCGAGCCAAGCTCAGCTGGTAGTCGGTTCGATCACATTAACCGAGCTTCACGCCAGATGTACCGGATGACTGTTCTGAGGCCATACCAGAAGGCAAGTTTGGATGCGAACAGCCTATCTAGGAACGCAGCTTCGAATCCTGTGGACACGCTAAACGACTTCCATAAAGTGCAGCTTAAACCTTTAGCTGCAGCGCTTAGCGCGTTACACGAATTCTTCAAATGGGCAAAAATAATGGCTGATCTTCACATATCAATCTCGCATTGCAATTCCATTGACTCTGCCGACATATCAATTTCAAAGAACCGACTCAACATAAAGTATGGGCCCAACGGCTTGGGAAAAAGCACCATTGCAAGGGCAATATTATATGCGTCAAGTGGTGGTGATAAACTTGAAAAACTCACACAATTCAAAAACAAAGGACGAGCCGACAAAAAGCCTACCGTAACCGGAATGGATGAAGTGTCCAACGTCCTCATCTTCGACGAAAATTATATTTCTCAGTTCACTTTTCAGCGGGATGAAGTCTTAAAGAATAGCTTTGATGTGTTTGTCAACACAGAAGGGTTCCAGGCTGAAAGAGCGGAGATCGAGGAGATTCTATATGGGATAAAGGCTTCATTCAGAGATAGTGACGATATTGACCAAGCTATTACTGACATGCGAGCTTTGCGTGAAGCCTTCTCAACCACAAAGGGTGGAGCTCTCTCCAAGTCGAGCAGAGGCTTTAAGGCTGTCGGATCTGGAAATTTCGTTGAAAATATTCCCACCCCCCTAATTGGATTCAAAGACTTCATTCAAGGAGAGAACACTCCAAAGTGGATAACATGGCAGGCGGGTGGGAATGCTTTTCTAGATTCCTCAGACAATTGCCCGTATTGTTCCTCTAGCCTGAAGGAGGAAGGGAGGAAGGAGGTCGTTCGAGAGGTTTCCAAGAAGTACAATTCAAAGTCAGTGGAGCACCTAAATACTCTGCGTGAAGCTATCGATCGGCTGGGCGCGTATTTTTCAGAAGAAACTCGAGATGCGCTAGATAAAATCACTAAATCAAAGATTGAGATGTCGCCAGAGCAGTCGACATTTATTGCGAATTTGAGCGAAACCGTTGGGACTCTACTTTTCAAACTTGAAAATTTAAGAGCTATATCCTTTGATAAGCTGAAGGATATAGAGAAGCTTGATGTGGAGATAGCTAAGCTAAAGATAGATCTTGGGCTTCTCTCCGAACTTGATACCGAAAAGACACGTAGCATCGTGGCCCCGGTCAACTCCCAGATCGATGATCTAACTCTGAAAATTGGGCAGCTAAACGGAAAGATAAATATTCACAAGGCTACCATCGCAAAAACAATAGAATCCAATCAGCAGAGCATAAATGAATTTCTACTTGCAGCTGGATATAAATACTCCGTTCGAATAATTCCGACTGACGGTGAGTACAAGATGAAACTTGTACATGATGATTTTTCTGATCACATTGAAACGGCATCGGAGCACCTGAGCTACGGCGAGAGGAATGCCTTTGCACTGGTCCTCTTCATGCACGTAGTTAGACGAGAAAAACCAGATCTGGCCATTTTCGATGATCCAGTATCTAGCTTCGATAAGACAAAGAAGTTTGCGATTTTTCAGCAGCTTTTTCGCGGGAAAAATGGAATTCGAGATATTACCTCGCTAATGCTGACACACGACTTGGAACCCGCGATTGAAATAGTCAAGATTTCATCTGACAAATGGAAAACGGCGGAAAACAAAATCCCAACAGCATCATACCTATCATCTAGCGCAGGGAATGTTACAGAAAAAATAATCTCACCGAATGACATCAAAAGCTTCTCTGAGATATGCCTTGAAAACGCTTCTCAATCTGAGGATCCGATTGTAAGGTGTATATATTTGCGCCGATACTATGAAGTCTTGGCCAACAAGGGGTTAGAGTATAACTTGCTATCGAGCCTAATACATGGCCGCGCTCAGCCAGATATTATGGACGGAGGTTCAGTTCGCACGCTTACGGATGAAGAGATATCCCGGGCGACACAAGGAGTCAGAGCTTTTTATCCCGAATTTGATTACATTCAAATATTGGCGGCGATTTTGGATGTCGATGACCTCAAGAAGAGGTATGCAAATCTAACGGTGGGATATGAGAAACTTCAAATCTTCAGGGTAATATCTGAGCGCGGCAACGCCGGAGTTCAACTCGGAGACAATAACCAAGGAAACGTCCTAAAGAAATTTGTGGACGAAGCGTTTCATATTGAGAGTGAGTACATCATGCAGCTCAATCCAAGAGTGTTTGACAGTGTCCCCACCTATGTCATAGATGGTCTATCCGCTTCAATTGGCGTAGACTGATTTGTGGTTTGCTTCACCAAAACCTGCTAGCTTTATTTGAGCTGGGTGTGTTCCGTGGTTGCCGCTCTTTGCTCACTTGGCAAAGTCGTGACGCCTGAGATGAACTACCAGTGCAGCCGCGATAATCGAGTTATCAATGCTGCCCACTCCTTGTCGGCTTCGCTGCGCAGAGCTGGCGCTCGTCCAGGGCGCAGCGAAAGCCCGCTTTCCGCACTTTCTAGATCGTCTTTGGCGGGGCTCACATTTCAAATTGGACTCGGTAGATTGGGCGGGGAGTGTGAATTCGCTGCATTGCAGCGGGAATCTGTGGAAGCCGCGGAAAGCGGACCTTTGTTACCGAGATCTTCGGGTCGTCCTGTTCCGGGAAATTTTTTCGGGAAAGCGTCCATGCCCTGCAATTGCGAACGCACCACGCTCGACTTTCAAAAGCGGTCATTCTGTTATTGGTGCAATGTTACGTTTCAAAGCCTATGTCCGTACAATCGTGAAGGTGCCGGTCGTGGAACACGCACGGCACGATAATATGACGCGGGAAGATTCCTAAAGCCTAAGCGTCAAGGCGTGTCAATCATGCGAAATACCTGCGCAGGCCGCGTCCGCGCACGAAATGGTTCCAGAGCTCCACACCTAAGACGATCCGTGCTTCAGTTTCAGAACCTCGTTAGGCGCCTCTGTATTCCAGACCATTTGATAACTTTCTACGAGGTTGGACGTTGTCACCGGCACGCCAGGAAGTGCGGTCCAGCCAGGAACAGGTAAGCCGAGTAAAGACAGAATGGTTGTCTGAGCGACGGCTACACCCTGGGCATAAGGCTGCTGCGCGGCGATCCCGACAGTTCTGCCGCCGCCAGCCATGTTGATGGCGACCTCGCCCCCCAAATCGACCGTCGTGACAGGTACGTCGGCGCCTCTTTGATCCAAGACCCGGATGGCTTCCTTCGCCGGAACATCCCAAACTACGAATAGGCCGGCCAGATCGTGAAGCTCGTCGACAAGGGCCTCAGTGGTCTGCCCAGTGGTCTTCAGCGATGCAAAGCGTCTTGTGTGCACCGTGAGATCTGGTCGATTTGCCTTGATCCAGCGAGCAAATGCGATCTCGCGCTCATTGGTGGCAAAGAAATCGACGCCGTAAGTCAGGATGCCGACGTGTCGATTTCCGGGTACATGCGGCGACAAAAGTTCGGCGCCAATCAGCCCAAGGCCGAAATTATCCGCCGAGACCAGCGAGGTATAGTCCCGTCCCGGCAGCAGTCCGGTGGGTACGTTGTCGAGCAGGATGAGGCGTTTGCCCGCCCTGGCGACGCTACGGTGCGCGTCGGCCACCGCGGCATTGGCGACCGGGATGGACACGACGGCGTCAACCGGCTCGCCACTCAGGCGGTTCAGAGCCGCGATCTGGGTGGCTGTGTCGAACCTGCAATCCACGACTTCGCTGATCGTGGCACCGCATTGGTCCAGGGTTTCGACGATGCCGGCCATTGATTGACGCGACCAGTCGCTGTCGAGCGTATGGATGATCACCGCAACGGAAAATCCCCGGTTTCTGGCGGCGGTGATGTCGTCGTCCAGAAGCGCGATCCGGCTGGGTGCTGTGGCGCGTTCGCCATGAGGGCCGAGTCCAGAAATGGTTTTTTTGGCGGCTCCTGTCATGCGTCGCTATCCTTGGTCTTGAGATCGGTCTTGCTGCTGATCGCCGGTTCGGGAGGTGCCGGTATGTCCGTGTCCGTGAAATCGGGGCGTGACAATGCGGCCCTTGTGACCTCCAACACCTTTTCGAATTCGGGCGCGTGGGTTGGCGCGCCGCGTGTGATCCAGCTGCTCAGGAACTCCGGTTCGAACAGGGCATCCACGACGACCGCCGCCCCGCCGACAAGTCCCGCGGAACTGCCAAGCCGGGACGCGCCAATGTGCAGGTCACGGGTCACAAGCGGATGCGACTCGCCATATACAACCTCGCGAACCGCGGCGAGCAGGATGTCGTTGGTTTGGGCGATCGAGCCGCTCAGCACGATATGGCTGGGATTCAGCATATTGGCCAGCGTGGCGGCCACATGGCCGATCAGACGCCCGCTGCGCGACATGATCTCCATCGCGGTGGGGTCACCGGCCTGCGCCGCCTGACCGACATCGATCGACGTGATCTCGCCACCCCGGGCCAGAATATCCGCCAGATAGGTACTCTCGCCGCTTTTCGCAGCGGCCTGGCCTTCTCGTGCAATCGTATCACTCCCGGCGAGCAATTCCAGCGGGCCTGTGCGCCCGTTGGAGGCAACCGGCAACTGACCGATTAACCCGGCAGCGCCCTGTGCGCCCCGATACAGCCTTCCGTCCACGACAAGCCCAGCGCCGATCCGTTTGCCGACCTTGATGAAAAGCATTGACGCGTTCGGCGGCACCTCGCCATCATGCAACTCGCCCATGGCCATTGTCTCGACGCTGCTGCGCAGCCAAACCGGCGCCTTGTAGGTTTGGACCAGACGTTCGACATAGGCGGTGTCGTCCCAAGCGGGCAGGACATGCGGCGAGGTGGACAGTAGCCCTCCGGAAGGCGTCTGCACCGGCGCAGGCACAGATATCCCTATGCCCCAGACCTTTTGCGACCGCGCGCTCTTTTCCAGGATCCACTCGAACAGCGTTTCCAGGCGGCTCAGGGTGTCTTCGGCGGGCGCGTTCAAGTCGAGGGCCTCGTGATGCTCGGTCAGCAATTTCCCTGAGAGGTCGGTAAGTGCCACACCAAGTGCCGTCTGGTCGAGCGTTGCGACCAATATCAGACCGGCATCCGCATTGAAGCGGACCAGTCGCGGCGCCCGCCCGCCGGTCGCGACGCCAAGTTCGCTTTCGTCCACAAGGTCGAGCGCGGCCAGCGTCGTCAATCGGTCAGTCACAATGGCGCGGCCAAGCTCGCTGGCGCGCTCGATCTCCTGCCGGGTGGTAGCCTCGCCGCAGCGGACGAGATTGAGGATCTTCGACAGGCTGGGCGCCGCGCCGTCGCTGTTGCGCGGTCGCCCCCTGGCGCGTCGGGCGGCGCCGTTCGGTTTTGCCTTATCGTTCATTGGCCCCTCTTGGATGTGCCTGGGGCGCGGGTGAGGCTGGCGGATTTCACGCGTGGCAATTCTGCGAATCGTGGTCTGATCTGGCGGTTTTGCGCGCGCATCCGTGCCGGGCTCCCTGTCGTACACTACAAATAACAGCCGATCTTTCGTGGGGCAACTCATTACTTTTGCAGAAAATCAGCAAAAGATAACGATCATATGGTTATTAAATATTGACCAATGTGTGATTTTCAGATTAAACCCTTGCCCCAGCAGACCGGAGAGGCCGGTCGCACACGCAAGTCAGCCCCGACGGGGCGAGGGAGGAGGACCCCATGAAAGGGTGGAAACTGGCCTATCAGGCGAACTGCTGGGGGCCGCTGGGCGGCAATGCGGTCGGCGTCACGTCGATCAGCGAACTGACCTACCGGACCTTCGCGGACATGGCCGTGGCATTTCGCGACATCGCCGCCGCCGGATATCGGGGGGTCGAAGTGTTCGACGGTAATCTGCTGGATTATTCCGCCAGGGATTTCCGCACACTTCTGGACGACACTGGGCTGAGCCTTGTCGCGGCCTATTCCGGCGGCAACTTCATCTACGACGAAATCCTGCCGGAAGAGATGGACCGCATCCGCCGCGCCGCCGACCGCACCGCCGAGCTTGGTGCGCCGCATCTTGTTGTCGGCGGCGGGGCAAAGCGCTTCGACGGCATCCGCGAGGGCGATTACGGACGGCTTTCCGCCGCGCTTGAGCAAGTGGCGGGCATCGCCGCCGAACGCGGCCTGAAGGGCCACTACCACCCGCATCTGACGACCATCGGCGAAAGCCCGGAACAGGTGCGTAAGATCTTTTCGGAAACCTCGATCCACTTTTGCCCCGATACTGCGCATCTGGCGGCAGGCGGCGGTGATCCGGCGGCGATGATCCGCGAACACCGCGACCGGATTTCCTATGTCCACCTTAAAGGCTGGCAGAAAGAGCCATTCGCCTTCACGCCTCTGGACCAGGGCGATCTGGACAGCGCGCCGATCATCGCGGCACTGCGTGACACCAAATTCGACGGCTGGGTGGCCGTAGAGCTTGATGCCTGGGACGACCCGCGCGCCGGAGCTGAGCTGAGCATGGCCTATCTCGAGAAAAGCTTCGAACCGGCCTGACCCGACAAATCTAAGCAAACAAACGACGCAATAAGATCATCCTGGAGGAGAAACCCGATGAAACTGATGACAACCCTGAAAGGCACGGCCCTTGCGGCGCTCCTGGCGACCGCCACGCTGACAACTCCGGCCTTTGCCGATCCCGACGCAGCCCTTGCCGCGCTGCAAACCACAGTCCTGTCGAAAGGCCCCAATGGCGAAGACCCCAGCCCGGCTGCGGACCTCGTGCTTTCGGCCGCCGAGCTCGACCAGATCAAGGCGATGAACGCCACGGCCGCCATCATCATGCATTACGGCGGAAATGACTGGAGCCGGGCGCAAGTCGATGGCCTTCAGAACCGCTTTGCCGAACTGGGCATCGAGGTGATCGCTGTCACTGACGCAGGCTTCAAGCCCGAAAAGCAGGTGGCCGACATCGAAACCGTGATGGCGCAACGGCCCGACATCATCGTGTCCGTGCCGACGGACCCGGCAGCAACGGCCGCCGCTTACAAGGCAGCCGCAGAAGCGGGTGTTAAGATCGTGTTCATGGAAAATACCCCGCCGGGCATGACAGCCGGCGAGGACTACGTATCGGTCGTGTCTGCCGACAATTACGGCAATGGCGTGGCCGCCGCACATCTGATGGCCAAGGCCCTGGACGAGGAAGGCAAGATCGGCCTCGTCTACCATGCGGCGGATTTCTTCGTCACCCGGCAGCGATATGACGCCTTCAGGGCGACCATCGCCTCGGACTATCCGGATATCGAGATTGTCGCCGAACAGGGCATCGGCGGCCCGGATTTCACCGGCGATGCCGAGAAGGTCGCCAGCGCCATGCTGACCTCGTACCGCGATCTCGACGGGATCTGGGCGGTCTGGGATGTGCCCGCCGAGGGCGTGATCTCCGCCGCAAGGGTCGCGGGACGCGATGACCTGATCATCACCACGATCGACCTCGGGGAAAATGTTGCGATCAACATGGCGCAGGGCGGTTTCGTCAAAGGTCTGGGCGCGCAGCGCCCCTTCGATCAAGGCGTCGCCGAGGCAACGCTGGCCGGCTATGCCCTGCTGGACAAGGAGGCGCCTGCCTTTGTCGCCTTGCCGGCACTGCCGGTCGAAAAGGGCAACCTGCTGGAGGCCTGGCAGACCGTGTATCGCGCGGATGCCACCCGCAACATCCAGAAGAGCATGAACTGACACCTGCCGGGCCTGTGACCCGTGGTTGCCGGCCCGCACCATCCGACCCTTCGAAACCCGCGGCTTGGCGGCGCCTCTCGCGCGACCGCCCCGGAGTCCCGCATTCTGGAGAAATCCGATGACCAAGACACTCAACATTGCCATGATCGGCGGCGGTTTTATGGGCAAGGCCCACGCCATGGCCTATGCCTCGATGCCGATGTTCTTCTGGCCTGCACCCGCCATTCCGCACCGCAAGGTCGTGGTGGACGTGACCGACGATCAGGCGGAAGCCGCCCGCCAGCGCTTTGGCTTCGACGAGGCCTCGTCGGACTGGCGCGCAGTAATCGCACGGGACGATATCGACGTGATCGACATCTGCACTCCTAACAACGTCCATGCCGAGATCGCCATCGCTGCGGCCAAGGCCGGAAAACACATCATCTGCGAAAAGCCGCTGGCCCGCGGCGGAGAAGAGGCCAAAGCTATGCTGGACGCGGTCGAGGCGGCCGGCGTGATCCACATGGTTGCCTTCAACTACCGCCGCACGCCTGCCGTGGCGCTGGCCAAGAAATACATCGACGAGGGCCGGATCGGTGAGATCCTGAACTTCCGCGGCACATATCTCCAGGACTGGTCCGCCGATCCCGATGGGCCGTTGTCCTGGCGGTTTCAGAAGAAAATCGCCGGGTCGGGCGCGATTGGCGATATCGGCACCCATGTTGTCGATCTAGCGCATTATTTGGTCGGCCCGATCGCGGCGGTCAGCGCGCTGACGCCGACCTATGTCAAGACCCGGCCCCTGCAGGCAGGCGGCGTCGACAAGCTGGGCGCCAGCGAAAAGAACGCGGATGCCCCGCGCGGCGAGGTCGACGTGGACGACGAGGTCGTCTCGATGCTGAAGTTCGAAAACGGCGCCATCGGCTCGCTTGAGGCCACACGGAACGGCCACGGCCGCAACAACTTCATCACTCTGGAAATCCACGGCACCAAGGGCTCTATCCTGTTCAACTATGAACGCCGCGATGAGTTGCAGGTGATGTTTGCCGACGATCCGGCCGACGCGCGCGGCTTCCGTACCGTCTATACCGGTCCGGCGCATCCCTATGGCGAAGGTCTCTGGCCGATCCCGGCGCTCGGCATCGGGTATTCGGAAACCAAGATCATCGAGTGCTACGATTTCTTCAAGGCCATCGCAAGCGGCGAACAGCCGTCGCCGAATTTTGCCGACGGATACCTGACCGAATTGGTGGCCGATGCATTGATCACATCGGGGGAGACAGAGCAATGGGTCAAGGTGCAATCCCAGACGAAAGCGGACAAAGGGACCGCGGTGCCGGCATGACCGGCACCCGCCATGCCGTCGACATGCGGGGCATCGTCAAGCATTTTGGTGGCGTGAAGGCCCTGCAAGGCGTGGATTTCCAGGTTGAAGCGGGCGAGATCCACGCGCTTCTGGGCGGCAACGGTGCCGGCAAGTCGACGATCCTGAAGGTGCTGAACGGCGTGCATGTCCCCGACGGCGGCACCATCGAGATCTGCGGCACGAAGATCACCGCGATGTCGCCCGAGGCGTCGCGCAATGCCGGGGTCGCGATGATCTTTCAGGAGATGAGCCTGATCCCGACGCTGAGTGTGGCGCAGAACGTCTATCTGACCCGCGAGGCGAAAACCGAGAGCGGGCTGATCGACGACCGCGTGGCGGAACGCAAGGCCAAGGAGCTGTTCGACATGCTCGAGGTCGACGTCAATCCGAGGGCGCTGGTCGGCGATCTGGGCGCGGGACAGAAGCAGCTGACCGAGATCGTCAAGGCCATCAGCCAGGACGCCCGCGTTCTGGTGCTGGACGAGCCGTCGACCGCGCTGTCGGTTTCGGACGTCGAGCGACTCTTTACCTTTTTGCGCAAGCTGAAGGCCAAGGGCGTGGCGATCATCTATGTCAGCCACCGCATGGACGAGATCGCTCGCATTGCCGACCGCGCCACCATCCTGCGTGACGGTCGTCACGTGATCACTGCGCCGCTCGAGTCATTGCCGATCGACACCATGATCGAACATATCGTGGGCAAGCGGTCCAAGGGGCTGAGCGATGTCGCGCGTGAGTACGCACAGATCGGCGAGCCGTTGCTCGAACTCGTCGGTGTGTCGGGGGTGCACAAACCTCAAGACATAAGTCTCACGGTACATCGTGGCGAGGTGGTGGGGCTGGCCGGGCTGCTCGGCTCCGGCCGATCATCGCTGGCGCGGGTGATTGCCGGGATCGATCCGGTCGCTTCGGGAGAGATCCGCGTGGCGGGCACTCCGGTCCAGATTGACAAACCGAAAGATGCCATCGACGCGCGCATCGCGCTGGTCCCCGAAGCCCGCGCGACGCAAGGCATTATTGGCGCGCATTCGGTGGCGATGAATATCTCGATGGCCGTGTTGGATCATCTGTCAAACCGCTCGGTCATGAACGCCAAGGCGGTGCGCGAAACGGCGGATCACCAGATCAAGCATCTCAGCATAAAGACGGCCTCGCGCGATCACGCGGTCTCGACCCTGTCGGGCGGCAACCAGCAGAAGGTGGTGATCGGCAAGTGGCTGGCGGCGGATCCGGATATACTGATACTGGACGAGCCGACGGCGGGCATCGACATCGGGTCCAAGTCGGAAATCATCCAGCTGGTTCGCGCCCTTGCGAAATCGGGCAAGGCGGTGCTGATGATCTCGTCAGAGCTGAGCGAGCTGCTCACGGCCTGCGACAGCATCGTGGTGATGAGCGAAGGACGTGTCGCCAGCACCTATTCCCGCCACGACCTCGACGATCCCGATCTGCCCGCGGATGATACCATGCACCAGTTGCAGGCTGCGGAGCAAAAACTTCAATTCCATATCCAGGAGGCCCTGAAGCATCAGGGAAACGTCCATGTCCACCAGTGAAAACCTGAGCTCCGGGCCGACCATTGCGGCCCGCATTGGTCTGGCCAATTGGCGCCAGAACATCATCTATATCGGCTTCGCCGTGATCTTCGTGATCTTTGCGGTGACGTTGAAAGACAAGGGATTCCTGGACCCCAACAACCTGCTCAATATCGTGCGCCAGACAGCAATGATCGCCGTGATGGCCATTGCCATGACCTTCGTGCTCAGCGCCGGCGAGATCGATCTCTCGGTCGGCGCCGTCGCCGGGCTTGCCTCGGTCACTACGGCGATGGCCATCGATGTGGGCGGCATATTCTTCGGCATTGCGGCAGGCCTTGCCACCGGCATTGCTGTGGGTGTGTTCAACGGGATGCTGACCACCCGGATCGGCATACCGTCTTTCCTGACGACGCTGGCCATGATGGGCATCGCCAAAGGCGTCGCAATGTGGATCAGCGACACCTCGGCTGTGCCGATCATTGAACCGGTCTATTCCTGGCTCTTCGGTGGCGGCTCGATCGGCCTCATTCCGGTTCTCCTCATCTGGATGGTCGTCCTCGGCGTGATCGGCCATTTCGTCCTGAAGCGCACAAGCTTCGGGCGCCGCGTGCTGGCGACCGGCGGCGGTGAGACGGCGGCACGCTATTCCGGTATCGATACAAGCTCGGTCAAGTTCCGGGTACTGATCATGTCGTCGATGGCGGCGGCGCTGGCTGGGATGCTCTATGCCGGACGGCTGCAGTCGGGGCGGTTTCAGTTGGGCGAAGGCGACGAGTTGAGTGTCATCGCCGCAGCGGTTCTGGGTGGCACGAGCCTGTTCGGCGGCTATGGCACGGTGATCGGCACCATCGTCGGCGCGCTGATGATCGGGTTGATCAACAACGGGTTGATCCTGATGGGGCTCGAATTCAGCCAGCAGCTTATCGCCCGTGGCGGGATCATCATCCTCGCCGTCGCCCTCAGCCAAAAAAGGAGCTAAGCCATGACCCCCGGATGCACGATCATAGGCACTGTCGTCGCCAAACCCGAGACCCGCGCGGAGCTCCAGGCCATTCTGGCCGCGCAGGTCGCCCCGACCCGGGCCGAGGCAGGATGTCTGAACTACGACTTCCACGTCGATGCCAGCGATCCCTGCGTGTTCGTATTCTATGAGAACTGGCGTACGCGACAGGATCTCGGCGAGCACCTGACCAAGCCGCATCTGAAGCCGCTCTTTGACCGGCAGGGCGAGTTGCTCGCCCGTCCGGTTGAGATCCGGTACCTGACGATGCTCAGCGAATTTGCGTTCTGAGCGGCGCAGACGAAGGAGAAGAGAGGATGACCAACACCATGAAGGGGGCAGGAATTTTCCTGGCCCAGTTTTCAGGCGACACGGCACCGTTCGACACGCTGGAGGGCATCACCGCCTGGGCGGCGGGCCTGGGCTACGACGCGGTCCAGATACCGACATTCGACACCCGGCTCTTCGATCTGGATCTGGCCGCGACCAGCAAAGCCTATTGCGACGAGGTGAAAGGCGTCTGTGCCGATGCGGGTGTAGCGATCAGCGAATTGTCGACCCACCTGCAAGGCCAGCTTATTGCCGTGCACCCGGCCTATGATCTGGCCTTCGATGCTTTCGCGCCGACAGCGTTGCACGGCAACCCCGCCGCGCGGCAGGAATGGGCAGTGGACCAGATGCTGAAGGCCGCCAAAGCCGCCCGCAACCTTGGCCTCGAAACCACTGTCAGCTTTTCCGGCTCGCTGGCCTTTCCCTACCTCTACCCCTGGCCCCAGCGACCGCCCGGGCTGATCGACGAGGCCTTTACTGAACTTGCCCGTCGCTGGCTCCCGATCCTCGACGTCTACGAGGAACAGGGAGTTGATATCGGGTTTGAGATTCATCCCGGCGAGGATCTGTTCGACGGCGCGACCTATGAACGTTTCGTCGCCGCCACGGGCAACCACGACCGCGCGCTGATCAACTACGATCCTTCGCACTTCTTGCTGCAACAGCTCGATTACCTGGGTTTCATCGACCTCTACCACGACCGAATCTGTGCCTTTCACGTCAAGGACGCCGAGTTCAATCCGACCGCCCGGCAAGGCGTCTATTCCGGCTATGCCGACTGGACAGATCGCGCTGCGCGGTTCCGCTCCTTGGGGGATGGGCAGGTAGATTTTCCCGGCGTCTTCTCGCGTTTGTGCCAATACGGCTATGACAGTTACGGGGTGCTGGAATGGGAATGCTGTCTGAAATCTCCCGAACAGGGTGCGGCCGAGGGCGCGCCCTTCATACGCCGCCACATCATCCAATCTACGGGCAAGGCCTTTGACGATTTCGCGGGCGGCGAAACCGATCCCGCGAAGATTCGCAAAATGCTGGGGGTGTCGGCATGAAACGGCTTCGTCTGGGTATGGTGGGCGGCGGCCAGGGCGCGTTTATTGGCGGTGTACACCGTTTTGCCGCGCGCCTTGATGGCCGATGGGACCTGGTGGCCGGTGCTCTCAGTTCCGATCCTGAACGGGCGGCAGCCTCGGCGGCCGAACTCGGCCTTGACCCGACCCGCAGCTATTCCGATTTCGCGGAAATGGCCAAGGCTGAAGCGGCTCGTGCCGATGGCATCGACGCGGTTGCCATCGTTACGCCAAACCACATGCACGCCGCGCCTGCGATTGCATTTCTCGACGCTGGGATCCACGTGATCTGCGATAAGCCACTGGCCGGTACGGAAGAGGACGCCCAGGCGATGGCCGCAGCGGTGCTTCGCTCGGGCAAGCATTTCATCCTGACCCACAATTACACCGGCTATCCGCTGATCCGGCAGGCGCGCGAGATGGTGGCGCACGGGGATCTGGGGGCATTACGCGTCGTACAAGTGGAATATGCGCAGGACTGGCTGACAGAGCCCTCCGACGGCAAGCAGGCCGCCTGGCGCGCCGATCCGCAAAGGTCCGGCAGGGGCGGGGCGATCGGCGATATTGGCACCCATGCCTTCAACCTCGCGAATTTCGTGACTGGTCTGACGCCCTGCCAACTTGCCGCGGACCTCTCTACCTTTGTGTCGGGCAGACCGGTCGATGACAACGCCCATATCCTGCTGCGATATGGCGACGGTATCCGCGGCACGCTCTGGGCCAGTCAGGTGGCAGTAGGCAATGAGAACGGTTTACGCCTCAGGATCTACGGCGACAAGGCCGGGCTCGAATGGACCCAAGAAGATCCCAACCGGATGACTTTCACCCGCTTCGGTCAGCCAAGCCAGACCCTCACCCGGGGGGGCGCCGGAGCAACAGAGGCCGCAATGGCGGTTACCAGAATTCCGGCGGGTCATCCCGAAGGTTATCTCGAAGGCTTCGCAACGCTCTATAGCGAGGCTGCCGATCTGATTGCTGCAGAGCATGGAAGGGTTCCAGAACTCCTGCCCGGAATTGCCGAGGGCCTTGATGGCGTCCGGTTCGTCTCGGCCTGCATCGCGTCTGCGGAGGCCGGCACCGCTTGGGTCGAGTTCTAGCGCGTGGTATTCATCCAGAAATGTCATTGCACAAATACGAACCGAAAAAAGAAACGGTGGAACATCGGTGCCGTGATCGGAGACGCCGGGCTTGTCGCCGCTTCGCACGGCCCGGAGGCTGGGCGGTATTGCGGTCGGTTGTGGGCTCGCCGTTACTATTCGCGATCTTCAGCAGCGAATTCGCGCTGCAGCGAAAACCCGGTTTGAAGGGCTGCACTTTGGCGTCATAGTGGCTCTATGAATGTCGGCTCAGGGCCGGTGAACGACGAAAGGCATGATTTTCGATCCGCTGATGCTCTGCGACGCCGAGGCTGTCTTTCTTTTAGCCCCTTTTGACCCGGATCCAACATGCGAATACAAGGGAACAATGGATGCGTTCGACTGGAGGCAGGGCTTGCCGGTCGCGAGGAGTGTGAATGGACAGCAATCCGACCACGGGACAATGCCTTTGTGGCGTCGTTCAATTCCGCATATCAGGAGAGTTCGAGAGCTTTTTCCTGTGCCACTGTTCCCGCTGCCGCAAGGACAGCGGCTCGGCCCATTCGGCAAACTTGTTTTCGTCCACTGCCAAAATCACTTGGGTCTCAGGCGAAGCAAACATCAAGACGTTTCATCTCCCTGGTACACGCCACATGAAGAGCTTTTGCTCTGACTGCGGGTCCGCACTGCCTATTTCCCAGCCAGAGGTCGGTTTACTTGCGGTACCCGCGGGCTCGCTTGACACCCCAATCGACATTCTACCCAACGCGCATATCTGTTGTTCCAGTCGCGCGAACTGGGACGAAGGACTGGCCTCCATCGAAAGGATCGACGGTCTTCCCGGCTGAACGGTCGCGCCGATGATGCATCTCAGACAACAGTCAGACGATTAGGACGCGACCATCGGCGTCGTCTGGCTCTGCTGTGATTCGAGGGACAGCGACGCTGCGTTACGCACGAATGGCCGCAATGGCGGACCACATTGCATCGTTTGGAAGTGGTAGCCGAGGGCAGCTACGGGCCGTCAGTCACGACGGCCCAACTGGTCAGATTTCTATAGCCTCGGCGAGTGTCAACGCATCTTCGAGCTCGACTCCAAGATACCTCACGGTGCTATCCATCTTGGTATGGCCGAGCAGGAGTTGGACGGCGCGCAGGTTTCCGGTCTTCTTGTAGATCTGCGTCACTTTGGTGCGTCGCATCGAGTGGGTGCCATAAGCGCTGGCCTCCAGTCCGATCGACGTCACCCAGTTGCGGACGATCCTCGCGTATTGGCGGGTCGAGATATGCAGCCGTTCGTGAAAGCGGCCAGGCCACAAGTACTCAGAGCCAATCATCAAAGGCTCTCGCATCCATCGTTCGAGAGAGCTGCGGGTGCCTTCCGATATCTCGAACCGCACCGGCTTCTTCGTCTTGCTTTGCAGCACCGAAGCCCGTTCCTTGATCTGGCCCGCTGTCATGATGTCGACGACCTTCATCTTGACCAGGTCGCAGCCGCGCAACTTGCTATCTATCGCTAGATTGAACAGCGCCAGATCCCGATGGTTTTCCGCAAGCTCAAGCCTGACCCTGATCGCCCAAACGTGTTTGGGCTTGAGCGGTCTCTTCTGGCCGACGATGCGGCCCTTGTTCCACGCAGGGCGACGTGCGCGAATGGCGGGTAAGTTTGGTATGTCCATGACGGATCCTCCGATCCGCCACGCCCTCCCCATCGACAACACGATGCTGACGGCGAATTATACCATAAAATTCCGCGCGGCGGCTGATGGCGGGTTTGAATCCAGACCTACCAAGATGCCGCACCATGGCGAAGGTCTGCTTTATTGATTGGTCATTTGTCTACAAGAACCGCCTGACCGTTGCCCTGTAGTCCTCAAACGCGGACCCATATTGCGCTTGGAGCCATGGTTCTTCCGCGAACGGCGCAGCGATTAGAACGGCTATTCCGGCAAAACCAATAAGCGCTGCTCCAGTCGACGCACAAAGCACGATCCAGCCGACAATCATTGCAATATCGGCGACATATTGTGGATTGCGGGAAAAGCGATACATGCCGCCCGTTCGAAGCGACCCTTTCGCGCCGCCTGTCTGGGCTATCCCGAACTGCGCAACCTCTGACCACACGATGACGTTGCCAACCAGAATCAGAGGAATGCCAGCACCGAACCGTAACCAAGTCGGGATTGGCAGGCTCCCCCAATTCATGATCCCAAGGACGAACAGAATACCGAACAGCGTGAACGTCGGCATCCAGACCAGAACGGGGGTCGCCTTGGTGTAGCGCTGCGGCGGCCAAAGACGACGCTCAGGGTATGCAATGGACCAAAGTATCGCGGCTAGGGTTCCTGCCGCCATCACGAGGCCGACGACGATCAAGACTGCCAGCATCAAACTTCCACATGCTCATGGTAGGTGATGCCCCGTCGCTCTTCCAAAGCTTGGCGCACAATTTGAAAGGCCGATGACAGAAACAATACAGCCATGATGGTTGCCACGATCAGGTCAGGCCAACCGGTTGACGTGCCCCACACACCAAGGGCTGCAAACATCACGGCCACGTTCCCAATCGCGTCATTGCGCGAACACAACCAGACCGATCGGACATTGGCATCACCGTCCTTGTAACGGACCAGCAGCAATACGCTTGCCAGATTGGTGAGCAGTGCAAGAAAACCGACGATACCCATGATCTCTGCGGTTGGGACGCCAACATAGAAGACCCGATAGACCGTTGATCCGAACACCCAAAGACCCATCATGAGAAGGCTGACGCCTTTGAACAATGCCGCATTCGTCCGTGCGCGAAGCGAGGCCCCGATGACCGCAAGCGAAATTCCATAGGTCAGCGCATCGCCTGCAAAGTCGAGAGCGTCAGCTTGTAGCGCTTGAGACTTGGCAAGATGACCTGCTGTCATCTCGACAAAAAACATCGTCGCGTTGAGCGCTATAACGATCCAAAGCCGTCTTTTATAATCGTCTGAAACGCCGTCAAACTTGGCGTCATGTCCGCAGCAACCAGCCATGGGAATCCTCTTTCATCTTTGGTTGCTCATACTGTAATGTCTCTAGTGACTAGAGGTTCAAGGGGTTTCTTCATGTATTCTATCGGCGAGCTTTCAAAGCGCACAAAGGTCAAGGTTCCGACTATCCGGTATTACGAGGAAATGGGGTTATTGCCCGAAGCAGAGCGCACGTCTGGCAATCAAAGGCGATACGACAAGGCCGGGTTAGAGCGACTTAGCTTTATTCGCCATGCGCGTGATCTTGGGTTTTCCATTGAAGCCATTTCTTCGCTCATCGACTTGCAGGATCATCCAGACCGGTCGTGCGAGGCTGCGACGGACATCGCAACCTCTCAACTTGAAGAGGTTCGCGCGAAGATCAAACGCCTCCGAACGCTTGAAAAAGAACTCAGCCGGATATCGAAGGGCTGCAACGGTGAGGGCGTTTCCGGGGACTGCTACGTGTTAGCGTCGCTAGCTGACCACAATTTGTGCGACCGCGAACATTAGCAACCGTGAATGCGGACATTGGACTGTCGAGAACGAACGGCAGGAAAGTCCCGCACTGCCGACCTTGGCGTGTCAGACCTTTCTGCACGATGCCACGGATGGCCGGTTTGGGGAAGCTGCGATGCAGCCGAGCCAGCCTAGTGAATGACCGTTTAGGGCCGTCCACGCCACGCGGACCCGGCTCACCTGGGCGAGGAGCCTGCCGCGCTGCCGCATGGTCGCTCAGAGCCTTTTGCGGTTGCTCGCGCTTTGCTGTAAGCATTCTGCATGAGCTCATGGCGTCCTGCATCCAGAATACGACTCAAGGCGTTAGGCCTGCACTGGCGCGATGGTCGGCTTCTCGCGGCTGAAGTTCTTGATGACGCCGGGCGTGTGAAGGGCGTGCGACCTCTCGGTGGAACAGTCGAGTTTGGCGAAACGGTAGAGACTGCGGTCGTTCGAGAGTTTCAAGAGGAACTAGGAATCACGGTGAAAGTTGCTTCACCTCCTACGTTCATGGAGAACATTTTCGTTCATGAAGGCAGTCTCGGGCATGAGATTGTTGCGATCTTCGACGTGTCTTTTCCGCCCAACACGTTTGTCGCGGAAGAGCGCATCCAATTCACTGAAGACAGTGGGACCACCTGCTTTGCGGAATGGTTCTCTCTGGATAGCTTAGATCTTTCAAACGGCCCGGAGCTTTATCCTTCGGGACTGAAAGAGCACCTTCTCGGGAAAGGTTGAACGGCAGCTCCGTCCGCACTGCCGACCTCGGAACGTTGGAAATGCTGCGGCGGGAATGAGTGGCCGCTTAGATGACGCCGCTGTGCCGCGCATACAGTGGCCTCAAACGGCACGAATGGGCTGGAAGTAACGATGCCGCAATCAGCGGGGTTCATCGTCAGATATCTGGCTCACGCTCAAGCTTGATTGTTTCGAAGCACCAACCGCCCTTGCCGCCCGCTAACAACCACAAAACACGCGTATATTTCTCTTGACAGGCCTTGCGCACGCTTTTGGTTTCGTTTGCGCATTCATCTGGTTTTTCTGGCTCTTTCTCATGAGAATCGGATATGGCGACCCCAGAAGGACTCGAACCCTCAACCTGCCGATTAGAAGTCGGCTGCTCTATCCAGTTGAGCTATGGGGCCACACCGCTGACCTATTCCGGCCACAATCGTTACGATCTGCGCGCCGTGTTATGGCCAAACCCCCAGCATTTCAAGCTTTCTTCTACGTACGACGCGCATTCCCTGAAATTCCCTTTTCCGGCCCAAATCGTCCCCACGAAAGCCATATTCGTTAACCATAGTTACAAAAAAGCGGCGAAGACCGCGTGTTAGTTTTGGAGAGCGATAATGAGTTTCCTTGCCCACGGGCGCACCTTTGGTGCTGCGTCCGGGCCGGTAAAGGCCGTACGAGTCCCCGAGTCCCCACGTCTGCGTCGCGGCATTTCCACTGGTTTTGCCCCCCGCCACCCGCGAATTCACCGTATTTATAACGCGTCTGTTGTCTCGGTTGTCATTCTGGCCCTCATGCCAATGATGGCCTTGATTGCTGTTGCGCTGCTTCTGACGCAGGGCCCGCGGATCATCTATTCGGGCCCACGGATCGGTAAGGATCAGGTCTCTTTCAACATCCTCAAGTTCCGCACGCTGGACGACAAGAAAGCAGCCGCGCTCACCGCCACTAAAGTTCTGCCTGCTGACAGCAATATCGAAACACCACTGGGGCGCTTTTTGCGCGCCTCGCGTTTGGACGAGCTTCCGCAGCTCTTTAACGTGCTGCGTGGGGATATGAACCTTGTCGGTCCGCGCCCCGTTCGCGAAGCGATCGCCGAAATCGAGCGCCAGCGCGTGCCGAACTACGACCATAAGTTCGCGGTAAAGCCAGGCCTTGTGGGACATTCGCAAGCGTACATGACTCATGGCACAACCAAGCGAATCCGCGCCCGTTACAACAACATGCTGATCGACGCCCCCGTGAATTACGGTGCCGAGATCGGGTTGTTCGGCAAAGTCGGCTTCAACGTCCTGCGTCGCGCTATTCAAGAGGGTCTGAAGCGTCTGCGCGGCCAGCAAGCGGACCAGCTTGCCGTTTTGCGTGCCAAGCAGATGGGCTTGCGCCTTCACGATCGGCGCACTGGAATCTCGCAGATGGTGGCAGCCCTCGATGCAGAGACAATCGTGTTGGAACGCCCTATCGCGCTGCCCTTCACTCACGATCTTCAAGTCCGTATCCAACTTGGTCAAGGTCGCAGCCGCATGGCGCGCGTTTCTCTGATCCCGCTGGACGAGATCGGCGCGCGCTTTGCCTATGAGTGCAAGACTGATGCGGGCCGCTATACCATCGAACGCTACGTACTCGACCTTGCCGTTGTGGGCCCTGCCCGCCCCACCAAGCGTCCCGCCAGCGCCCCTGCCGATGTGGCTGCGCCAATCCACGCGATCGCTTGACTGAGGTGTCGGTATGGTACAGCGCATCGCATTCATTCTGCCCCACTTCCGCATGGGCGGCGCCGAACAGGTCGTCCTTCGTCTTCTCACCTCTTTGGACCGCACCCGGTTTCAGCTCATTCTGATCCTCCAGTCGAGCCAAGGCGCGCTTCTGGACCAAATCCCAGCTGACGTCGAATGCCGCGACCTTGGGAATGCCCGTGCCAGCCGTGCCGTTCTGCGGCTTGCCAAGATCCTGCGCAAAGAGCGGTTTGACCTGACCTACACCGCAACCAACGCAGGAAACTTGATGGTTCTGGCCGCGCTGCGTCTGTCCGGAGCGTCCACTCGGGCGATCATTTCAGAGCACACACCACTGAGCGGATTTCTGGGACAAGCCAAAGCCCGCCAGATCCGGATCGGCCTTATGCGTGCCCTGTATCCGACCGCATCGGCGCTGGTGGCCCCCCTACCCCAGATCGGCGAAGAACATCTTTCGATTTTGGGCAAGCGCGTGCCTCAGTTTACGTGCCTACCCAATCCTGTGGTGGATCGCATTGCCGATCTGCCCACCAAGCAACGCCGCCTAACCCGTTTGGTGAGTGTTGGTCGTCTGGCCGAGGAAAAGCGCTTTGATCTGATGATTGATGCCTTTGCCCACGCCTACGCCCATAACGCGGATCTGCGCCTGACCATCCACGGCGAAGGCCCCTGCCGCATGCAACTCGAGACACAGATCAAGGTGTATGGCCTAGAGCACGCGATCAAACTGCCCGGCCTGAATCGCGACATCCCGCAGGCCTTGGCCGATGCAGACATGTTCCTGTGTACTTCGCGAGTCGAAGGGCTTGGCAATGCGATTATCGAAGCGATGGCCGCTGGACTTCCCGTCCTGAGCGTGGACTGCCCCTTTGGCCCCCCGCATTTGCTGGAGAATGGCGAAAGCGGCGCCCTCGTTCGATCCGACCGTCCCGAAGACATCGCGAGCGAAATTCTTGCGATGACCACCGACACAGCACGCAGCCAGACCTATCGCACACGCGGGCAGGCCATGGCCCAACGCTACCACTCGGGCGCATCCATTCGCGCGCACGAAACCCTGTTCACCTTAGCTTGCCAGTAACCGAAGGAGCCGCCCGTATGTCCCGCCCTGCAATGTTCGAGTTTGACAACACCCGCCGCGACGACTTCGTGACCCTGATGCGCAATGTCTTTTGCGCCGAAAGCGCCGCCCGCAAAGCAGTCGCTTGGGACTGGCTATTCAAGAAGCCAGACCCGACCGGTGCCCGTACCTTTGGCCGCGGCACACAGAAAGATGGCTCAATGGTCGGGGCCTGCCTGATCCTGCCCCACACTCTGTGGATCGAAGGCAAAGAGTCCCAATCGTGGTGGCCCGTGGCTGTTGGTGTGGACCCCCGCCATCGCGGCGCTGGCCTGCCAATCGTTCGTAGCTTCTTTAACCAAGGTCCCTACTACGGCGGCATGCCCGCAAACGACGAGATCGCTAATCTTTATCGCAAGCTCGGTATGACCGGCGAAGTGATGCTGCGGAACTACTTTGCCCCTCTCCGACCGGGCAAAATGCTATCCCGCCGCAAGGGCCTGCCTTCGCCCGTCGCAGGGGCCGTCGATGCGGGCTACCGGATGGCCAGTGCCATGGCCTTCCGCAACACGCCTTCCCTACGCGAAGATGAGCGGATCACGAACGTGCTCCACTTTGGCACGGCGTTTAACGATCTGTGGAACCGTGCACGGTATGGCTATCGCATGACGCTGGCCCGCGATTCCGACTACCTGAATTGGCGTTTCCACGAGTTTCCGCTGCACAGCTATGACACGCTGGCCCTGTGGCAAGGCGAAACCCTGCGCGGCTACGTAGTCACCCGACTGGAAGAAAAAGACGACCGCACCAACGGTCTGATCGTCGACATCTTTACCGAAAGCGGGGACGAGCGGTCCTTTGCCCTGCTGGTGCGCGCAGCCAAAGGAATGCTGGAACGCCAAGGCGCAGAACAAGCGATCTTGCAGCTCCCTGAATGTGCGTGGCCGGTGCAAGGGCTGAAATCGCTTGGCTTCGTGCATAATAAGCCGATGACCTTGCTACAGCTTCATGCTGCGGACAATCAGATGAATGCGAAAATGCCGTGCTTGCACAAGCACTGGTACTTCACCCGCGCAGACAGCGATCAGGACTACTGATCGCCTGACGCCCTGACTTGATACAGGTCGGGGTGATATCCCGTGCGTTTCCAGCACCAATCGGGCCAATCGATCCCCCGCATTGCACCGCGCACGCGGTGCGCCAAAACGAGCAACGACAACGGCACGGCATGGGCCAGTATTTCTGCCGTGACCATGACCGTCAGATCCATCCGGCTCAGGGGCCGGCGCGGCGCACGGTCAAAACTGGTGTTGGCCTGATACTGGCTTTCCATATCCTCGGCCTGTCCTTTGACCCCAAGAAAACCCAAGAGCGCCGTTCGCAGTGCCCCGTCGTCGGTATGCAACTCCTCATACCGCAGGAAAAAGCAGTTTTTCTTGCGCGACAGCCGCTTCAGGTATCGGCCGTAGAGTGTATTCACGACTGCAGCTCGCGCTATATCAGCGGCCCGCTTTAAGCCAGTAGATGGCGTACGCCCAAACCCTGACAAGCGCGATAGGATCATGCCCTCGGTCCGCCGATGCACCAACACGAACTTTGCATCCGGAAAATTCCGCGCCAAACGGCCATACATCAGCGTGTGATGGGGTGATTTCTCGACCCAAGCCGTTGCACCTTGTGCCCGTGCATGCCGGTCCATGACGATCCGGAACAGATCGGCGTACCCCTTGGCATTATGGATATCGACTGCCAACAATTCTGGCGTCAGCCCCAGCAGCTGTCCATAATCCGACAGCACGAAGGCCTGCGCGAATTTCACACGGCTTTCCAGCCGCGACCACGGCCCGAACGCCCGCGCGAAATGAGAGAAGTAGATGCTTTCGTGGACACCGCGATGATCCGACGCTTCGACTGCCGCGACGGACGGCAGCGCAGACAGCTGGTTCGCCATCCACGTTGTGCCAGATCGTTGCAAGCCCAGAACAAAGATCGGTGTCACCCCGTTATCCCTCTCTTACTGGTGTCCAAAGCGAGCTTTCTCGCCCCTGCCAATACTGCAGCAGCCCCAAGAGCATCGCCAGATTGCCCATCACAAAGAACATCGCCGTGCCGACCAAAGGCAGTTTGCGCACCGTGGGCACTGCCCATGCCAATGCAACCAGCGCATAACCGGCGATCTGCAACAGACCACTCAGAGCATAGAACCATCCCTCGGGGATCAAGAAAAGGTTCGAGATGAAGATCACGATCAAAGCAAAGGGCGCCATGCGTCGCAGCCCCTTGTGCGAGAGCAATTGCCAGCCGTACCAACCAGTCCGAAACGGGTTCATCAGGGCACGATACCGCATCAGCGCCCTCCAACCCATTTCGGTCGAGCGCACGCGGCGGCCCATCTCTTGGCCCGCCCTCTCGGTGACAACTTCTTGGGTCAGCGCCTCTGGCGCGAATTCCAGCCGGAAACCCGCCTCAACTGCGGCGACCGAGATGTAGAAATCATCCGCCGCGCCGGGGGGGACGTCAGGCACCAACGCCCGCCGCATGGCATAGATCGATCCTTGGGCAGAGCACACGCCGCCCAAGCGCGCCTCGGCGGCTTTCATGGCTTGGTCATAGCGCCAGAATAGTGCTTCGGCCTTTCCGATCTGACCGGCTTTCTTCGCGTCCACGCTGATCTGGCCACACACACCGCCCACCTCGGGATCGGCAAACGGCCGGACCAGCGCCATCAAACTGTTGGGCGCCAGCATCGCATTCGCATCAGTAAAGACGACGATCTCTCCGGTCAGCTGCGGCACCACGAGGTTCATCGCAGCCAATTTGCCCAACCGCCCCGGCGTCTCGATCAAACGCACCTCGGGCAGACCCAATGCCCGCACAATATCAGCCGTGCCGTCAGTCGAGCCGTCATCCACAACGGTGATCTGAACCGCGTGACCATCCGGATTGCGCAGGGCCAGCGTATTGCGGATCTTGTCCGTGATACAGGCGGATTCGTTATAGGCAGGGATCAAGATATCCACGCGCTGCGCCTCGCACATCGCAGGCAAAGGGCGCGCAGGCACCAGTTTCGCAAGTACCTGCAAAACCAGTCCATAGCCGAAAATGACATAGGCCAGAAACACAACAGCGGCCCAAAACACAAATTCCATACGCGGTCAGGCTCCTTTGATCAGCGCCAGCAACTCGGCAGCGTTTTGGTCGATATTGTAGTGGCTGCGCACACGCGCCTGACCTGCGGCGGCCATCCGCAACGTGGCCTCGTAATTGGACAGCACATGTTCGATCCGCGTGGCCAAGGCCTGCACGTCCCCAGGCGGGACCAAGCGCCCCGTATGCCCATCCTCGACCAACTCGGGAATGCCCGACAGGCGCGAGGCGATCACGGGGCGGCCCTGCGCCATTGCCTCCATCAGAACTACGGGGATGCCTTCGGACCGCCCCGCAGCACCCTCGACCGACGGGACGACCACCAGATGGGCACCAGACATCGCTTGCCGGACCTTGTCCGACGGCTGTGGCCCATCAAAGGTCACGCGTCCCTCGGGCAAACTTAGCGCCAGCTGTCGCAATGCTGCGTCCTGCGAACCGCCACCAATGATCTGGAGCGTCCAAGTCAGGGATTTCGGCAAATGAGCAAGCGCGCGCAGCAACACATCCACACCCTTGCGCGGCAAGAGCGCGCCAACGAACAGGATGTGAAAGGGCTCCGCCCCGCTCGGCGGCCTTGGCAAGTCACAGTCTGCGCGGTCTGGCGACACCCCGCAGCGGATCACATGCACCTTGTCTTGGGGCACGCCCGCCTTCTGAACCAGAAACCGGCGATTGAACTCCGAAATTGTCCGAACATAGGTCGCCCTTCGCGCTTTCACGTCCAGCAGCCCTTGGGTGATGAAGATGTCGTGAGCATGGGCGGAAAAGCCAAAAGGAATCCCGCTGGTCCGCGACGCAATCCACGCCACGGTCGCAGGGTACCCCGCGAACTCTGCATATAGCCGATCTACGCCCGCGCGCCGTGCCATCTGCCCCATCGCCAGCGCCTGCGGCACCAGCATCAAGGAGATCCCCAAATGCTTTGGCTGCGTGCGAAACGCCCCAAAAATCCGCCGGATCACGCGCATCGTCTGCACGGGGCTCCGCAGACACCCCAGCATCGCCAAGGCCAAAGTCCGAGGTGTCACGTAGCCCAGATGTTTGGCTGCATCGACGATGTCTTGGGCCTCTGGGTGGACAATCTCGCCGCTGCGAAAGGGTTTGATATGAAACACGTCGGCTTGATGCCCCGCCCGTCGGAACGCTTGCACATTGGCGAGAGCAAAGGTCTCGGTCACCTTGGGGAAATCACTGACGATGGCCCAGATCTTCATAGGACCTCCTTGCGGTTCACGCGGGGCAAGGCCGCGCCAAGCCCCAGCATGATCCACGTGTATTTGTTGTACTCATTCGGGACAAACACGCTGACCAGCATATAGGCCAAAAGCCCATAGAAATACGCGGTCGCAAGAAATCCGATGTTGCTGTCGGCCGGGCTGCGCATCACTTGGCGTGCGCCGCGAAACGCCGAGATCATCATCCCGTAAAAGAACGTCGCCCCCACCAAACCGTATTCAACCATGATTGACAGATGCATGTTGTGCAGCTGCCGCCCATACATCGTCCGGCCGGGCAAGTAGCGATAGGCGGAATCTACGAAGTGTTTTTTGAAGTTACCGGGCCCGACGCCAAACAGGGGATTTTCGGTCAACAGGTTTAGTCCGATCACGTTGTAGGTCATCCGCCGCCCGAGCGTCCAATCCCCGCCCCCGCCAAAGATCGAAGCGATCCGCTCGAAATAGCTGGCGGGCAAGAAGGGCATCATGATCAGCAAAACCATGCCGCCGATCACCATCGCGGGCACAATCAAATGGTGCTGCCGATAGCGATAGGCCAGCGCCAATCCAGTGATGGTGTAAACAATGAAAGAGGATCGCGCGAAACTGAAAATCAGCGCCAAGGTCCCGATGCCCGCCGCTGCCAGATAGAAGCGTTTGTACTTGTCCTGCTCAATATACATGACCAGCGCGATAATCACACCCGTCAGCATCATCGTCGCCGCTGTGGTTGGATTGTACTGGGATGCGCCAGAGGACCGCTCGACCCCTTCGGAAGTTCTGGCTGTGGTCGCTGCGTCAGAAGTCGAAATCAGCGTCATCCCCAACTTCACATCAAGGATCAGGATCACACCCGAGATCAAGGATGTCAGCGCAAGGATCATCAGCGCCTTCTCAAAGCGCGCACGTGTGTTCACCAGAATGATGATCAGGTACATAAAGATGATCATCGCCAACAAGCGCCGTAGACTGTTCGCGGCCATAGCCTTGGATTCCGCCCCAAAGGCACTGACGATCATCGCCAACCCCAGTAGCATGCCCATGATTGCGATGGGCTGCATCAGGGCATCTTTGACCATGCCGCGATGGCGAAACGCCGTGACGATCACGCCGATGATTGTTCCCAGAGTCATCAGCTTGAACCCGTCACCGGGGAAAATCTTGTCCTGAATACCGTCGAGTTGCGCAAAAAAGAGCAAAGCGCAAACTCCCACAAAGGGGTTTGACGCAAAGCCAAGGCCAATCACAGCGGCCACTGGCAAAATCAAAGCCAGTTCGGGATGCTCTAGGATCGCAAAGGCCAGAGCAATCAGCGCAGCAAAACATCCGGCAAGCGCCCCGATCCCCAGATCGCTCCAGAGCGATTTTGTCCGGCTATTCATGCGCCTGGCCCCTGCGGCGCGGGCACATGTTTGGCCCTGCGGCGGCGCGCCCATGCTGTCACAGGCATCCACCAATAGTGGCCCGCAGCGACGCCCAATTTGGCTCGAAACACCAAATCTTCGACCCAGTCAGAGGCAGACCCTGCCGCAAAGTCATTGATGTGAGTGCGGGACAAAAGCCATGGGTCCTCGCCCTCGCGGTTTTCGGCGCGCCCTCCGGTCAGGGTCTGGAAGCCGACTTCACGGGCGATCGACGCGGCCTTGTTCGTAACGCGATCATAAGGCCAGCAGAGAAAATCGATCTCTCGTCCCAGCAGATCGCGCAGCGCATGGCGCGCGCGGATCAGGTTCGCGCGAACGCGGGCGTCGCAGTCCGTTTGGCTCTCGGTGCCTTCAGCGCCCCACATCGTCGAAGTCAGCGCAGAGTCGCTCTGGTAAATGCTCGTTCCGAGCTCTGCCGGCGGTTGCTTCGCTGCGAACCAGCGCGATTTATTTTCAGCGTCGCGCCAAAAAAGCGGGGCGTGATACCGCCAGTTCTCTGCCGTCAGCCGGTCCACTTCATGGTCAGTGACGGGCACCCGAGCGTGATCCGCCCCGTGGCATGCAAGCTCGATCAACGGATCAGCCTCGAGCGCACGCAATTCTGCCGCGTTCATATAGCCGCGCCATTCGGTTGCCCCGTCCTCTACCGTCGGCCTCGGCGCCTGTGAGGGGTCTATGAAATCAGTAGAGACAAAGATCGTCGCAGGCACGCCATACCGGCGCAGAATTGGAACCGCCGCGACCCAGTTGTCCAGATAGCCATCGTCGAAATGAACCATGACACTCTTGTCTGGCAACGTCAGACCGCGGGCCCGTGCCGATTGAAAGGCCTCGGTCGAATAGACGGTCCAACCCCGACGCACTAGAATCTTCATGTGCCGCTCAAACACGTCAGGCCGTACAGAGGTATTCTTGCCCCAAGGCAGCCAGTCCGGTTGCTCTGAGATACTATGGTATACGATCACCGGCACGGCCCCGCGCTGGTGAAGGCGACTACCGGCAAACAAAACAGCGGCCGCGATTGGTAAAGCCGCGAACCACCCGCCCCCAAACACTGCCAAACCCAGAGACACCAGAACACCAAGCAGCACTGCAAGACTTGCGTGCTGCCAGGCCTGTTTGCGTCGGGTCTGCCGGTCGATCACGGGATCAGTTCCAAATCAGCATAAAGGGTTTGCGCGGATTATCCTGCCCCACGCGCTGCAATTCGCGGATCTCCAGCGCATCGACCTGCGCTGGCGGCACACCCAGCACAATTGCCCCATCCGGCAACTCGTCCCAGTCCTGAACCGAAGCAACAGGCGCAATCGCAGTGATGACATAAGGCGCTTCGCCCATGCGGCGCGGGTTCGAATGCTCGACCGCCATGGCGACCACATCGCGCAGGCGCTTGATCTCCTCGTACGGCAAGAAGCCGGTGACAAAGATGTGCTCTTTGGTCCACAGATCTTCAGTGCTCATCCGCCGCCCGAATTGTTCAGAGAAGTTGCGGAACTCTCGGCTTAGGCCAGACATCCGCCCCCTGCGCCAACGGGCAATGCCCGGCCGTTCCATCCCCTTTCGGGCCGAGGGCAAAGCATGCCCGCCCAAAATCGCCTGCAGGTCCGAATAGGTTCGCACCCGCATGCCGACCACGTCGATCAGAATGATCGGCATGATCATAGCCAGCGCTCCAACGATGGTCGCCAGAATGGTGTTCACGAACACCTTGGGGAACGATGGATACAGCGCGGGCGTCGCCGGATTGATCAACTGGACCTGAGACAGGATCGTGGCCTCGCTCATTTCCAGATTGACCAGACGGTCCCGCAGTTCATCCAGATCCAGTTGGACCGCCTGATACCGCGCCTCTAGCTGTTTCAGGCTGCGCTCTTTCTCAGCCTGCTCAGACAGCTGGCGGTCCGTGCGGGCCAAGGCCTGACGACGCAGTTTCAAACGTGCTTCGCGCTGGCGGATTTCTTCCTCCAAACGAGCGACCGGTTGAGAGGCGCGCCCACCATCCAGTTGCTCTTTCAGATTAGCCAGCTCGCTCTTGCGAAGCTCCAACTCGATGACATCTTCGTCGATATCCTGCTGCGTGGCGCTACGAGCTAGCAGTAGCACGTCCGCTTCCTGCCAGAGGTCGTTGATGTTCAACTCCTCTCGCACGCGCTCCCGCTCGATCAGAAGTTCGCGCAGTTCTTCTTCGCGCTCTTCCTTCAGGTTCCGCACCAGATCGGCCAGCTTGGTCGCCCCGCTCGAAAACTCCTGACGCGTCAGATCCACATATGCCTGCGCATAGGCGTTGGCGATACGCGCGGCCAGATTTGGGAACTCCGATTTCGCGGTTAGGTTCAGGATGTAAGACCCTTCGACAAACTCGACTTCGACGGACTCGCGCACCAGATTGATCATCTGCATCCGCTCGGTCGCTTCGACGAATTTGCCGTAGTTCAAGCGTGCATAAGTCCGCCACAGGAACCCTTTGAACTTATCAAAAAGGCCCGGCTCCGGCAGGCCTGCATCCGCGTCAGCTTCGGCCAGCAGAATGTCCAGCGTGCGTTCGGCCACAGGACGACTGAGCAGCACCTCAATGTGGGTCTGAGTGATGATGGTCGCCGGATTAAACTGACTGACCCCCATAAAGGTACGGTTGAATGCCAGTTCTTCTTCGGACGGCTGCATGTTCAGCGTCACCGTCGACTTGTACGCAGGCGAGGTTTTCAGCAGCAAAGTGCTGCCACCCCACGCCAGCATCGCCGCGCAAATCATGCTCACAATAATAGCCCGCTTGTATAAGCGGAGTAGGTCCCGGTAGTGGTCCAGCATTGGCTGCTCTCCAGCTGGTAAGTGGGCTTTGCCCTTTATTCGTTCAGAATATCTCTACCCAGATCGCCCTTGAAAACAAGAATACTGTTAGCACAGTTAACAGCATTCGTTGCCTTCAGGACACGATCCAGCCGCACCTCTGGCACGCAATGGGTGATTTCACTGTCCGCAGCACCACCCTTGCGAAAAATCTGCACCTGCTCACCCTCTGGTCCGTCAATCTGCCAACCACCCGCGATCTGCCGTACACTTGCACCCTTTGGCAGTAGTCGAGACAACAGCCGATAGGCATAAACGCCCGGTTTTGGCTGTCGGTCCATGTCATAAAGCGGTACGCGGGCATTGCCGGTGGTCGTCACCATTTCTTCGCCCAAACCGAACCACAAACACGCCAAACCGCCCTCGGCCAAGACATTCAGGTTACGTTCAATCACCGCCATGAAGTGGGCTTGGGGCGAATAACTGTCGCCATAGTCAAGATTGGGTCCCCCGCATTCAGACGACAGCAAGGGCTTGCCACCGGACCAAGCCGTTAGCGCCGCGATCCGGCCCCCGTCCCTATCTTCGGGTCCATACAGATGAATGTCCGCGATATCGTAACGCGCGCTTTGCAGAATGAATTTCAGGCGGTCTTCAACCAAAGCAGTGACTTCAGGCCCTCTGGACTTGTCTGGTGCATAAACCAGTTCGGAGCCGTCCTGCCAGAATTGCCGAACAGTCCAGTCCGCGTAACCCTGATTGACCAAAGCGACGTCCATGACAAAAGCCGCTGTTCCCCCCAGCACAAACTGCGCCGCTGGGTCGGCGGCTTTGACCGCGTCGTGGGCCGCATTCACATAGATCAACAGGTCCGCGTTGCTGCCTGCCCAACCGCCAGAGGCGTTGGTGTCGCTGACATACTCATTCGCCGCCTGCCACATCCGCACAGGTGCGCGCAGACCGGGCATATCGGCGTGGCCGTCCCCGTCGTAGCGCTCGACCACAGCCGTGATGAACGCAGCCCACGCTGTCATGTCAGTCGGCGTTGCGTTTTTCACCCTATGGGTTGCCGGATCGGTCGCCCAATCCGCGTCACTTTCAAAGGTGATAAAGGGGTGCACGCCCACAGCCTGAAGTCCCGCCACACGCCGATCCAAATCGGCAAAAGACAAGCTGCCATTCTCGCGCCCGATCCGCCGCCAAGACGCGCTGATCCGCGCCCAAGACATGCCAGCATCGCGCAGAAGATCATAAAACTGCGGCTGATTGCCTGGAAAAGCCAGCCCAAGCGCAGGTGCTTGCAAGGGCGCAGGTTCGCTCAAGTCCAGCCCGTCTGCGCAAACCGGCCCCGCAAGCCACGCCGCCAAGCACACAGATATCCCGCGCATCCACATCCTTTGCACCCCTTAAAACCTGAACACCCAAACAAGACCGCGCCAACGGATCCACATCATGAAGACACCTAAGGCAGAAACGCCGCTCAGGCTTGTCGATGCGAGGGTCGAGACGATAGACTGCTCTGCAAACCATGGGAAAACCATCGGAGCGGCCCACATCACTACGACACCCGCCGCCAGTCCCATCATACTACCAAGGACAGGCAGAAACCCGACGCCTTCGCCACAAAGATCCCGCCGAGACAACGCGCCTAGAACAGCGGCCGATGCCAGTGGCCCTAGAACCATTCCCAACGCAACCGCTTGCACGCCAATCGCCGGCAACAACGTCAGCCCAAGGATGGAACGCACGCACAGATCCACCACAACGGCCAAGCCAACCTGTCCCAGATGCCCACCCGCGCCTGTGATCCGCCAGACCACTAAAAGTCGCGAGAGCAGCGTCGCAAAGGGCGCAAGAGCAAGGATCCAGATCACTGGCAACAAGGCCTCTTGACCCTCTGCCCCCAATGCGCCTTGGCCCAACACATTCGCCACAATGCGTGGTGCTAGGATCATGAGCAGGCCCTGCGCCAAAACCAGAAGCGCCGTCCCTGCCGCCGCCAGTTTCCAGAAGTGTCGACCGGTGCGCTCATCAGGCCGCGCGGTCCACTTGGCGAATGCAGGCATCACAAGCGCGAGGGCCAGTGTATTTCCCAGCAGCGCCGCCACGCGTTGCCCCATCTCCAATAGTGTAATGCCACCAACACCCGCGCGCGCCGCCAGCGCCGTCTCCAGCCACAGTGACCCCTGCGCGCCTGCCACCAGCAAAAGAGCAGCGCCGACATGGGGCGCGACCTGCGATTTCGGGGCCTCTACCGGTCGAACCAAGGGCAGCATCATCAAGAGCGCCACGGCATTTCCGGCCACAAAGCCTACAGCTGCCCACATGACGCTTTGGGACGCGCCAAGCCCGGCGAGAAAAACCCCAAGGACCATGGCCCGCGGCGCCAGCCTCGCCAAGGCGGGCCAGCCGAAACGCCCGCTCAGGTTTAACGCCGCCCCCATCAAAACGCCGACCAAGGCGAGGGGCAGAGAGCCGGACAAAACAACAATCACGCGGCGGGCCATGGCTGCGGCCTCGCCCTGCATCTCTGGTGCGATGGCGGCGACGATCGGGCCAGACAGTGCGGCGAACGCCAAAGCAATCAGCAGACCAGCAGCCGCAACCCTAAAGCCCAAACGCAGCAAAGCCGCTTTGCCCGCGCGCATTGCGACCATCGGCAGAAACACCAGTGTTAGAACTTGAACCAAGACCTCTTGCAGCCCCGTGACCAGTCGGCGGCCAAGTAAAAAGGCGTCCGCCTCTGCCGACGCGCCAAGTCCGTGGCTGATCGCAACCGAGATCGCGACTGCCAGCCCCAGCCCAATGAGCTGCGCCAGAAACTGAGAGGCCCCTGACCGCATAAATTAGCCCCTGCTGCGCAGGACTGCGGACGCAGTTGACTTGGAAAACGCGCTCGACACCGGCAACTCCACAAAACGACACTTAAGATTACACGTTAACCATTTCATAAATACGGAAATTGGGCCGATTTTGTGGCGATTATTCAGAAATCGAGGCTGAGCTCGTAGCCATAGACAGGCTTCGCTTGATCGTCCAAGGCCAAGAACGCCCGCGCCTCGCCCGCGTTTTCGCCAAGCCCTTGGACTTGGGCCAACGCAATCGACCGACGGCGCGTTTTACGGTCTGCTTCGGCATCGACAGTGACGCTATAGGAGGTCCCGCTTACGCTGTGGGCCACCTCGTAGGTCACACTCAGGCCACTGCCGCAGTCCAGATCGCCTTGTAGCACATCGGACAGGCACTGCGCCTTGGGAGCGAGCCAAAGCGATCGGTCCCACCCGTTTCCATGGGGCGCTGGCCGCGCATACTCGACCCCAAGCTCAAGCGCGCTGCGCAGACCTTTGTAGTTGGGGATGTCAACGGTACCAGAGACATCGAGCCCAGCACGATCGGCCTGAACATCTGTGTCGCCAACCTGCCCGTAAGCCATGTGCATGCCCGCTTTGGGGTGCAAAATCGTTGGGCCCGCTGCGCGCTGACCAGACAGGGCAATTCCTGCTAGACCTGCGCCATAGGAGTAGGCACCACGGGTACCAATCTCTCCGCCGGTTTGGGCAAACTCCAGATCATAACTGTGCCGCCCCGCGGCAGCAGCCGCGTAGTAGCTGAGCATCAGCACCTTGCGGAAACGCTCTGCGCCGTAGAAGCCGCCTTGTGCACCAGCGCCAGTGATCGTGCCCGTCCCAAGTTTTTCAACCGCTGTCTCGCTGCCGTACCCACCCAGAAAGAACCCGCGCAGGGTCCTGCTGGATTGCTGCTCTCGCTGGTGCCGATAGCTGAGCATCGACTGGCGCCCCAAAGTATCAGAGGTGGACAAAGCAAAGCGTCCAGAACTGATCCGGCGTTGGGACGTGCGGCAATGATAGACCGCATCACCAAAGGTCCCGCTCACTCCGCGCTTGGTCTCTTTGACCTCGACCTGGCCTGCCAGATCGAAAGGCGACGTCTCACCGCAGCGCAACCCGTACCGGCCACGCTTCAGACGGTTTAGCGCTTCGGTCAGCATGCCGTCCAGCGCGGACTGCTGCACCACGAGCGTCGTTGAAAAATCCTTCCGCAGGATTGCAGCCAAACGGTCGGCAACTCGGTCAACCAGATCATCGTGGACAGCCACCTTTGGCAGCGCAGCCGCTGCGGCCTTGAACTTCCGATCTCGGGTCTCCAACCGGACTGTGGGCTGGCAGCTGTGGGGGCCCTCTGGCGCGGCATCGGGAATGGCGGTGACGGTCAAAGTCTGTGGTCGCGACCAATTGCGCGGCCGGAAAACCAGCTTGGTCGGCGTGACGCGGCATTCGGCATCCCCGTAGGCCAGCAAGGTGACTTCGGACCGTGGGCGCTCGGACAACGACACTTGCAGCCGCGCGGGATCGCCACGTTCAGCGGCGGTCAGATCATCGGCCTCCACGCGCAGCTCTGGCAGGATTTCCAGCGCTTGGGCCACCTTGGCACCCGACACAGTCATCATCATGGCAGCACATACTGCCGCCATGATCCCCCGTCCCTGCCGTGCCTGCCGCCCAAGCGATGCCATGCCTTGAAACCCCGAGTTGTGTTCAACGACTCAGAATACCTGACGCAGAGCGCGGCGCTCAGCTATCCATGGGGCCAATTGGAGACAGCCATTGGACTACCTGTTCAGGGCATGGGATCATTGTGAGACACGAAAAAGGCCCCGACCGGAAACGATCGGGGCCTTTGGTGTTCTTTGTTTCGCGCGCCTTATTCCGCAGGCTGAGAGGCCGCATCGCCGACGGTCGGCTCTGCCCCGTAGAGTTCACCAGGGAGCTCGGGCGGCATGGCGTGATCTGCCTCTTCGTCGTTCCGGTAAACTTGGTTGTGGCGATACATGATCAGCGTGTCCCAGCGCAGGGCTTTGACCAGACCGATCAGGATCAGCATACACACCACCGCAAAGGGGAAGCCGGCCACGACCGCTGCCGCTTGCAGGGCGTTCAGACCGCCTGCGACCAGCAGAACCGATGCGACGGCGCCTTCGGTTACGGCCCAGAAGATGCGCTGAACCTTGGGCGGGTTCGGATCACCACCGGCAGTCAGCATGTCGATCACAAAGGAACCCGAGTCCGACGACGTCACGAACCAAAGCACGATCAGGATGATGGTCAGACCCGACAGGATCTCGGTCCCCGGCAAGTACTGCAGCAGGGCGAACATCGCGTCGCCATAGCTGTTACGGGTGGCGTCCACCAGCGCCGGGTCGCCACCAAGCGAGATGTTCAACGCCGTGCCGCCAAAGGCCGAAAACCAGAAGAACATGATTGAAGTCGGCAGCAGCATCACCCCCAGCAGGAACTCACGGATGGTACGGCCACGCGAAATACGGGCAACGAACACACCGACAAAGGGGCTCCAGCTAATCCACCATGCCCAGTAGAAGATAGTCCAGCCGTTCTGCCAGGTGCCGTCTGCGGTATACGCCTCGGTCCATGTCGCCCACGAGATGAAGTTCGCCAGATAGTCCCCGTAGCTCTGAACGAACAGGTCAAAGATGAAAACGGTTGGGCCAACGATCAGCAGGAACAGTAGGAACAACAGGCTGAAGCTAACATTCAGGTTCGACAGACGTTTGATGCCGCCATCCAGACCCGCCACAACCGAGATGGTCGCGGCCAGAGTAATCAGGGCAATGATGATGATCTGCACAGTCACCGACTGACCGATGCCAAAGACTTCACCCAAACCAGAGTTGATCTGCATCGCGCCCAGTCCCAGCGACGTCACGATACCGAACATGGTACCAAAGACCGCCAGAATATCGACCGCGTCACCCCAAGGACCGTAAATCTTATCACCCAGCAGCGGGTACAGTGCGGACCGGATGGTCAGCGGCAGCCCCTTGCGGAAGTGGAAATAGGCCAGCGCCAGCGCAACAATCGCGTAGATCGCCCAGCCGTGGAATCCCCAGTGCAGGAAAGAAATCACCATGGCCTGCTTGGCTGCTGCCTCGGTTTCGGGGTCCCCCATCGGTGGCGCGAAATAGTGATAGAGCGGCTCGGCCACACCCCAATAAATCAGACCAATCCCGATGCCAGCAGAAAACAGCATGGCCGTCCAGCTGAACAGATCGTAGGCCGGTTTCTCGGTCATCCGCCCGAGGCGGATATCCCCGAACTTGCCGAACGCCAAATAGATCGTCGCGATGACAAAGATGTTCACCTCGATGATCATCGCCCACCCGAGGGTGTCTGCGAACCATGTCTGGATGCCACCGAACAGTGCATTCGCCTGCTCATTGAAAAATGCGCCAAAAATAATGAAACCAACGATCAGCAATGCTGAGATCGGAAACACGCGTTTATGGACTTTGGGAAAGAAAAGCAGCTGGTGTTGCTGCATCTTGCTACTCATTGGGTTGGACCCTCCGTTTGCACGGTTACTTTTTAGTTCTAGCCCCACTAACGAGTATCAGAGGCGTTGGTTCCCGCCCTTCGGACAGCAGGTTCCCGCCGATCACGATTTCCTGATTGATAACAGTTCGCTAACCGCCGATAAAAATTTGATTTTTTCCGGCAGCAAAAGAAAACCCCCGCCTTTTTAGGCAGGGGCTGGCTCAATACCCTTAGCCGCGGCCGCGGTAGGGGGGTACGCCTTGGTCAGGGATCCAGACGCCATCGGGGATGGGTCCGGTTTGGTAATGCACATCGATCGGAATGCCGCCGCGCGGGTACCAGTAGCCGCCGATCCGCAGCCACTCCGGATCTAGGAAATCCGCCAGACGGCGCGCGATGCTGATCGTGCAATCCTCGTGGAACGCACCGTGATTGCGAAACGAGCCAAGGAACAGCTTCAATGATTTGCTTTCGACCAGCCACTCACCGGGAACGTAGTCGATCATCAGGTGCGCGAAGTCGGGCTGGCCCGTCATCGGACACAGCGAGGTGAATTCGGGCGCGGTGAAACGCACGTTGTACAGAACGTCGGCTTGGGGGTTCTGCACACGCTCCAGCTCTGCCTCTTCGGGGGACTGGGGCATGACGGTCGCGCCGCCAAGCTGCTTGAGATTGCTGTAGATGCTGTCGGTCATGTCGTTCGGTCCTGTTCAGACGCCGCGCTTGTTGCCCCAGATCAGGACATGCAGTTGCGGCAGAATGCGGGGGGCGAACCAGCGGTCCGCCATGGTTGTCTCGGTCAGCCAAAGCAAACGGTCGGCCAGCGCCTGCGGGTCCACAGGCAGGTCGGGGTCCACTTCGGGATTACCAGGTTGCAGATAGAGCGGCAGATCGGGATGTCTGGCGTGCGCGTCCTTGGCCCAAGCGTAATCTACATCGTCGAAGACGACGATCTTCATCACGGTCTGGCCCGCGCCCTGCCCTGCCTCTACACAAGCGTCAAAGGCGTCCCAGTCTACAGTCTCGCCGCTGCTGGCGGGTTTGGGTGACAGAACCAATGTGTCCAGATCCTCGAACCAAGGGCGGCTAATCGACCCTTGGGTTTCACAGGCAAAGCGATATCCCTTGGCCTTGCCCATCGCGATGAGTTGGCCAAAGTCCTGAATCGCGGGATTGCCGCCACTGATGCTGATGGTCAGAGGCTGGCCACCCGACAGCTCTTCGACCTGCGCGAACACCTGTTCGGCAGACATCGGTTTCCACGTGTCACGATAGGCGCTGTCCACCGCGTGCAGACTGTCACACCAGCTGCACCGGTAGTCACACCCGCCCGCGCGAACGAATACCGTCGGCTCCCCGATCAAGGCGCCTTCGCCTTGGATCGTTGGGCCGAAAATTTCGACGATGCGCAGGGTCATGGCCGATATTCAGCCCAAGTCTTCGGCGTCTCGCTGACCTTGACGGCGGTCACTTCGGGCCAGCGCGCCTTGCACCAGTCGTAGAAATGCTTGGACATATTCTCGGCGGTCGAAGGCACGTTCATCACATCGTTCAAGTGACGGTGGTCGAACACATCATCGATGTATGTCTTGAGCGGCTTGAGCTCGTGGTAATCACGCACAAAGCCATCGCTGTTCAGCTCTGCCGCCGACAGTTCGACAACCACGATGTAGTTGTGACCGTGCAGACGCGCGCACTGATGATCATCGGGCAGATGCGCCAGCTGGTGCGAGGCCGAGAAGTGGAATTCTTTGCTGATACGGAACATCACTTGCCCTCGTGTGCTGAAATGGCGGCCTGCCAGAAATCGGGATCGTCATAGACCGTGGGATCCGCAATGCCCGCCAGATGGAAGGCCTCGCGACGCTCCACGCAGGTGCCGCAGCGCCCGCAGTGGTGCGCGCCGCCCTTGTAGCAGGACCATGTCTCGGCAAAGGGGGTGTTGTGCTTGGCGCCTTCGGTCACGATGTCGGCCTTGGTCCGGTGCACAAACGGCGTGTACAGCGACACGTCCGCATACCCGTCCAGAGCGGCCTTTTGCATGGTATTGAACGCCTCGGTAAAGGCAAGGCGGCAATCGGGGTAGATAAAGTGGTCCCCGCCGTGCACCGCTGTAGCCACGGCCTGATCCCCATTCGCCGCCGCCACGCCAAAGGCGATGGCCAGCATGATCGCGTTGCGGTTCGGGACCACGGTGATCTTCATGGTTTCTTCGGCGTAGTGGCCATCGGGCACGTCGATATCATCGGTCAGGGCCGAACCTGTCAGCGCCGCGCCAATGGTCCGCATGTCGATGATGTCATGGGGAACCCCAAGCCGTGTCGCGGCAAGGGCAGCATAGTCCAGTTCTTTGCGGTGGCGTTGACCATAGTCGAACGACACCAGTCGTGTCAGCTCGTGCTGATCGGCGACCATGTGGGCGAGGGATACGGAATCCAGTCCGCCCGAGCAGATTACAATCGTTTTCATCAGTGTCCCTTGTTTTGATGTACCGGGTAGGCTGCGACCGGTTGGGCGTGCGTCTACGACTGATCGCCCATTTTGGCAAGCCTTACGCCCCGACAGGGATCATCGTGCCCTGCAAGATCGCCACATGCCTGCGTTTGCCGTTGTCCACAGACCAGACATCCGCCGCCACGACCACCAGCCTCCGGCCCGGTTTGATCACACGTCCAATGGCCTCGAGCTGGCCCGATCCGGGGGCAAGGAAGTTGATCTTCACCTCGACCGACATGACCTCTGCATCCTCTGGCAACACGGTCAAGGCGGCATAACCCGCCGCGCTGTCCGCAATGCTGAACAGCATCCCGCCGTGGGCAAAACCCTGTTGCTGCTGGACCCCTTCGGACACAGGGGCCGTGATTGTGACGCTGCCCTCTGCGATCTCGGCCAGCTCAGCGCCAATGGTGTGCATCATTGACTGCTGCGCAAAGCTGGCCCTGATACGTGCCTCGATTTTTGTGAAATCCATACCACACTCCCCTTCGGCCCGATTACGCAGCCCGGTTCGGGGTTTCGCAACTGTGACGTCCCGTTCATTCGGGCGGCAAAAGCACCTGAGCTGCAGCCGCACGCACAGCGGCTGTCATCGGGGCCAAAGCCTCTGCGGTCAGCCGGTTGAACTGCCAAAAGAGCGGGGCATCGTGGGGCGCATCGACATACAGATGCACCAGCCGGCCCGCCATCAAATGATCGGCGACCAAATATTCAGGGTTCAGCGCCCACCCCAAGCCCAAAATACACGCATCGACAAAGGCTTGGCTGGAGCCGATGCGGTGACAGGGCAGCCCACGCGGGCGCACCGTATTGCCAAAGTTTCGCGCCACCCACCTTTCCTGCAGCTTGTCCTTGTCCGAGAACATCAGCGCCGGCGCTTTGGCCAAGGCTTGGGCCGTGACGCCATCGGGCATCCAGCGGCGCATGTAGTCGGGGCTGGCCGTCGCGACATACCGCAGATGGCCAAGCGGCACACTCTCGCAGCCCTGCAAAGGTTTGGAGTGGGCCGTCACAACGGCGGCAACTTCACCCCGCTTCAGCCAGTCTTGCGAGACATCCTCGTCGTCAATGACGATGTCGAACAGGAAACCTTCAACCGCTTGCAAGGCGGGCAAGAACCAAGTGGCCAGACTGTCCGCGTTGACTGCAATCCGAAGGGTGCTTGGCCCCTGTGCCCCCTGCCCCAAATCCCGCCGCACGGCTGTCTCCATCAACATCAGCCGATCGAAATGCCCGATCAAGGTTTGCCCCGCCTGCGTGGCAACACAAGGCGTCCCGCGCACGAGCAAAACGCTGCCGATCTGGTCCTCAAGCGCCTTGATCCGCTGGGACACCGCCGATTGGGTCAGATGCAGTTCCGCCGCCGCTCCACCAAAGGAACCGCGCCGATGGACCGCCGCAAGCGCCTGAAGGTGCAGTGGATCTATCATTAGAAACTCTAATCAAGATAAAATTATTTGAATTAGACTAATACCCCAGCAATCCATAAGCAATGGGCGAACCAAAGGAGAGCACATGACCGCCCTGATCCACGGATACCTTGTGTCCCTTAGTCTGATTGCCGCCATCGGCTCGCAAAATGCCTTTGTCCTGCGCCAAGGGTTGCGGCGCGAACACGTCGCCGCTGTGGTCGCGGTCTGCGCACTGTCGGATGCGATACTGATCACGGCGGGCATCGCGGGAATGGGCACGCTAATCGCCTCGATCCCGTGGCTGGGGCCTGTGATGCGCTGGTTCGGTGCTGCATTTCTGCTGGTCTACGGCGCGCTCCGGTTTCGCGCGGCACTCCAAGGCGGCGAAGCATTGCTGCCCGCGAACAAACCCTCTGTCCCGCTGATCAAGGTCCTGCTGATCTGTCTGACCCTGACATGGGCAAACCCCCACGTCTACTTGGACACAGTGCTGCTGCTCGGATCAATCGGCAGCCAATACGCGCCCGATCACTGGAGCTTTGCCGTCGGTGCAATTCTTGGCTCGCTGTCCTTTTTCGTGGCCTTGGGGTTCGGCGCGCGCCTGTTGTCTGGCCTGTTTGAAAATCCCAAAGCGTGGGTCGTGCTAGAAATCGTCGTCGGCTGCACCATGTGGGCGATTGCCGCGTCCCTGCTGCTAGGATGACATCGCAGCCTCGGCCAACAGCGCATCAATGATCGCGCCGAGATCGTCGAAATGGCTGAATTGGGCTGCATGGGGGATCAACGCGCTGGCTGTTTTCCGGTAGCCCTCGGTGAACAGAACAAATGGGACCAAGGCGCGCTGCGCCGTTTCGGCATCAACCTCGCTATCGCCCACGTATATCTCTGGACCACGCCCCAGATCGGCAAAGGCCTTGTCCAAGGGGCGTGGGTCCGGCTTGTGCACCGGTAGGCTGTCCCCGCCGATGACGACGTCAAAGTATCCATCCAGTCCGGTCGCGCGCAACGCGGCTTGTGTGGCCGCAAAGGGTTTGTTCGTGCACACACCCAAACTGTGACCCGCTGCCTTCAACTGCCCCAGCACCTCTTCAACCGCCGGATAAGGATGCGTCAGATCGGTGGCTGTCAGATAGCGGCCCGTGAAGTCAGCCAGCAAACGCTCTTGCTCATTATCCGCGATGCCCCGCGCCGCGCGCATTTTCGCGACAAAGACACCGGCTCCGTTCCCGATGAACTCGCGGGCTTGGGCCAAGGTGATAGGATCTGCCCCTTCGCCCGCCAGCACCGCGTTGGCAATTCCGTGAATGTCGGGTGCGCTGTCGATCAGCGTCCCGTCCAGATCAAAAACAATCCGCGCCATTATCCTGTCTTCCACTTGATCGAACACCCCATCGAAGGGATCTGGTCTTTGGGTCCCTGCCCCGTTTCGGCCACCTGCTTCATCGCCTCGAACAGATCACGGCGCAGGTCCGCAGGCCCCGCAGCCTTGGTCGAGGCATCAAGCCGCCCGCGATATTGCAGTCCTCCGTCCGCGTCGAAGCCATAGAAATCCGGCGTGCAGGCCGCATCATAGGCCCGCGCCACCGCTTGGGTTTCGTCATACAGATAGGGGAATGGAAAGCCCCGCGCCTCGGCCATCAGGCGCATGTTGTCAAAGCTGTCCTTGGGATAAGCCTCGGCGTCATTGGCGCTGATCGCGACCACGCCGATCCCCATTTCCATTAACTCGGAGGCATCACGGATGATACGGTCCAGAACCGCCAGCACATAGGGGCAATGGTTGCAGATAAACATGACCAGAGTGCCCTTGGTCCCCGCCACATCGCCAAAGCTGACCTGACGACCATCTGTGCTTGGCAATGTAAAATCAGGTGCTTTCCAACCGAAATCGCAAACGGGGGGTGTGACGGGCATAGCTGGTCTCCTTCAGGAACAGGCGTTGCGGATCGCCGCGATATTAGCGCCATAAACCTCTGGGTTGCCCACCGACCCGCCGCGAAACACCGCACTTCCGGCAACCAGCACATCGGCCCCCGCCGCCGCGACCAAAGGCGCCGTGGTCGGGTCCACCCCGCCGTCAATCTCGATATGGATGGGGCGGTCGCCGATCATCTCGCGCAGCTTGCGCACCTTGGCCGTCATGTCGATGAACTTCTGCCCACCGAAGCCGGGGTTCACCGTCATCACACAGACCAAGTCCGTCAAATCCAGCAGATGCGCGACCGCTTCGGCAGGCGTGCCGGGGTTTAGCGCAATCCCCGCCTTCATCCCCGCCCCGCGAATGGCCTGAAGCGTCCGGTGACTATGCGGCCCCGCCTCAATATGGGCGGTCAGAACATCGGCCCCCGCATCGGCATAGGCCTCGATATACGAGTCCACTGGCGCGATCATCAAATGCACGTCCATGACGGTTTTCACATGAGGCCGGAACGCCTTCACCGCAGGCGGCCCAAAGGTCAGGTTTGGCACGAAATGCCCGTCCATCACGTCCACATGAACCCAATCCGCACCCTGCGCTTCAATCGCCTGAATCTCCTGACCGAAATTCGCAAAATCCGCCGACAAGATGGACGGAGCAATCTTCACCGACCGATCAAAACTCATTCCGCAGCCTCCCGCATCCGGTCCACATCCAGACCGCCCTGAAACACGCGGCTGGCCCGCACATCCGCCGCAGTGATGGTCGATAACGCCGCCGCATCCAGCGGACCCTTACTCTCTGAAAACAGCCGGTTCGCCTGCCGCAGCCGCGCACGGTCCAAAGCATTCCGGATCGACCGCGCATTGGCGAAATGGGGCTGCATCCGGCGCATCGAAATATACTCGGCCATCGCCGCCTCGGCCTCAGGGTCAAAGACATAGCTCTGCCCTTCCAGCATGGATTGGGAAATCCGCAGCAGTTCATCGTCCGAATAATCGGGGAAATCGATGTGGTGGGCGATGCGCGAACGGAAACCCGGGTTGGCTGTGAAAAACCGGTCCATCCGGTCCGCATACCCCGCCATGATCACCACCAGATCGTCACGATTGTTCTCCATCACCTGCAGCAGGATCTCGATCGCCTCTTGGCCGTAATCCCGCTCGTTATCAGGCTTATACAGATAGTAGGCCTCGTCGATGAACAGAACTCCGCCCATGGCCCGCTTCAGAACCTCTTTGGTCTTAGGCGCCGTGTGGCCGATGTACTGGCCCACCAGATCATCCCGCGTCACCGACACCAAATGCCCCTTGCGCACATAGCCCAAGCGGTGCAGCAGCCCCGCCATCATCCGCGCCACAGTGGTCTTGCCCGTCCCCGGATTGCCCGTGAACGACATGTGCAGGGTCGGCGTCTCGTTCGACAGCCCCATCTCGCGCCGCGCCTTATCGACAAGCAACAAAGCCGCCGTCTCGCGAATGCGCTGCTTCACCGGCGCCAAGCCGATGAGCTCACGATCCAGTTCCTCCAGAACCTCCCGCACGCCAGAGGCTTCATATTCCGCCGCCAGATCGACAGTCTGTACAGTGCCCTCAACCATCACCCTGCTTCTTTCTTCTTTGCCAAAATACTCCGGGGGTCCGGGGGCAGCGCCCCCGGCCTTCTCAAACCAGCCCGAAGGCCGGCCAATTCAGCGCCGCGCATCCCACGCATAGCGCTGAGACCGTCCGTCCACGTCGGTGCGCTGCATATGGAATGTCGGCTCGACCTCGGGACGATTGACGATAAAGCTCATCATCACGGTCTCGAAGCCGCGGGTGTTGTCGAACGCCTGAATGCGGATGTAGGTGTTGGGGTTCGCCTTGCGGCACTCGTCCAGCTCCATCATCACGCCCTTGGCGTCGCGCAGATCGAACATGGGGTGGCCCCACATCTCCCAATAAGTATTCCGGGGGTGCGGATCGTCTGTGTATTCCAGACTGACCGCCCACTCTTTGCCCAGAATGTATTCGACCTGTTTGTTGATCTGCTCATCATTCAGATCGGGAAGAAAGCTGAAGCAGCCCTGTGTGATACGCATGGTAAAATCTCCTGAATGTCGGGGGCCGCGCACGCATCCGGCGCGCGGCCGAATGGCTTACATCGCGGGCACAGCCGTCGGCACAAAGTCCGAGGTATCCGTCGAGGTGTAGTTGAAGGTGATGTTCCCCCAAGTATCCAGCGCCGCTTCCAGCGGTTTGCACCACTTGGCCGCTTCACGCAGGATTTCGGGGCCTTCGACCGCGATCTCGCGGCCTTCGTTGCGGGCCAGGATCATGGCTTCCAGCGCCACACGGTTCGCGGTTGCGCCCGCCTGAATGCCCATCGGATGACCAATGGTGCCGCCGCCGAACTGCAGCACCACATCGTCGCCGAACAGATCGATCAGCTGGTGCATTTGGCCCGCGTGAATACCGCCCGAGGCCACCGGCATCACCTTCTTGATGTCGCCCCAGTCCTGCTCAAAGAAGATCCCGCGCTGCAGATCGACCTCGTTGTGGGTCTCGCGACAAACATTGTAGTAGCCCTGAACGGTCATGGGATCGCCCTCGAGCTTGCCCACCGCGGTGCCGCAGTGCAGGTGGTCTACGCCAGCCAAACGCAGCCACTTGGCGATCACACGGAAGCTGATGCCGTGGTTCTTCTGGCGGGTATAGGTGCCGTGACCTGCGCGGTGCATGTGCAGGATCATATCGTTTGCACGGCACCATTCGCTGATCGACTGGATCGCAGTCCAACCCACAATCAGGTCGACCATGACGATGACCGACCCCAGCTGTTTGGCGAACTCGGCGCGGGCATACATCTCTCCCATCGTGCCAGCAGTGATGTTCAGGTAGTGGCCTTTGACTTCACCGGTTTCGGCGGTCGCCTTGTTCACCGCCTCCATGCAGTAGAGGAAACGGTCACGCCAGTGCATGAAGGGCTGCGAGTTGATGTTCTCGTCATCCTTCATGAAGTCGAGGCCACCCTTCAGACCTTCGTAAACCACGCGGCCATAGTTCTTGCCCGACAGACCCAGCTTTGGCTTGGTGGTCGCGCCCAGCAGGGGCTTGCCGAACTTGTCCAGACGCTCGCGTTCCACAACCAGACCGGTGGGCGGCCCTTTAAAGGTTTTGACGTAAGCCACGGGGAAGCGCATATCCTCCAGACGCGCCGCCATCAGGGGTTTAAAGCTGAACACGTTGCCGATGATGGATGCGGTCAGGTTCGCGATTGATCCCTCTTCGAACAGGATCAGGTCATAGGCCACGTAGGCAAAGTACTGGCCGGGCTGACCGGGCACGGGGTCAACGCGGTAGGCCTTGGCGCGGTACTGGTCCGCAGCGGTCAAACGGTCGGTCCAGACCACGGTCCACGTGGCGGTAGAGGATTCCCCCGCCACAGCGGCCGCGGCCTCGATAGGGTCCACACCCTCCTGCGGGGTGATGCGGAACAGGGCCAGCACATCGGTGTCTTTGGGCTGGTAGTCACCGTCCCAGTAACCCATCTGCGCGTATTTCAGGACCCCTGCGGCATAGCGCTTTTTCTTGTCCTTGATTTCGGTGGGATTGCTCATGTCGTTCATGTCGTGGCCTCCTCCTGCCGTGACGGGTTCACGCTGCACGCGCAGCTGCGATTTGGGGATCAAGCGCGCCGCTCTCGTAGCGACGAGCCATGTCATCCATGGAAATGGGTTTGATGCGGTCTGCCTGACCGGCGGTGCCAAAGCGTTCGAAGCGGTCGCGGCACAGATCCTCGAGCTCTTTCATCGCGGGGATCAGGAACTTGCGCGGGTCGAATTCGGCGGGCTTGTCCGTCGCGATCTTGCGGAACTGGCCGGTCATCGCCATGCGGCAGTCGGTGTCGATATTGACCTTGCGCACGCCCATCTTGATGCCGCGCTCGATCTCTTCGACCGGCACGCCATAAGTCTGGGGCATCTCGCCGCCATTGGCGTTGATCAGGTCCTGAAGCTGCTGCGGCACCGAGCTAGACCCGTGCATGACCAGATGGGTGTTGGGCAGCTTTTCGTTGATCCGGCGGATGGTCTCCATCGACAGGATGTCACCGTCGGGCTTGCGGCTGAACTTGTAGGCCCCGTGCGAAGTCCCGCACGCAATCGCCAGCGCGTCGCAGCGGGTGGCCATCACGAACTCGACCGCCTGATCGGGATCGGTCAGCAGCTGGTCATGAGACAGTTTACCAACTGCGCCCGAGCCATCTTCTTCGCCCGCTTCGCCGGTTTCCAGCGAGCCCAGAACACCTAGCTCCCCCTCGACCGAGGCACCGACCGCATGGGCGGCTTTGGTGACGCGTGCGGTGATCTCGACGTTGTAGTCGAAGTCTGCGGGGGTCTTCATGTCCTCGTGCAGTGAGCCGTCCATCATCACCGAGGTAAAGCCGTGACGGATCGCAGACAGACAGGTGGCGTCGTTGTTGCCGTGGTCCTGATGCAGCACGATGTGGTTGTCGGGGTACATCTCGGACAGGGCCACGACCATGTGGCGCAGCATGATGTCACCGGCATAGGATCGCGCCCCGCGGCTGGCCTGAAGGATCACCGGCGAACCGGTCGCCTTGGCGGCCTCCATGATCGCCAGACCCTGCTCCATGTTGTTGATGTTAAAGGCGGGAACGCCGTAGCCATGCTCGGCCGCGTGATCCAGTAGTTGTCTCAAGGTAATCAATGCCATGTTGGTCTCCTCCCCCTCAGGCTGCCTTGGCTGCCCCTTGCAGGGCCGCGATACCGGGAAGGGCCTTGCCCTCCAGCCATTCCAGAAATGCGCCACCGGCGGTGGACACATAGGTAAAGTCTTGGGTCACAGCGGCGCCGTTCAGGGCGGCCACTGTATCGCCCCCGCCCGCCACGCTGATCGCGCGGCCCTGCCGCGTCAGAGCGGCAGCAGTGCGGGCCAGTTGGTTCGTGGCGTGGTCAAAGGGCGGGATTTCGAACGCGCCCAAAGGCCCGTTCCACAGGATCGTGCGGCATTCGCTCAGAACCCGTTGGAAGTTCGACAAGGCGCGCGGCCCCGCATCCAGGATCATCGCACCGGCCGTACATTCGTGCGCTCCGACCACACGGTTCTCGGCGCCCGCCTTGAACTCGGTCGCGATAACCACGTCCTCGGGCAGGTGGATTTGGCAGCCGGATTTCTCGGCCAGCTTGCGGATTTCCTGCACGGTCTCGACCTGATCTGCCTCGTGCAGGGACCGCCCCATCGGCGCCCCATCCGCATAGAGGAAGGTGTTCGCCATGCCCCCGCCGATGATCACGTGATCCAGCTTCATCACCAGGTTCTTCAACACAGCGATCTTGCTGGACACTTTGGCGCCGCCGACGATGGCCACAGCAGGCTGTTGCGGCGTTTCCAACGCGGATGTCAGCGCCTCCATCTCTTCGATCAGCAGCGGACCTGCATAAGCGGGCAACATCCTGGCCAACGCCTCGGTCGAGGCATGGCTGCGGTGCGCGCAGCTAAAGGCGTCATTCACATAGACATCCCCCAGCTGCGCCAGCGCCGCAGCGAACGCAGGGTCATTCGCCGTCTCGCCCGGGTTGTAGCGCAGGTTCTCGCAGAGCAGGGCTTCACCATCCTTCAGGCGCTTGCTCAGGATCACGGCAGAGTCTTCGCCGCAGACATCCGAAAACACGACCGACGTCCCCAGCGCCTGCGCCAAAGCGGGACGCAGCTTGTCCACCGAATAGGCCGGGTTCATCTCGTTCACCTTGGGACGGCCAAAGTGGGTCAGGATCACCAACCGCGCGCCGCGCTCCAGCAGAGGCTTTATCCCCGCCGCAAAACGGTTGATGCGGGTGGCATCGGTCACGACGCCTTCGTCCACCGGCACATTCAGGTCAGCGCGGACCAGCACCCGTTTACCGCGCACATCCACATCCATGATCGAAGGAAGCATCAGATCAGCCTCCCCATGGCGCAGGCGGTATCCGCCATCCGGTTCGAGAAGCCCCATTCGTTGTCGTACCAGCTCAGGATGCGGACCATGCGGCCGTCCATGACTTTGGTCTGGTCCATGTGGAAGATCGACGAATGCGGATCGTGGTTGAAATCCATCGAGACGTTGGCGGTGTCGGTATAGCCGAGTATCCCCTTCAGATCGCTGTCAGCGGCGGCACGGATGGCGGCGTTCACCTCGTCTACTGTGGTGTCGCGGCTGGCCATAAAGGTCAGGTCGACGACCGACACATTCGGAGTCGGCACGCGGATCGCCACACCGTCTAGCTTGCCGTTCAGCTCGGGCAGAACCAGACCCACTGCCTTGGCCGCGCCGGTGGATGTCGGGATCATAGACAGGGCGGCCGCACGGGCACGGTACATGTCCTTGTGCATCGTATCCAGCGTGGGCTGGTCGCCCGTATAGCTGTGGATGGTGGTCATGAAGCCCTTTTCGATCCCGACCGCTTCGTGCAGCACTTTCGCCACAGGGGAGAGACAGTTCGTGGTGCACGAGGCGTTCGAGACAATGATATCGCTGCCGGTCAGATCTCGGTGGTTCACGCCGAACACGACAGTCCGGTCCACACCGTTCGCAGGGGCCGAGACCAGCACGCGCTTCGAGCCGTTCTCCAGATGCAGGGCGGCCTTGTCGCGGTCGGTAAAGATGCCGGTGCACTCCAACGCCACGTCCACCCCGCCCCAAGGCAGGTCTTTGGGATCACGGATCGCAGTGACTTCGATGGGGCCGCGGCCGATATCGATAGCGTTTCCAGCGGTTTTGACTTCACCGGGATAACGGCCATGCACGCTGTCGAATTGCAGCAAATGGGCGTTCATCTCCACCGGGCCCAGATCGTTGATCGCGACCACTTCGATGTCATTGCGGCCCGACTCTGCGATCGCGCGAAGCACATTTCTCCCGATACGGCCGAAGCCGTTGATGGCAACCTTGGTTGTCATGACACTGTTATCCCTTGTTGATTTGCTTCTTGGCCGAAGCTGCGATGGCCTCGGCAGTGATGTGAAAGTGGCGGTACAGCTCGTCCGCAGGCGCGCTGGCGCCAAAGCCGGTCATCCCGACAAAGCCGTCGCTGCGCTCCAGGAACAGCTCCCATCCCTGCCGGATCGCAGCTTCGACCCCGACGCGCGGGGCGGTGCCACGGACCAGCACGCGGTAGGCGGCAGGTTGGGCCGCGAACAGCTCGAAGCTGGGGGCGGAGACCACGGCGGCACGAATGCCTTCGGCGGCCAGCAGGTCGGCGGCCTCCAGGGCGATCTCGACCTCGGAACCGGTCGCGATCAGCGTCACATCCCGAGCCCCCGCTGTCTCCCGCAGCACATAGGCCCCGCGGGCGGTCAGGTTGGCATCGGTGTGCGTGGTGCGCAGGGTCGGCAGGTTCTGACGCGACAGGCACAGCAGGGTGGGCGTGGCCTCGGACGTGGCGCACAGCTCCCACGCTTCGGCGGTTTCCACCGCGTCGGCGGGGCGGAACACGGTCAGGTTCGGCATGGCCCGCAGGGATGCGATGGTTTCCACCGGCTGGTGGGTGGGGCCGTCCTCTCCCAGACCAATTGAGTCGTGGGTCATCACATAGGCGACCGGAACCCCCATCAGCGCAGACAGGCGGATCGACGGGCGGCAATAGTCGGCAAAGGCCAGGAACGTCCCGCCATAGGTAAAAAAGCCCCCGTGCAGCGCGATCCCGTTCATCGCGGCGGCCATGCCGTGCTCGCGGATGCCATAGTGGATGTAGTCGCCGCTGTAGTCGTTGCGGCTCACCGGCTTCATCGCGCTGGTGCGGGTGTTGTTCGAACCGGTCAGATCAGCGGACCCACCCACAGAATTGGGCAGCGTGGCATTCACCACCTCCAGCGCCATTTCCGAGGCTTTGCGCGTAGCGACCTTGGGCTGGTCCTTGGAGAGGCGGCGTTTGTAGGCGGTGATCGCGGCGTTCAGACCCTGCGCGTCCGGAGCGGCCAGCGAACGGTCAAAGTCCGCGGCCTTCGGACTGGCCTCTTTGCGGGTGGTCCAGTTGGCGCGGGCGTTGGCGCCGCGGGTGGCGATGGCTTCCCACGCGGTTTTGACTTCGGTCGGCACCACGAAGGGCTCATGGGGCCAGTTCAACGCATCGCGGGTTGCGGCGATCTCGTCAGCGCCCAATGGCGAGCCGTGCACCTTGTGGCTGCCCTGCATGTTGGGCGCGCCTTTGCCAATGGTGGTCCGGCAGGCGATCAGCGACGGGCGCAGGTCTTTGCGGGCGTTCTCGATGACGCGAGCGATGGCCTCGGGGTTGTGACCGTCCACGGCCTGCACGTGCCAGCCTGCGGCCTCGAACCGAGCGCGTTGGTCCATGCTGGTGGACAGGTCGGTCGGCCCGTCGATGGTGATGCGGTTGTCGTCCCAGAAAACGACCAGACGCCCCAAGCCCAGATGGCCAGCCAAATCGATGGCCTCGTGGCTGATCCCCTCCATCAGGCAGCCATCACCGGCCAGCACATAGGTGAAGTGATCGACCAGCTCGTCGCCGAAACGGGCATTATGCATACGCTCGGCCAAGGCCATGCCGACGCCGGTCGAAATCCCCTGCCCCAGCGGGCCGGTGGTGGTCTCGATCCCCATGGCGTGGCCGTATTCGGGATGACCTGCGGTGCGCGAGCCCATTTGGCGGAAGTTCCGCAACTGGTCAGCGTCCATGTCCGCATAGCCCAGCAGATGGTTGATCGCATAGACCAGCATCGAGCCATGCCCCGCGCTCATGACAAAGCGGTCACGGTCGGGCCATTTGTGATCGGCGGGGTCCACTTTGACAAAGCGGTTGAACAGAACCGTCGCCACATCGGCCAAGCCCATAGGCGCGCCGGGGTGGCCCGAGTTTGCTGCTTGCACCGCGTCCATGGTCAGGGCGCGGATGGCGTTGGCCATGGTGGTTTCGTCCACATTTACAGGTGTTTGCACAGTCATGGCAGCCTCCTCAGCTCCGCTTGGATTCTTGGACAAGGCGCAGGATCATCGGGGTGAAGATCAGCTGCATCGCCAGATCCATCTTGCCCCCCGGGATCACGAGCGAATTCGCACGGGTCATCCAGCTGTCGTGGATCATCGACATCAGGTAGGGGAAATCGATGCCGCGCGGGTTCTTGAATCGGATCACCACAAGGCTCTCGTCCGCCGTGGGAATCCAGCGCGCGATGAACGGGTTCGAGGTGTCGACCACTGGCACCCGCTGGAAGTTGATGTCAGTCTCGGAGAACTGCGGGCAGATGCAGTGCACATAGGCGTGCATCCGGCGCAGGATGGTGTCGGTCACGGCCTCGGTGGTGTAGCCGCGCTTGGAGCTGTCGCGGTGGATCTTCTGGATCCACTCAAGGTTAATCACGGGCACCACGCCGACCTTCAGATCCGCCAGAGCCGCAAGGTTCACCTCGTCATTCACCACGGCGCCATGCAGCCCTTCGTAAAACAGCAGGTCGCTGCCATCCTCGAACGGGGCCCAGTCTGTGAACGTGCCAGGCGCGCTGCCATACCGTGCCGCCTCATCGTCGTCGTGGACGTAATGGCGGGTCTCACCGGTGCCGGTTTCGCCATAGCTGCGGAACACGCTTTCCAGTTTCGCCAGTTCGTTCGCGTCATAGGAAAAGTGGCTGAACCCCTGATCTCCTTCGGCCGTCCGGCGCTCCAACTCGGCCTTCATCGCGGCGCGGTCATAGCGGTGGAATGCGTCGCCCTCGATCGAGACGGTGCTGACCCCCTCGCGCCGGAAAATCTGGTCAAAGGTACTTTTGACAGTGGTGGTTCCAGCACCAGAGGAGCCGGTCACCGAAATAATCGGATGCTTTTTGGACATAGTATTTTCCAGTCAGTGTCAGGCGCGGAACAGGCCGCGGTTGCCGAACAGGGCAGAGACTTCGGTCTCGGGCAGATCGTGATAGGTGCTGACGCGGTCGACCTTGTCTGCGGTGCCAAAAACCATAGGCGTTCGGGCATGCAGGCTGGTCGGGATCTGGCTCAGGACACGAGCGGTGCCGGTGGTCGCCTTGCCGCCCGCTTGTTCGACCAAGAAGGCGATCGGCGCGCATTCATAGACCAGACGCAGGCGGCCATTCTCGTAGCCTTTGCGCTCGTCGCCGGGGTACAGAAAAATCCCCCCACGGCACATGATCCGGTGGGTTTCGGCCACCAAGGACGCCACCCAACGCATGTTGAAATTCTTGCCCCGCGGCCCTTCGGACCCAGCCAGACAATCGTCGATGTAGGCCCGCACCGGCTTGGCCCAGTGGCGATAGTTCGACGCGTTGATCGCGAACTCGCTGGCCTCTGGCGGGATCATCGTGGTCTCGGTCTCGACAAAGGCGCCCTCAACCCGATCCAGAATGTACTGACGCACACCATCGCCAAATGTCACAACCAAAGCGGTATGAGGCCCGTAGATAAAGTACCCCGAAGCCAGCAGATGACTGCCGTCCCGCAGGAACGTTTCGGTACCGTCGTCCAGCGCCGGCTGGATCGAAAAGATGGTCCCGATCGACACATTGCAGTTGATGTTTGACGAGCCGTCAAGCGGATCAATCGCTAGCGCCAAGGCACCATTTACGTCGATCTCGTTGACCGTCTCGCGCTCTTCCGAGGCATACCAGCGGACGCCGGTGCCTTGCATGGCATGGGCGAATGCGTCGTCGGCCAGCACATCCAGCGCCTTTTGCTGATCGCCATCGGTGTTGTGGCCGATGTTCGCTGCCAGTTGTCCCGCCAGCGGTCCGCGCCCCACAGCGTCCGACAAACCGACCGCCACATCGCACAAAGCATTCATGACCTGCCAAAGCGGGGCGGGAACGCCCCCTCTGGGAATTCGTATCTCTTGCATCACGTTTAGGGCCTCCCCTCCCTGAACCGAAGCTGAGATTGATAATCCTCAGGTTGAATGATAATAAAATTTCAAATTTCTGTATGAAGTGTCAGGAAAATTGAATGCCGCGTCTGGACCAGATCACCCTCAAGCAACTTCGCGCCCTGACCGCCGTGGTCGAAGAAAGCACCATTCTCGCAGCTGCAGAACGGCTGAATTTGACCGGTCCAGCGGTGCATAACCAATTGAAAACCCTAGAGGCGATTGTGGGCTCGCCGCTGCTGTCCCGTGCAGGTGCAGAACGCAACACGCCAACTGCCCAAGGACGTGCTTTGTTGCGGGCTGCGGCAGAGATCGAAACATCGCTCGATCGGGCAGTGCGACAAATTGGTGCGCTGGGTCAGGGTCTGTCGGGGCGCGTTGTTCTGGGGGTTGTAAGTACGGGGAAGTATTTCGCCCCTCGAATCGTGGCGCTCTTGCAGCGGGAGATGCCGGATGTGCAGGTGTCCTTGCGCGTCGGCAACCGCGAGGAAATCGTCGAAGCGATGGAGCGGGCAGAGTTGGACCTGTGCATCATGGGCCGCCCGCCCCGCACCTACCTCACCGAAGCAGTCCCATTGTTCGACCACCCCCACATCATCATCGCTAATCAGGATCACCCACTGGCCCGCGATCCTATGGTCCCGCGCGAGGCGCTGCTGCGCGAACGGTTCGTCATGCGCGAAGCGGGATCGGGCACACGCATTCTGGCCACCCGCTTTCTGGACGAGATCGGGCACGATCAGGTGGCGGGGATCACCGAGATGTCCTCGAACGAAACGATCAAGCAAGCAGTGATCCACGGACTGGGGATCGCCATGATCTCGGCCCACACCGTGGCAGATGAACTGTCATCGGGGCGGCTGGCACGGCTGCGCGTCCAAGGTCTGCCGATCTATCGCAAATGGTATCTCTTGCCCCAGTCGCGCCCCGACAAACCCGCCGCGGTGACCGCGGTGGAGCGCTGGATTCTGGACCATGCCGGCATGATCGAGCCGAAACTCGACCTCAGCTAATCCTGACTTTCTGTGCTTGCCAGAACCTGTCACACTGGCGCTATGGGGATTTACATCGCATTTTTACGCTCCGTGAATGTTGGCGGAACGGGCAAGCTGCCGATGTCTGACTTGGCGCGAATGTGTCGGGATATCGGCTTTCACGACGTCCAAACCTATATTGCCAGCGGAAACGTTATCTTCGCCACGGAAATGACGCCCGAAGGCGCGCGTGTCTCGCTGGAGGCTCGGCTGTATGAGTATTGCGGCAAATCGATCCGCGTCCATATCCGCACGCCCGAAGAGCTTTCGCAGATCATCGCAAATAACCCGTTTCCAGACGCCGCGGGCAATCAACTCGGGGTACTGCTGTTGGATGGCGCGCCTGATCTAAGCGCCCCGCTGGTGGGCAAACAAGACGAGCACGTTGCGGCTGGGTCACGCGAGGTCTACGCCCATTATCCGTCAGGCATGGGGCGATCCAAACTGGTCTTACCAGGCAGCACCACAGGCACGACGCGGAATATGAACACGTTGATCAAAGTGCTGAATTTGGCGTGCAAATTGGCCTAACACCACGAAAAAGGGGCGCCATAAGCGCCCCTGAAATCCTTGGTGTTTTGGCGTCTTAGGCCTTGAACCCGCGCGCTTTCACGACCTGAAGCAAGGGCATGACGTCCGACATATCGGGGCCACGGTCCTGACCGGTTACAGCGCGGCGCAAGGGCATGAACAGTCCCTTGCCTTTGCGGCCAGTCGCCTCTTTCACCGCAGAAGTCCAGTTGCCCCACGTGTCACCGTCAAACGGACCTTCGGGCAGCAGGGTCATCGCCTGCTCAATCATCTCGCGGTCTTCGTCGGCAACTTTGGGCTCTGCGCCGTCACGGAACAGCTCCCACCAGCCCTTCAGGTCGTCCAGCACGGTGATGTTCTCGCGGCTGACGGTCCAGAACTGTTCGGCCAGCTCAGCAGGAACGCCAAGCTCTGCGATCAGGGGGGCGACTTCCGAATAAGGCTTCGCCGCGTTGATGCGCGCGGTCAGCGGGTACAGGTCATTGCTGTCGAACTTCGTCGGGGCCGAGCCGAACTGGCCGATGTCGAAGCCTTCGATCAGTTCTTCCATCGAGGTCCGCAGTTCCACCGGCTGCGACGAGCCTAGACGCGCCATCAGCGACAGCAGAGCCATCGGCTGCACGCCAGCAGCACGCAAATCGCGCAGGGACAGGGTGCCCAGACGTTTAGACAGTGCCTCGCCCTGCGGGCCGGTCAGTAGCGAATGGTGGGCGAACGCTGGGTGATCATGGCCCAAGGCGCGCATGATCTGGATCTGGGTCGCGGTGTTGGTCACGTGGTCAGAGCCGCGCACAACGTGGGTCACGCCCATATCGGTGTCGTCAACAACCGAAGCCAGCGTGTACAGCATCTGGCCGTCCGCACGGATCAGGACGGGGTCAGAGACCGAGGCCGCGTCGATCGACAGATCGCCAAGGATGCCGTCGGTCCACTCGATCCGCTCGTGATCCAATTTGAAGCGCCAGACGCCAGCGCCACGCTCTGCGCGCAGCTTTTCCTTTTCCTCGTCCGACAGAGCCAAGGCAGCCCGGTCGTAGACGGGGGGCTTGCCCATGTTCAGCTGTTTCTTGCGCTTCAAGTCCAGCTCGGTCGGGGTTTCGAAGCATTCGTAGAAACGGCCCATCTCGCGCAGTTTGTTCGCCGCATCCTCGTAGCGATCCAGACGCTCGGACTGACGCTCGACCTGATCCCACTGGATGCCGAGCCATTCCAGATCCTGCTTGATGGCATCAACGTATTCTTCCTTGGACCGCTCGGGGTCGGTGTCGTCGATGCGCAGGATAAATTTGCCGCCCTCTTTGCGGGCGATCAGGTAGTTCATCAGCGCGGTGCGCAGGTTACCAACGTGGATATAACCGGTCGGCGAAGGGGCAAAGCGGGTGGTCGTCATAGCGTTCTCCTGTTGGGCGTTCATGTCCCACACAGTCAGGGAAATGTCCACAATCGCCTGCGGCGGGGCGGCTGTGCGCCTGCCGCATGGCGCGGGGTCTTAGCGCAGTTTCGGCGGATTGTTCGGATCGCGGCCGGGGGCTTTGGGGCCCTCTTTCTCTTCGGGTTGGGGCAGATCAAACCGCAGACCGACCTTGGCCAGCGCCGCAGACATTGGATCGGACGCGCGGAAAAAGGATACATCGATGCTACCCGCCTCAATTCCCGAAAAGGTCAGCGCAGCGTGAACCGCCCGCGCAATAGACGGCTCGGCACCGGGAACAGGATCCACAACCCCCAACATGTGGCCCATCGCGCCGCCTTCGTAGCGGACACCCACCAGATAGGCGAACCGCGCCAAACCGGCGGCCGATGCCAAACGGCTGTCCAGCGAGACCAACAGAGAGTCCGGCAATCCGCGTGGGGACAGGAATTCCTCGATATTCGCCTCGCCCTCTTCTGGGGCAGAGGACAGGGTATCGGTGATCCAACTGATAGCTTCGGGGGGCAGCAACATCTCTGATGGTGCGACTGTCAGATTGACGCCAAGGCCGATCCCCTGCCCGTTCAGCAACTCTGCCAAGACACGGCCGGGGATCGCGGCATAGGGCGCTTCGCCCTCGGCGAACTGAGCGAGTCGCGCTTCGGTGTCGAACACTACGGCAAACTCAGTGCCATCGACGGGAAAGAGCCGCGGCTTGATCGTCTCGCCTTCGGACTCTTCTTCGAGCAGCAGGAAGAGTTCCGATCCGGACAGCACATCATAGAACCGCAGGCGCGCGGCCTCGCTCTCGGGGGCGGCGTCCATGGCGGCGTGGGCTTGATCCAGGAGTGTCTCAGTCATTTAGCACCTCTTTGACCTTGGCCCGCAGCACCGGCAGCAGCTCTGCCTCGAACCACGGGTTTTTCTTGAGCCATGCGGTATTGCGCCACGACGGATGAGGCAAGGGCAGGACACCGTTTTCCAGATGATCGCGCCATTCCGTCACTGTCTGAGTGACAGATGTGCGCCCGCCGATGTGCCATTTCTGGGCATATCCCCCCACCGCAAGCGTTAGCCGGACCGTCCCGAGCGCCTGTATCAAGGGTCCGCGCCACGTTTTCGCACAGATGGGCGGCGGCGGCAGGTCTGCGCCTTTGGCGTCGTATCCCGGAAAGCAGAATGCCATGGGTAGGATCGCCACGCGGGAGCGGTCATAAAACTGTTCTGGCGTCACACCCATCCAGTCGCGCAGACGGTCACCCGACGGGTCCGTGAACGGCTGGCCACTGTGGTGCACACGCATCCCGGGCGCCTGCCCCGCAATCAGCAAACGCGCACCAGAGCCAAACCAAACCACCGGACGCGGGCTGTGTCCGGTCGCCGTCTGTGCAAATCGTTGCGCACAGATACCGCATATCGATAGTTCCGCTTTGAGAGCTTCTAACGCGGGTTGTCCTACATCGCGTTTTTTTGACATAGTTCCTGCAAAGTTTGCGCTTAGTTAACCGTTAATCTACCTAAGAATAAGAACCGCCAAACATGGCACCGAGGCAAGGCATGCTGGAATTCAGAAATGTCAGCAAGTCGTTCTGGACCGGAACGCAGCACAAAGTGATCTTGGATCGCGCGTCTTTTCGTGTCGATTTGGGAGAGTCTATGGGCATCCTCGCGCCGAACGGCACGGGCAAGACCACGGTCGTTAACATGATGGCGGGATTGGAAAAACCCGACGAAGGCGAGATAATCCGCGGGTGCAAAATCTCTTTCCCGCTGGGGTTCATGGGCGGCGTCATCTCGAAGCTGTCGGCGATGGAAAACGCCCGCTACATCGCGCGTCTCTATGGTCTGGATCCCGATTACGTCGAGGCGTTCTGTCGCTGGCTGTGTGGACTCGAGGAATATTTCGACCAGCCGCTCGGCACATATTCGGCGGGCATGAAATCCAGATTTACGTTTGCCCTAATGCTGGCCTTGGACTTCGACATCTACCTGATCGACGAAGGGATGCCGTCTACAACGGATGTAGAATTTAACAAAAAGGCGGCCGACCTCTTGCGGGAACGGTTGCGCACAACGACGATCGTGATCGTGTCACACCAGCCGGAGACGCTGGAAAAATACTGTCGCAAAGCTGCAGTCCTGATGCACGGGCAACTGCACATGTTCGACAGCCTTGAGGAAGCGAAGCAGCTGTATGACTACGAAACCAAAAGCTAGAAAATTCCGCATCAGCCGCGAGCCGCTTGCCAAACCGGTCGCCGCACCGAAGCCCCCTGCTCTGGAAGAGACGCCCGAAACCGAAGAGCGTCAGACCATGGCTGGCGCTGTTTCCTCGCGTGCAGAAGTCGACTCTGAGAACGACATTGATGCCATCCGCAAAGAAGGTCTAACAGGTCGCCAGCTGCGCCTGGCCCGCCGTTTGGCCCAGAAACATGATATTCCGGCCACCTCCGATTTCGACGCTGTACGCCAGCTGCGCAAGCGTGGGATTGACCCGTTCCAGCGGTCTGCGTCGCTCGATCTAGTCGTCTCGGACCCCGAAGAAACCAAGCTGACCAAGCTGCCGCAAACCGTGCCAGAGCGCCGTCAGGAGACCCTGCCCAGCACCGAAGTCAGCGATGGCGAAAGCCCAGCCGAACGCCGCGCGCGTGAAATCGGGCGCATCCAAGCCGAGATCAGCAAGCGCCGCCGCAAGAAAACCGGCTTGCTTGCTCTACGCCTGCTGTTCTTTGTTTTCTTGCCGACCGCGATTTGCGGCTGGTTCTTCTATTTCGAGGCAACACCGCAATATGCGACCACCTCGGACTTCATCATTCAAACCTCGGACCAGTCGAGCGGTGCGGGCGGCCTAGGAGGTCTGCTCCCGTCACAGATGAACACCAACCAAGAGGCCGTCGCAATCCAGCGTTACCTGCAATCCCGCGAGGCAATGCTACGCTTGAATGAAGAACTCGGCTTCAAGGCTCATTTCCAGCAGGACTGGATCGATCCGATCCTTCGCCTTGATGAGGACGCCACCAACGAAGAGGCCTACAAGCTTTATAAACGCAAGGTTCTGATCGGCTATGACCCGACCGAAGGCGTAATGGGCCTAGAAGTCATCGCCGTCGATCCCGAGGCCAGCAAAGCCTTTTCCGACGCGCTGATCCGCTACGCCGAAGAGCGAGTCGACAGCCAGACGCTGCGCAAACGAGAGGACCAACTGAGCGAGTCGCGCAAATCGCTGGCCGAGGCCGAGCGTCTGCGCCGCGAAGCCCAAGAAGCGCTCGTGGCTCTGCAACAAGAGGCCGCGATCGTGGACCCCGAAGGTGTGATTGGCGCATTGCGTCAGCAAATCACTCAGCGCCAGATCGAATTGCAGGAAAAGCAGCTTCAACTGCAGGCTTTGCTAGACAACGCGCGTCCCAACCAAAGCCGCGTCGACGGCGTCGAGGGGGACATCCGCCGCCTGCAAGCGGCTATTGCCGAACTTGAGACTCGCATGAACGAAGCGACCCAGGGCGAGGACTCTCTGGCTGCGATTTCTGCCAAGATCTCGCTGGCCCAAGCAGACGTCGCGACTCGGGACTTGCTCTTACAATCCGCACTACAGAATCTGGAGTCCGCCCAAATCGAAGCCAGCCGCCAGACACGCTATCTGTCCCGCGGCGTAGAGCCTGTCGTGCCCGATCAGGCAACTTACCCCAAGGCGTTCGAGAATACCGTGGTCAGTTTTTTGATTTTTGCCGGAATTTACCTCATGATTTCGCTCACAGCGTCGATCCTTCGTGAACAAGTCACAAGCTGAGGGTAAAAGGGTGTTGCAGTTTGGGTCCGAGCGCTAATTACTAGCGAGAGTAACGTGTGCGTACCTGCCGTTTTTTAAAATACAGAAAGAGTGATTTCTAATATGACCAAGCCGATTGCCGACGTAACACCCAACACTTGGGACTTCCTGCTGCGTCCGATGATCAAGCCCACCGGCTTCCGTGAATACGATGCACGCTGGAAATACCCCGAGGAAATTAACCTACCTGGTATGACCGCTCTGGGTCTGGGCCTTGGCACCCAGATGCGCAAGCGTGGCATTGAGCCCGTGATCGCCGTCGGCAACGATTATCGCGACTATTCTCTGGCCATCAAGAACGCGCTGATCCTCGGCCTGATGCAGGCGGGGATTCAGGTCAAGGACATCGGCCCCGCCCTGTCCCCCATGGCCTATTTCAGCCAGTTCCATCTGGACGTCCCCGCTGTGGCCATGGTCACCGCGTCGCACAACCCCAACGGCTGGACCGGCGTAAAGATGGGCTTTGACCGCCCGCTGACCCACGGCCCCGACGAGATGGGCGAGCTCCGCGACATCGTTCTGGGTGGTCTGGGTGAAGCCCACGAAGGCGGTTCGTACGAACTGATCGAGGGCGTCAAAGAAGCCTACATTCAAGACCTGATCGGCGACTTCAAAATGTCTCGCCCTCTCAAAGTCGTCTGCGCGACCGGCAACGGAACCGCATCGGCGCTGGCCCCCGAGATTCTGGAGCGCATTGGCGTCGAAGTTGTACCCTCGCACAACGAGCTGGACTACACCTTCCCGAACTACAACCCGAACCCCGAAGCCATGGAAATGCTGCACGACATGTCCGACACGCTGAAGGCGTCGGGCGCAGACATCGCGCTGGGTTTCGACGGTGACGGCGACCGCTGTGGCGTTGTCGACGATGAAGGCGAAGAGATTTTCGCAGACAAGGTCGGCGTCATCATGGCCCGCGACCTGTCGAAGCTTTACCCCAATTCGACCTTCGTGGCGGACGTGAAATCCACCGGCCTGTTTGCCTCGGACCCCGAACTGCAGGAACGCGGCGTGAAGGCCGACTACTGGAAGACCGGTCATAGCCACATGAAGCGCCGCGTCAAGGAAATCGGTGCGCTTGCAGGCTTTGAAAAGTCGGGCCACTACTTCTTGGCCGAGCCTGTGGGTCGCGGCTACGATTGCGGCATGCGCGTCGCGGTAGAGATCTGCAAACTGATGGACCGCAACCCCGACATGTCTATGTCGGACCTGCGCAAGGCTCTGCCCAAGACCTACTCCACCCCGACGATGTCGCCCTACTGCGCCGATACCGAAAAGTACGACGTGCTGGATCGCATCGTCGAGAAGCTGGTCGCCAAGGCAGATGCAGGCGACACCTTTGCCGGCAAAGCTGTCAAAGAGGTTGTCACCGTGAACGGCGCCCGCGTCATTTTGGAAAACGGCAGCTGGGGTCTGGTGCGCGCTTCGTCGAACACCCCGAACTTGGTTGTGGTTTGCGAAAGCTCGGAGAGCGACGAGGAACTGCGCGCGATCTTCAAAGAGATCGACGACGTGATCCGCACCGAGCCTGCGGTCGGCGAGTACGACCAGAAAATCTAAGTCCGGCTCCTTCGGACAAACGAAAGCCCCCGCAAATCGCGGGGGCTTTTTTGTTTCAGCGGATCAGGCGACCAGCCCACGTCCGCGCAGCAAAGCATCGACACCGGGCATCCGGCCACGGAACGCCGTGTAGAGCTCTTCGGCCGGTTTCGATCCACCCATAGACAGGATGTTGGACTGCAGGCTGTCGGCGGTTTTTTCGTCGAACGCACCGCCAGCCTCTTTGAAGGCATCGAAGGCGTCAGCGTCCATGACCTCTGACCACATGTAGCTGTAGTAGCCGCTGGAATAGCCGTCGCCCGAGAAGACATGAGCAAACTGGGGCGTCGCGTGCCGCATCCCGATGGCTTGCGGCATGTCGATACCCGCCAAAAGCTCGGCCTGTTTCTCCATCGCATCTTCGGGCGCAGCGCCGCGGTGGAAGGCCAGATCGACTAGAGCCGAACCCAGATATTCCACAGTCTGGAAGCCCATATCATAGGTCGCGGCGCCAAGAACCGCATCCGCCATCGCTTGGGGCATCGGCTCTCCGGTTTCCGCGTGGACCGCGAATTTCGCCAGTACTTCGGGCACTTCCAGCCAGTGCTCATACAGCTGGCTCGGCAGTTCCACAAAATCCCGCGCGACCGACGTGCCAGACATTGAGCCATAGCGCACATCCGACAGCATCTGGTGCAGGGCGTGGCCGAATTCGTGAAACAGAGTGCGCGCGTCGTCATAAGAAAGCAGCGCGGGCTGGCCTTCGTCCGGCTGTGCGAAGTTGCAGACGTTCACCACGATCGGGGCCTGCGCCTCGGGCCAGCCAGCTTGGGACTGGAACGCGCTGCACCATGCACCGGACCGCTTGGATGGACGGGCGAAGTAGTCACCGATGAACACTGCCACGTGCTGACCATCGCGGGTGACGCGCCATGCGCGGGCGTCGATGTGGTAGAGCGGGACGTCCAGAGGCTCGAACTGCAGGCCGAACAAGCGTGTTGAGCAGTCAAAGGCTGCTTCGATCATCTTATCCAGCTGGAAATAGGGCTTCAGCTTGGCTTCATCGAGATCATGCTCGGCTTGGCGGCGCTTTTCGGAGTAGTAGCGCCAGTCCCACGCTTGCAGATCACCGTTGATGCCGTCCTCGCGCATCATCTCGGTCAGCTTGGCGGCATCTGCATCGGCCTGCGCCTTAGCCGGGGTCCAGACCTGCATCAGCAGTTCCTCGACCCGTTCGGGCGAGCCAGCCATCTCGGTCTCTAGTTTGAAAGCGGCGAAGTTGTCGTAGCCCAGTAGTTTGGCACGCTCTTCGCGCAATTTCAGGGTCTCGGTCGCGATACCACGGTTGTCGGTCTCGCCGCCATTTGCGCCGCGGGCGGCCCATGCCTTGTACGCCTTTTCTCGCAGTGCGCGGTCGGGGCAGAACTGCAGGAAAGGCGTAATCAAGGACCGCGACAGAGTAATCACCGGCTTGCCATTGCCCGCACGGCGCGCGGCCGAAATCAGGAAATCCGGCAGACCCTCCAGCTGATCCTCGGCCAGCTCCATTTGCCAGCTGGCTTCGTCCTTTAGGAGGTTCTGGGTGAACTGGGTGCCCAACGACGACAGACGCGACATCACTTCGCGCATGCGGTCTGCCTGTTCGCCGGTCAGCGCCGCACCAGACCGCACAAACCCACGACGGGTCAGGTACAAAAGCCGCGCGTCCTGCTCGTCCAGACCCAATTCGTCGCGCTGTGCCCACAGGGTTTCGACACGATCAAACAGGGCACGGTTGTTGTTGATGTCACTGTAGTGGGCGGACAATTGCGGCGCAAAATCCCGCTGCAGCGCTTGGCGCGCGTCGTTCGAGTCGCTGCCCGCCAAGTTGTAAAAAACCGACAGAACCCGATCGAGCGCAAAGCCCGACCCTTCGAGCGCCAGCACAGTGTTGGCAAAGGTGGGCGCTTCGGGGTTGTCCGCAATGGCGTCGATCTCGGCCTTGTGCTCGGCCAGAGCGGCCGCGAAGGCAGGGGCGAAATCGTCGTCGGAAATGGCTTCGAAGCGGGGCAGACCGTAGGGGCCATCCCAAGGCTGCATCAATGCATCAGTCATAGTTCAATCCTTGTGCTGTCCGCAGACGGGGCAATCGGCCCGTGGCTGCAGGGTAATGCTGCGGGTCTCGGCGTATAGAGCGTCATGGATCACCATGCGTCCGCGCAGGGTCTGGCCCGCGCCGGTGATCGCTTTGACAGCCTCATTCGCCATCATCGTCCCGATAATCCCGGGCAGAGGCCCCGCCACACCGGCCAGCGCACAGGGCGGAGCCAGATGGGGCGCGGGCGCCTCGGGGAAGATACACTGGTAACATGGGGTCCCGTTCGCCGGATCAAAGAGGCTGAGTTGCCCTTCCCACTGGGTCAGAGCGCCGGACACCAAAGGTTTACCGAGCTTCACGCAGATCCGGTTGACCAGATAACGGGTTTCGAAATTGTCCGTGCCGTCGAGGACCAGATCGTATTCGCCGATCAGTTCTTCGGCGTCTTCTTCGGTCAGGCGACGGTTGTAGGGTTTGACGTTCAGGAAGGGGTTCAGGACCAGCATGTGGTCCTGCGCGCTGAACACCTTGGGCCGACCTATGTCCGCATCTGCGTGGATCACCTGCCGCTGCAGGTTGCCGTTATCCACCACGTCCTCGTCTATGACGCCGATGGTGCCGACGCCAGAGGCGGCCAAATATAGCAGCACCGGACTGCCCAGGCCCCCTGCCCCGACGACCAGCACCTTGGACTGCTTCAGCGCCTTTTGCCCTGGCCCGCCGATTTCGCGCAGGACGATGTGGCGGGCGTAACGCTCCAACTCGACAGGTTCAAACGTCTGCTTCGGGGTGTCATCCACTGCAGGTGCATCTCTCTCGGCGACCTTGGCGCGGATGGCGCGCAATCCGAAACGGTAACCCAGCGCCAGAGCCAGCAGCGCGCCAACGATCAGCCAAGGCTCAATACTGCCGCCAAGCGACAATCGCAGAGGCGCGCCGTCAGGCAAGACCAGATGGGCGCCCAAGACAGCCACATAGAGGATTAGGATCATCACCCAGCGCGCAGATTTCGGAGTCTTCATCAGCGCTCCGATCCCCCAGAGCGCGCCAGCCATCGCTAAAAACAGTAGCATGTCAGCCCCTTACTTCGATCCGGTCGAGCCGAAACCGCCGCCACCCCGCGCCGTCTCGCCCGAGAATTCCTCGACCACCGACAAGTTAGGGCGAATGACTGGCAAGAACATCATCTGCGCAATCCGCTCGCCAGGATTAATCGTGATCGGATCGCCTGAGGGGTTCCGGTTCCAGACGCTGACGAAAATCTGCGCGGTGTAATCAGGGTCAATCAGACCAGTCCCATTTCCCAGCACCAAGCCATGCTTGTGACCCATGCCGGAGCGCGGCAAGATCACCGCCGCCACATGCGGATTGTTCATATACAGCGCTAGGCCAGAGGGTATCAAAACGGCCTTTTCCTGCGGAGCAATGTCCATCGAAGAACCTATACATGCGTGTAGGTCGATCGCGGCGGCCATGTCGCTTTGGTATGTGGGCAATCCCCATTCATTTAACCGCGCATCCAGTACTTTGACCTCGATTTCGGGGGTGAAAGACGGGCTGCTCATGGGCTCTCCTTGGGTGCGAAACATGTTGCGCTATCTAAGGCCCCAAGGGCGACAGGATGCAAGTCGATGAAGAAGCAGGATTGCCGTGAAAGCCGCCGGCTCCAAGAGTGTTTTTAAATTAGAAACCAAGAATGTTTACAGAGCACCTGCGCCTGAACTAACCTAAGACATACCATACGTGTACTTTTGATGAGTTTTGTTTTCGACGCAGGCAAGCGGTGCTCTGTGTCCGGCTTACCAAAATAACGAAGCTCCGCGAGAAATGATCGGACCTCATGCACAACTGGGATGACCTCAAATACTGCCTCGCTCTTAAGCGGTACGGCACCATGTCTGGTGCGGCGCAAGCCCTGAAGACCAATGTCGCGACGGTTTCGCGGCGCATCCATGGTCTATCAGACGAACTCGGCCTGCAGCTGTTTGTTAAAGACGGTCAGAAGTGGAAGCCTACGCCCTACGCCGAAAACCTCGCATCCTTGGCTGAAATCACGGATGCCGAGCTATCTAGGATACAGCTTGAAGGTGACGCTGAAACGGGCCCAAAAGAGGTCCGGATCAATTATGATGAGATGATTCGCCAATCTCGGTTGATGAACTCGGTATCGAACCTGTTTGAAACGGTCCCGAGCATCACATTCAAACTGCGCTTCGGGTCCGCCAGCCTTGGCTTCGGCGAAACCGATATCTTCCTCACCACGATCCCCTTGGAAGAAGGCAATTTAATCCAGAAGCGTGTCGGCACCCTGCGTTCTGCCGTTTGGTGCGGATCAGCCTTTCAGGACAAGTTGCAATCGTGGATTCGATTGGAAAGCATTTTGTCATTGGAAGAGCATCACGCGAGCCTGCAAGAAGAGATGGGTCAAGAGCACATGATGCTAAACGACGGGCTCCTGTGCGCCGACGTGATCCAGCGCGCGCCTTTCGCAGCGGCTTTGGTCGAGGACTATGCAATCCGCCAGCGCGGGCTGCGCTTCCTGCCGCAGTTTCCAAAGAAAGAGCATCCCGTTTGGGCGTATTTCCATGCCACGCGCAAGCAGGACAAGATTATCCATATTGCTCTGGATTGGATCACGGAGGCTTTCAAAGCCCCGCAAGAAGCTCTGGCTATCCCGGCCAAGACGACAAAATTCGGGGAACAGTCGCTTAACGCCTGAGCCGTTGCCACAAGGGGCCTAGCGCCCCTTGAGCTCGGACAGTTCCTGACGCCGGCGCGAAGATTGGACAGCCAACCCAGCCACCATCGTCAGTCGCTCGCGCGACAGATCATCTTTGAGCAGGAAACCGTCGACATCCAGACCCTCGAGGATCTCGGAAAACTCTACAATATCTACGCCAGAGAAAAGAACGATCCCAATGTCGGAGCGGGCGTCTGTCATACCGCGAATATTGGTCACGAACTCTGCGCCCGTAGACTCTCCCAAATGGTAATCGACAAAGACGACATCGGGCAAATCAGAGTCATTCGATGTCAGAGAATCCAAAAACTCGGTCGCGGAATGAAAGCGCTTGAACACCACTCGTGATTCGCGGGCCATCCACCGCCCCACAACTTCTGCATGCAGGTCATCATCTTCGATGAGTGCTACGCGCATCCGACTTTTCCCTCTATTGGCGTATTTCAGCGCACCGAATAGGCGGCGATATTTTGCAAACTAGAACTGGGGACCGGAAAACCAAACAATTTTGTTAGCGGCGCATGAGCATTTATCTGCACCTCACACAGACATAGTGGCACAGAAAAAAGATGATAAGCAAAGGATTTACGTCCCACGATCAATTTAGTGACCTGAGGTCAAGAAGAAAGGCAGGATATCCTTGCTTTACTGCAAAGCCATGTCTTACAAATCGCTCAGGCCTGCATGTTGATGCACATTCTGTTTTCGCGATAAACTGGTCAGCATGCTAAAGTAGCTACGCCTCGGACGCTCAACTACAAGGCCCAGCTTTTTGTGGGGAAATTTAGGGCGAGGTGGCGCGACGTTTAGACGATCCTTCGGGGGGAGCCGGAGGCGCTGTGGAGAACCAGTAATGACTGCGATCAATGCCGATGACAGGTCTCCGTCTGGGAAAGAGACGGTAACCCTGCTGGTGGTAGAAGATGATGTCGTCGATCAGGAGATCGTGAAACGCTCTTTCAAACGGGCTGATCTGGCGCACCCACTGGTCTTCGCCAACAATGGCCTAGAGGCTCTCAAAATCATGCGTGGCGAAAAGCCGGACGTGTCGTTGCAAGAACCGTATATAGTGCTTCTGGATCTCAACATGCCCGTCATGGACGGTTTCGAGATGCTGGACGAAATGCGCAAAGACGAGAAACTGCAGGACAAAGTTGTGTTCGTCCTATCGACGTCGGACGACGATCGGGATGTAAAGCGCGCCTATGCTTCTGGCATTTCAGGCTACATTCAGAAGGGCAACATCGCCGAAGGCTTCTCTGCCGCGACCAAAATGCTGTCCTCCTACGGCGATGTGGTGATTTTTCCGTAAAGTCTATCGCGTCAGCGTATCTGCGATTTCTGCGGCTAGCTGAACCGACACCTCTGCCTTGGTCATTCGAGGCCAATTCATGGCGCCCTCCTCAGTCACGACTGTGACTTTGTTTTCCGAACCGCCCATAATGCCGGTCTCAGGACGCACATCATTCGCCACAATCCAATCACAGCCTTTGCGCAGCCGTTTTGCGGTCGCATTTTCAATCACATCGTGAGTCTCAGCTGCAAAGCCGACGACCAGACGGGGCCGCCCTGCCCCCATCTGAGATATCCGCGCCAGTATATCGGGGTTTTCTGCGAATTCCAGAACCGGCAAAGCGCCATCCTGCTTCTTGATCTTCTTGCCAGAGGCGCTGGCGACGCGCCAATCTGCGACCGCAGCTGCGAATACCGCAGCGTCTACGGGCAACGCGGCTTCGACTGCAGCCAACATCTCTGCAGCGGTTTCGACAGGGACGACATTCGCCCCGACTGGCGGCCCGACACTCGCCGGTCCCGTGACAAAGGTCACTTGAGCGCCCAAGTCCATTAACGCTGTGGCCAAGGCAGTGCCCTGCGCACCGGAGGACCGGTTCGCGATGTAGCGCACCGGATCAATCGGTTCATGGGTCGGCCCGGACGTCACAAGGATATGCTTGCCAGCCAAGGGCCCTGCGCTCAGGGCGCTGCGGACAGCGTCCAAAATTTCTGCAGGCTCAGACATCCGCCCCGGCCCATGCTCTCCGCACGCCATATCACCTACGTTCGGGCCAACAACGCGCACGCCGTCGGCAACCAAGGCTTTAAGATTGCGCTGGGTCGCTGGGTGATCCCACATCCGGACATTCATCGCCGGAGCGATCATCACGGGCGTGTCCGTCGCCATCAGCAGTGTGGTCGCCATGTCATCCGCATGACCGCCCGCCATCTTGGCCATCAAATCAGCGGTTGCGGGGGCGACAACAACCAAGTCAGCAACGCGGCTGAGCTGGATATGCCCCATCTCTGCCTCTTCGGTCAGGTCAAACAGGTCGGTGTAAACCTTCTCCCCGGCCAGCGCAGATACCGACAACGGCGTCACGAACTCTGCCGCAGAGCGCGTCATCACAGGCGTCACAGCAGCGCCCTGCCCCTTGAGCAACCGAATGAGTTCGAGCGTCTTGTAGGCCGCAATTCCTCCGGCGATGATCAGCAGAATGCGTTTTCCGGCCAGCATGGCGCCCTCCTCTTGGCTCTGGCCACAGAGGTAAGCTGCCCGCGCGCAAAGCGCAATCACTGGGTCTGGCCAAAACCTTCGCAAGGATCGCCGCGATCGGTCGGAGCGGTCACGAGCCAGAGATCGTAGGGCGGCTGACCTTCTGGCGCGCTTTCCAGTTGTCCAATGGACAGCACATCCACTTCTGGCGCGGCGCGTTTCACGTAGACCGGCATGCCCCAATCGGTGCGGGCATGGCCATTGCCTGTAATGACCGCGACCGGTGCGCCATGCTTTTGCAGTGCGTCCAGCGTAACCTTTGCCAGCTGCGCGTCCCGCAATCTTTGGGACGCCACCATCCCGCCCATCATTTCTAAGGGCATCGCGCCGCAATGAGCTTCGAATTGCAGTTGCTCTCGCTCTGACTGTTCGTCCTCTGGCAGAGGCGATGTAAGACCGTAGCGCATGGCCTCGGGGCCAAATACCTCTGCCGCACCCTTGGAAAAGGCCTCGCGCACAGCATCCCGCTGCACCCACGCACCATAGATTGGCGCGGTCGGCGCAGCCTCGAAAATCGGCCAGTATAACGACAGGTCGGGCCAGCCGCTGGACGACCAGCTCGTGGCTGTATCGAAAAGTGTTTGATCCAATCGATCTGCGGGAGTGATCTTTTCGATTCGCTCGGGCGAGAGCATTTCAAACACCAGCGCCTTTGGCGCCAATGCTTCGACAGCTGTGGCTTGGTTCTGATGCTGGATGGCGGAGTCGTGAAACTCACCCAAAACGTAGACCTGCGCATCGGGCAGATGACGCAGGTCTGTCTGGGTTATTTGCTCTGCGTCGGCCGAAGCCGCGAATGCAGTCACAAATATGATCAGTGAATACAGCCTCATCACAAGAAGGCATGCACCTCTTTCCGGCCACCTTCAAGCGTCTTGCGCATTTTGACATAGGCTGCTGCCTCAAGCTGACGCACGCGCTCTTTAGACAAACCAAGTTCATTGCCAAGGCTTTCCAGTGTCCGCGCGTCGTCACGCAGTTTGCGCTCGCGGATAATGAACCGCTCGCGCTCGTTTAGCGCGCCCATTGCCTCGACCAGCCAATCGCGCAGACGGTCAGTGTCGTGCTGGTTTTCGACCATCATGGATGATTGCGCGTTGTCATCCTCGATCGTGTCGATCCACTCGCGACCTTCGTCCTCGGTACTCTGCGAGGCATTCAGGGAGAAATCATTTCCAGACAGACGCCCTTCCATCATCTGGACATCCGCCAAAGGCACGCCAACCTCGGTCGAAATCAGCTGGTGCAACTGTGCGCGGTCCAAATGTTCGCCCCGCGACGCAGCCTCGCGTTCCAAACGGGCTTGCACACGGCGCATGTTAAAGAACAGGGATTTCTGACTGCTGGTTGACCCAGTCCGAACCATGGACCAATTGCGCATCACATAATCTTGGATGGACGCTTTGATCCACCAAACCGCGTAGGTCGAAAAACGTACACCGCGGTCAGGATCAAATTTGTCAGCGGCCTTCATCAGGCCCAGACCTGCCTCTTGGATCAGGTCGTTCATCGGTGCGCCATAGCGTTTGAATTTTGCCGCCATCGAAATCGCAAGGCGCATGTATGCGGTAATCAGTCGGTGTAGTGCTGCCTCGTCTCGGTGATCACGCCAAGCGTAGGCTAGGGCCAATTCCGTTTCCGCGTCCAGCAACTCGGCCTTCATTGCGGTGCGCGAAAGAGAAAGATCACTCTGGCTATCCAATACTGCCATCTTCACCCCCTGTGCGATGGTACGCTTGACGCGTTCCTAAATTCGGTTTCTGCATAACCTACGCACAGGCCCCCACTTTGGTTCACAATTAGGAGCAAAAAAATGTTGCCACATCTCACCGTGGTTTTAGGCGGGGCCGCTTCCGGTAAATCCGACTATGCCGAAAGCATTGTGCGCCAGAGCTCGGGGCGGCGACTTTATATTGCTACAGCGCAGGCATGGGATGACGAAATGCGCGCCAAGATCACTGCACACCAAAGGGCCCGCGCAGAGGATGGCTGGCGGACGGTCGAAGCTCCGCTCGCGCCCGAAGAATGTCTAGACACAATGGCGGTGGACGAGATTGCTCTGTTAGATTGTGCCACGATGTGGCTCACGAACCACCTGCTTGGCCAGAGCGATTTGCCAGCCGCCAAAGACAGGCTTTTCGCAGGATTGGCCATTGCGCCGGGCCGTGTGGTGATCGTAACAAATGAAGTTGGCGCGGGGATCGTACCCGAAAATGCCCTCGCCCGCCAATTCAGAGAGGCTCAGGGCCGCCTTAATCGCGACTTAGCCGCCCGCGCAGATTTAGTTGTGACCGTGATGGCGGGCCTACCGCTGGCGTTGAAAGGGGACCTCCCATGAGCCGGCTCTACCTCGTTCGTCATGGTCCAACCCATGTTAAACGCTTGATTGGCTGGACGGATGTGCCCGCAGATCTATCAGACACAGCCGCCCTGACGCGTCTGTCAAATGCGCTGCCCGAAGGTGCCGTCGTGGTCTCTTCAGACCTGCTTCGCGCCCGATTCACTGGTGATGCGATTGCGGCGGACCGAGAACGCTTGCCCCATCGCCACGAACTCAGAGAGATCCACATGGGGGATTGGGAAGACCGGACATGGCAGGACGTGGATGCAGCATATGGCTCCGCTTTACGCCAATACTACGAGCAGCCAGGCGACACGGCCCCGCCGAACGGAGAAAGCTGGAATGCCCTATCGACCCGCGTTTGGAAAACGGTGCTAGAGCTGTCCTCACAGCATCCAGCACTGGTTATCGTCGCGCACATGGGGCCCATCCTGTCACTTGTGCAGCGCGCCAAAGGTATTGGCGCCTACGCAGCCCTTGGGCACCAGATTGACCCCTTGTCTCTAACCACGTTCGACCTGTCACAGGGCAGGCTCGCGCTCGAGGGTCTCAATCAACTCCCCTGACATTAACAATCTGGCAACCATGGGCGCGCTATCCCAATCGGGACGAGGGGCGTTCACTTGGTTACCAAAACATACACAGTCGCATTCGAGGGCGTCACCGCCCGTCAAGTCGAGGTTCAATGCACACTCGCGGCCGGTCTGCCCGCCTTTTCCGTCGTGGGATTGCCCGACAAAGCCGTGTCCGAGGCCAAAGAGCGCGTTCGCGCGACACTGGAAACGCTGGCCATCGCCCTCCCCTCCAAAAAAATCACGATCAACCTCTCACCTGCCGACCTGCCCAAAGAGGGATCGCACTTTGATTTACCCATCGCGATTGCGCTGCTTGCCGCGATTGACGCGATCCCCCCAGACACGGCAGAAGGCATTGTTTCTTTGGGTGAGCTGTCGTTGGACGGACGCATCGTCGAGGTGTCGGGCGCCCTGCCCGCAGCGATGACCGCAGCCGAAGAGGGTCGTACGCTGCTTTGTGCCGCTGCTTCTGGCCCCGAAGCCGCTTGGGTCGGCGATTGCCCCGTGATCGCGGCAAAGGACGTGGCCGCGATCTTGCGCCACTTCAGCGGCCAGGCCCCCATTGAACCCTCTCGCGCAGGCGAAGTGATACAATCCGCACAGCACAAATGCTTGCGGGACGTGCGTGGCCAAGAGCGCGCAAAACGCGCCCTAGAAATCGCTGCAGCGGGCGGGCATCACCTGTTTCTTGTCGGCACGCCGGGCTCAGGCAAATCTATGCTGGCAGAGCGATTACCCGGAATTCTGCCGCCGATGACACCATCGGAAGCTTTGGAAACCAGCATGATCCACTCCGTTGCTGGGCAGATCAAAGAAGGCGGCATCTCGCGAGAACGCCCTTTCCAAACGCCTCATCACACGGCCTCGATGGCTGCGATCGCTGGCGGTGGCAAAGGCGCAAAACCCGGGCAGATGAGCCTTGCCCATAACGGGGTGCTTTTTTTGGATGAACTGCCTGAGTTTCCCCGCAATGTGCTGGAAACCCTTCGGCAGCCGATCGAAACGGGGCACATCATGGTGTCTCGCGCGAATGCGCATGTGAGCTACCCCTGCCGCTTCATGCTTGTGGCCGCTGCCAATCCGTGTCGCTGCGGCTATCTAACGGATCCAGAGCAGGCCTGCGCCCGTGTGCCGAAGTGTGGGCAAGACTATCTTGGCAAAGTGAGCGGCCCTTTGATGGACCGCTTCGACATGCGGCTCGAAGTGCCACCAGTTGGGTATCAGGACCTCGACCTCCCCGCCACGGGCGATACGAGCGCAACTATTGCTGAACGAGTTGCGGCCGTCCGTGCCGTACAAACAGTGCGATACGAAAACCAAGGGACCGTCAGAACCAATGCAGAATGTAGCGGCGAAATCCTCGCACAGTGTGCAACTCCGGACGCCGAGGGACGTGACCTCTTGCACCGCTTCGCCGAAAAGATGGGGCTCAGCGCCAGAGGTTACCATCGCGTGTTACGTGTGGCGCGGACGATCGCTGACCTAGACCATAGCGATTGCGTCCGCCGACCGCACATCGCTGAGGCGGTGAGCTACCGCCTCAGCCTGACGCGAGAGATGTCTTAGGTTTGAGCCGCGCGCTTGCCTTCGATCACTTCCCAAATCTTTCCGGCGACGTTGATGCCATCAAAGCGCTCGAGCTCTTGAATACCGGTGGGCGAGGTCACGTTGATCTCGGTCAGCCAGTCGCCGATCACATCGATACCAACAAAAATCAGGCCCTTTTCTTTCAAGGTGGGTCCAATCTTGGCGCAGATTTCCGAATCGCGCTCTGTCAAAGCAACCTTCTCGGGCTTGCCTCCCACGTGCATGTTGCTCCGCGTCTCGCCTGCTGCAGGAACACGGTTAATGGCGCCGACCGGCTCGCCATCAACCAAGATCACGCGCTTGTCTCCTGCAGACACGGCAGGCAGAAATTTCTGTGCGATGAGCGGTTCACGCGAGAACCCCGTGAAGGTCTCGAACAACGACGAAAGGTTTCGATCGTCCTTGGTCAGCTTGAAAACGCCCGCACCACCATTGCCGTAAAGCGGTTTCACGATGATGTCCCCATGGTCCTCTTTGAACGCTTTCAAAGTTGCTAGGTTACGGGCAATTGCGGTTGGCGGCGTGAGATCAGGGAAATCGAGCACCATCAGTTTTTCTGGGCAGTTCCGCACCCAAAACGGATCGTTCACGACCAAAGTCTTGTCACTAATGCGGTCAAGCAGATGCGTCGTCGTGATGTAGTGCATGTCAAACGGCGGATCCTGACGGAGCCATACAACGTCCATATCGGTCAACGGACGCACAACCGCTTCGCCTAGCTCAAAATGGTCACCTTTAACACGCCGCACCGTCAGGGGTGACACCTCGGCGTAAACCTCGCCTTCGCGATAAAACATCTGGTCTGGCAGATAATAAAATATCTCGTGGCCGCGCGCCAAAGCCTCTTCTGCCAGACGAAATGTGCTGTCCGCCTCGATATTGACCGGACCGATGGGGTCCATCTGAAATGCAACTTTGAGTGCCATGGCGCTTCTCCTTCACTGTCGCGAGAATACATGGCGTCAGTGCCGCGCTACTGCAATGGCTCAAGCTGCCATCAGCGCATTTTCCAGAATTTGGATGTCGCCAAAGCCGTCCATCAGCGCGACATCCACACGCATATCGACGTCCAGACGCCCCATGTGAATAGCCGCATATTCTTGCACTGCACGCATTAACCGTTGCTGCTGTCGATAGCCCAAAGCTTCGGCCGCTCGACCATGCGTTTTCGACGCCTTGACCTCAATGAAAACCAAGCCTGATGCGTTCTCGGCCACAATATCGATTTCGCCAGATTTACCGCGCCAACGACGCGCCAGAATTTTATGGCCTTCTGATTGGTATTTGAGTGCCACGCTTTCCTCGGCAGCATGACCTGCGAGATAAGATACCTTGCCACTCATTCAGCGTCCTTCCCGATTTTCAGTGCCATTTGATAGACCTTGCGGCGCGGAAGAGCGTTCGCTTGGGCAATCGCATCACTCGCGTCTTTTACAGACATACGCGAAAGTGCGTCCCTTAGCTGCTGCTCAATGGTTTCTTGGTTAACAGCCTCTGAAGTTTGTCGCCCGATGACCGCGACAATTTCACCTTTGAGCTGCCTATTGGACAAAATTTCGGAAACTTCACTCAACGAGCCGCGTATGACCTCTTCGAATTTCTTCGTCAGCTCCCGACAGATCGCAACCTCGCGATCACCGCCCAGCGTTTCGGCTGCATCCGCGACCATGGCCGAGATCCGCTTTGGGGATTCGTAGAAAACAAGTGTTGCCGGAATTTGGCCAAGTTCGACGAGCGCCGATTTCCTTTGGGACTTGGAGTTTGGCAGGAAACCAGCAAACAGAAACCTGTCGGTAGGCAGCCCGGCAATAGTCAATGCCGTCAAAACAGCCGAAGCGCCCGGCGCGGCAAGCACCGGATGCCCGGCCGCAATGGCATCCTTCGATAACTGAAACCCTGGATCAGCCACCAGCGGCGTGCCCGCCTCAGAGGCGTAGGCTACAGATTTTCCGGCAGCCAAGGCATCCATCAACCGAGGCCGCGCCTGCGGCCCATTATGATCGTGATAGGCCACAATTTGGCGGTCCCCGATAGCAATCCCGTGGATCTCCATCAAGTGACGCAGGGTCCGCGTGTCTTCGGCTGCCAGCACGTCCGCCGAAGCCAAAACATCTAGTGCCCGCAATGTGATATCCCGCGCACTCCCGATCGGGGTTGCTACAAAATACAACCCTGAAGAGAGTTTTCCGATTTTTTGAATACCCACTGGACCCATGCCCCTTGTCCTCTATGATCCGCCTCAGCAACCTGCTCTGTGGTCATTGTGTGTCAGGGGGAAACCGAAGTGGCAATCATCAAGTTTTTAGCGCGAGCCTTTAAAGCCGCGAAATGGGCCGCCATTCCGGCAGCAGCTCTGGCGCTGGCCGCGTGCGAGCCGGTAGGCCCTCGGTCAGCTGGCGGATCGGGACCGCGCACCGGATCGGGTGAAACGGTCAAGGTGGCGCTACTGGTGCCCCGCGGCACCGGACAGGCCGGCGACGAGGTTCTGGCGACGGCGCTCGAAAACGCTGCACGCTTGGCGATCGCAGACCTGAATGGTGCGAAGATTGACATGACCGTGTACGGGACAGCCGGCAGCGCAGCAGGCGCGACGACTGCGGCCAGCACAGCGATCAATGATGGTGCAGATATTATCCTCGGGCCGGTCTACGCCGATGCCGCGAATGCCGCAGGCGTTGTCGCTGCACAGCGCGGCGTGAATGTGCTCGCCTTCTCTAACAACCGCACGATCGCGGGCAACAACGTGTTCGTCCTTGGCCCGCTCTTTGAAACATCGGCCATGCGCTTGATGAACTACGCCAAGTCCCAAGGCAAACAGTCTGTCGCAGGCATCTACGCGGACAATCTGGCGGGACAATTGGCGCAACACGCCGTGAATGGAGCCGCTAGCCGTGCAGGTGTGACGGTAACAGGCAGCGTCGTACACCCCTTCTCTCAGCAAGGAATCATTGATGCGATGCCGCAGATCAAGTCTGCAGCGCTGGCAGCAGATAGCGTCTTTCTGACGTCGACCACCGACGGTGCGCTGCCGCTCCTGACTCAGCTGATGCCAGAGAATGGCATCAACCCCGAAGAGCACCAGTACATCAGCCTGACCCGCCTCGATATCCCGCCCCAGACACTCGAGCTGCCAGGCGTGCAGAGCGCCTGGTTCGCGCTGCCTGATCCAGGGCGTACCGCGCAGTTCAACGCCCGCTACCAAGGGGCCTACGGCACCTCGGCGCATTCGATCGCCGGTCTGGCCTATGACGGGATCGCGGCCATCGGCGCTTTGATGGCATCTGGCCGCCAGAACGCGCTCAGCCGTCAGAGCCTGACCCAATCGCAGGGTTTCGAAGGCGTTACGGGCATTTTCCGCCTGAATTCGGATGGAACTAACGATCGTGGCCTTGCTGTTGCAACAATCCGCGATAAGCAGGTGGTCGTAATTGACGGCGCACCGCGCAGCTTCAGCGGTGTCGGGTTCTGATCCGACACCGGTTAAGGGAAAGAAATGACGAAAGACCTGATTTGTCCGGCCGAAGAGATCTTCGACCGGGCAGCCATTGACCAAGCCATCGCAGCGGCTTTCGAGGCTGCAGAAGGCAACTCTTCCGACTTCCGCAAATCGTCGTTCAAACTGCTGATGGAGGCCCAGAAGGCTGGCCGCGCAGCGATCGCCGAGGGCCTAGCCAAGGCCCCGTTCAAAGCGCGCGAAACGACCCATGCCTATACCTATCTGACCGACAGCATCGTCATTGCTGTTTTGAAGATCGCGGCGGAATATATCCATCCTCTTTCCACCCCGACCGAAGGCGAAAAGCTGTCGGTTCTGGCGGTCGGCGGATACGGACGCGGGGATATGGCACCGTTTTCGGACGTCGATCTGCTGTTCCTGACCCCGTATAAAATCACCCCTTGGGCCGAGAGCGTGATCGAAACCATGCTCTACCTGCTCTGGGACCTGCGCATGAAAGTCGGGCACGCCAGTCGCACGATTGCGGATTGCCTGCGTCTGGGCAAAGAGGATTTCACCATCCGCACCTCGCTGCTAGAGCAGCGCTATCTAGCGGGTGACGAGCCACTGTCCAACAAGCTGCACGACCGCCTGCGCGATGACCTGTTCAAATCCACGGGCCGCGAATTTATTGCGGCCAAGCTCGAAGAGCGGGACCTGCGCCATGAAAAGCAGGGCGGCCAACGCTACGTTGTTGAACCCAACGTAAAAGAAGGCAAAGGCGGCCTGCGCGACCTGCAATCGATGTTCTGGATCGCAAAATACGTGCACGGCGTCGATGATGCCGCGGATCTGGTCCCCCTTGGCGTTTTTACTCGCGAAGAGTACGAGATGCTGGTGCGGGCCGAAGATTTCCTCTGGGCCACGCGTTGCCATCTGCATTTGGTCACGAACCGTCCCACCGAGCAGTTGACCTTCGACCTGCAAGTCGAGGTTGCCAGCCGCATGGGCTATGTCGACACCGGCGGACGCCGCGGGGTCGAACACTTCATGCAGGATTACTTCCGGCACGCGACCTCGGTGGGCGATTTGACCCGCATCTTTCTGACCTCGCTCGAGGCGAGCCACAACAAGCCTGGCCCCTCGCTCGCCACCCTGTTCCGCCGCCGCAAGAAGCTGCGAGACGGCTACAAGGAGATCAACAACCGTCTCGCCATTCTGGACGAAGACGCGTTCTTGTCCGATCCCCTGAACTTTCTACGTCTCTTCGACGAAGCCTTGCGTACCGGTTTGCTCATCCACCCCGACGCCATGCGCTTGGTCGTGGGCAATCTGGACCGGATCGACGACAATTTGCGCAATAGCAAAGAGGCGAACAAAATCTTCCTCGGGCTGCTGCTGAAACGCGGCAATCCAGAACGTGCGCTGCGCCGAATGAACGAACTTGGCGTCCTTGGGGCATTCATGCCTGAATTCGCGCCCATCGTCGCGATGATGCAGTTCAACATGTACCACAGCTACACCGTCGACGAGCACACCATCCAGTGCATCAGCCAGATGGCCCAGATCGAACGCCAAGAGCTGACAGAGCCCCTGCCCCTCGCCTCTTCGATTTTCGAAGGGGATGTGAATCGCAAAGTGCTCTACGTTGCGATGCTGCTGCACGACATCGGCAAAGGCCGCCCCGAAGATCATTCGATCCTTGGCGCGCAGATCGCCCGCCGTGTGGCCCCCCGCCTTGGCCTCAAGAAAGAGGAATGCGAGACGGTTGAGTGGCTGGTGCGCTATCACCTGCTGATGTCCGACGTTGCGCAAAAGCGGGACATTTCCGATCCGCGCACAGTCCGCGATTTCGCCAAGGTGGTGAAGAATCGCAAGCGCTTGGACCTGCTGACCATCCTGACCGTCTGCGACATCCGCGGCGTGGGCCCAGATACGTGGAACAACTGGAAGGCGATGTTGCTGCGCCAGCTCCATGCGGAAACCGCCCGTGCGCTGGAACACGGTCTCGAAGAGATCAACCGCGAAACTCGTGGCAATGAGGCCCGCAAAGCCCTGCGCGCTGCCCTGCCGGACTGGAGCGAGGCCGCTTTCAAGCGCGAGACCAAGCGTCATTATCCGCCCTACTGGACCGGACTGCCGCTACAGGCCCACGCGATCTTTGCCGAACTGCTCAAGGACATCCCGGACGACGAAATTCGCATTGATCTGAAGCTGGACGCAGACCGCGACGCGACGCGCGCATGCTTTGCTATGGCGGACCATCCGGGCATCTTTGCGCGTCTTGCCGGGGCCTTGGCGCTGGTTGGGGCAAACGTGGTGGATGCGCGTACATATACGTCCAAGGACGGCTACGCGACCGCCGTGTTCTGGGTGCAGGACGCCGAAGGTCACCCTTACGAGGAATCGCGCCTGCCCCGCCTGCGGTCAATGATCGGCAAAACACTGAAGGGCGAAGTTCTGGCGGGCCAAGCGCTCAAGGACAAAGACAAGTTCAAGAAGCGCGAAAAGGCATTCCGCGTGCCGACCCACATCACCTTCGACAACGAAGGGTCCGAGATATACACGATCATCGAGGTCGACACCCGCGACCGTCCTGGCCTGCTCTATGACCTATCTCGGACGCTCTCGAATGCGAACGTCTACATCAGTAGCGCGGTCATCGCGACCTACGGCGAACAGGTCGTCGACTCGTTCTACGTCAAAGACATGTTCGGGCTGAAATTCCACTCGGCCAGCAAACGAGAAGGTCTGGAAAAGAAGCTGCGCGAAGCCATCGACAAAGGCGTTGAAAGGGCGATTGCGTGAAACCAATCCGGTTGATGTCAGGGTTCCTGACGGTGGGCGGCTGGACCTTTGCCAGCCGCATCCTTGGTTTTTTGCGGGACATGGCGATTGCCTCGATGCTGGGTGCCGGTCCCGTGGCCGAGGCATTTCTGGTCGCGTTTTCGCTGCCCAACATGTTCCGCCGCTTCTTTGCCGAAGGGGCGTTCAACATGGCCTTCGTGCCCATGTTCTCCAAAAAACTAGAGGGCGATGAAAGCCAAGAAAAAGCGCGTGTCTTTGCACAGGATGCGTTTGCCGCGCTCGGCTCGACTCTGATTGTATTTACGGTCATTGCGCAGGTCTTTATGCCCGCCCTTGTTCTGGCCATGGCCAGCGGCTTTGCGGGGGACGAGCGGTTCGATCTGGCGGTGCTGTATGGGCGGATCGCCTTTCCCTACATTCTGCTGATCTCGCTGGCGGCGCTGCTTTCGGGTCTCTTGAATGCGACGGGCAAATTCTTTGCTGCTGCCGCAGCCCCCGTGGCCCTGAATATCATCTTCCTTGGAGCTTTGGGCCTTGGCTACCTTCTGGGTTGGGATCCCGGTCTGACCCTGTCCTGGTCCGTCCCAATCGCGGGCCTGATCCAGATGGGCATCGTTTGGCGCGCGGCGGCGGCAGAGGGTTTTCGGCTTTATCCGCGCCTGCCCCGCATCACCCCAGAGGTAAAGCGGCTGGCGATCATCGCAGGTCCCGCAGCCTTGGCTGGCGGCGTCGTGCAAGTGAACCTACTGATCGGCCGACAAGTCGCGAGCTACTTCGAAGGGGCAGTCGCGTGGCTGAACTATGCCGATCGCCTGTACCAACTGCCGCTCGGCGTGGTCGGGGTGGCGATCGGCGTTGTGTTGCTGCCTGATTTGTCCCGCCGCCTGCGTGCGGGAGACACGAGCGGCGGGCGTGATGCCCTGAACCGCGCTGCCGAGGTCTCTTTGGCACTGACTGTTCCAGCCGCCGTTGCGCTGGTTGCAATCCCTGACGCGCTGGTGACAGTCCTGTTTCAACGCGGCGCTTTCGAGATCAGCGATACCAGTGCAACCGCGCTCGCCGTGGCCGTCTATGGCCTAGGTCTGCCTGCTTTCGTCCTGCAAAAGGTCCTGCAACCCCTGTTCTTTGCCCGCGAAGACACCAAGCGCCCTTTCTACATCGCGCTTGCCTCTCTCGCGATCAACTTCGGAATGGCGGTTGGGCTGTCTCCGATCATCGGCTTTATCGCCGCCGCATGGGGGACGACTCTGGCGGGGTGGGGCACTGTCCTGCTGCTCTGGTTCATGTCCCGCAAAATGGGCGAAGCGGCCCAGATGGACGCACGCTTTCAGAATCGGATTGTCCGTATCGTTCTCGCCTCGCTCGCGATGGGTGCCATTCTGTATGGACTGAACGCAATCTTGCTGCCGCTGCTTGCCAATCCGGCATGGAAACTGCCAGTGCTTCTGGCCCTCGTAGGGACAGGTATGGTCAGCTATTTCGGGATCGGACAGCTGATCGGTGCATTCCGATTGTCGGAATTCAAGCGCAACTTAAAAAGGTAATGGAACTCTACACCTCGGCTTAAGAGTTCCGCGTCTAAGCTCCCACCATGCAGCCGAGTGGTGGGAGATGAGGCATGCCTAACAAAAGCGCCCTGCGGATCGTAGGGCTACTATTCTGTTCGTCGGGGATCGTGGCATTGGCCGCGCCTCTGCTGGTCTCGATCGCGGTCGAAGTGATTGCGGGCTGGCTCTTTATCTTTATCGGCACGATCCAGATCATCGCCGCGGCGCAATCCATGCATGCCCCCGTGGTCCGAGGAACGCTTGGGCTGGGACTGGTCGCGCTGCTCTTGGGTGTGGTGCTGATTGCAGCGCCTGCAGCAGGAGCGCAGACCGTCACGTTACTGGTGGCGTTGCTGTTTTTGCTATCAGGCACGCTGAAGCTGGCGATCGGGCGTGCATTACACGACCCTCAGGCGGGCCGCGCCTTGTTTATAGCGGGGCTCGCCTCTGCGATGCTGGGGGGATTGCTTGCCCTGATCTTGCCCCAGAACGCAAGCTTGATGCTCGGGCTTATGATTGGAACAGAACTAATCTCGAACGGGATCGTTGTGCTAACAATCGCCAGTTCAACCCAGATCAATCAGAGCGCTGGCGCAGCTTATTCAGGATCTTGGTCCAACCCCCGGGGCTGACCGCGAAGGACAGCAGGAAACCAGCCACAAAGCCGCCAATATCCGCAACCCAGTCCTTGGGGCCACTGAACAGCACAGCAAACACCAGCTGAATCCCCAGCAGCATCCCGATCAGGGAAAACGCCCGCACCTGCGCTTCGCCCATCTGACCGAGCCGGAGCCACAGCACATAAGTGAAGGCCCCGATCAAGCCATAAGCGCCTGGATATGCGCCAAACAGTAACCGGTCACCACCGACGAAAACGGCGTAGATCACGGCGCCGCAGACCGTCGCCACCAAGAAAACTGCGAGCGTTGCGATTGCCCCGAAAGCTTCGCCGACCATTTTGCCAAGCGCCAGCACAAAGACACCCGCGAACAAAGCGTGGGTAAAGGTGCCATGCACAAAGGCGTAGGAGACAAAGCGTTTCAGATGCTCTGGCGGGAATATCCCGTTCTCGAACATCCACCAGAAGACGCGGGGCGAGAAGCCGTATTCCTCGAGCGCGGACATACGCCAGCCGACCCCCATGGCCCCGCCAACGATCCCGCGATCAGCCAGCGACAGCACAGCCTCGATGCCGACGAGTACCAGAAACAGCGCCACAATGTAGGGCGGCATCGGGTTGATAGGACCATTATGCGGGGGGGTGTTCATGGTGCGATCCTTGACGTTGCCTTTGAGCAGGGGGTAAGCGATGCAGGCCTTAAAATCCAGACGGAGAATTCCGATGACTGCAGCCACCCATACCCCCCGTGTGTTTTCGGGGATCAAACCTTCGGGCGGTTTGACACTGGGGAACTACCTCGGTGCGATCAAACGCTTTGTGGACATGCAGGGACAGGACTACGAGACCATCTATTGTGTCGTGGACCTGCATGCGATCACCGTCTGGCAAGATCCCGCAGAACTCAAGCACGCAACGCGCGAAGTTGCCGCCGGTTTCATTGCCTCTGGCATCGACCCTTCGAAATCGATCCTGTTCAATCAGGCGTCGGTCCCGCAGCACGCGGAGCTTGGCTGGATCTTTAACTGTGTCGCGCGTGTGGGCTGGATGAACCGCATGACTCAGTTCAAGGACAAAGCTGGCAAGAATGCCGAGAAAGTGTCCTTGGGCCTGTACGCGTATCCTTCGCTGATGGCAGCGGACATTCTGCTGTACCACGCGACCCACGTCCCGGTGGGCGAGGATCAGAAGCAACACGTCGAACTGACCCGCGACATCGCCTCGAAATTCAATAAGGACTTCAAGGCCGAGGACTTCTTCCCAATGTGCGAGCCTATCATCGAAGGCCCCGCCACCCGCGTCATGAACCTGCGCGATGGGTCGAAAAAGATGTCCAAGTCCGGCGAGTCGGACATGGAGCGCATCAACATGACCGATAACGCCGACACCATCGCCAAGAAGTTCAAGAAAGCCAAAACAGACCCCGAGCCCCTGCCCGAGTCACTAGATGGCTTGAGCGAACGCCCCGAGGCGCGCAATCTTGTGAACATCTACGCCGCTTTGTCCGAGACAAGCAGCGAGGCGGTGATCGCAGAGTTTGGCGGCGAAGGCTGGGGCAAGTTCAAACCTGCGCTGGCCGATCTGGCCGTGGAGAAACTGGCGCCAATCTCGACAGAGATGAAGCGCCTGATGGACGATCCCGCAGAGATTGACCGCCTCTTGCTGAAAGGCTCGGACCGCGCCAAAGAGATTGCAGAACCCATCCTGCAAAAAACCTACGACATCGTCGGTCTACTACGTCCCGGCATGTGATCGGGCAAAGGTGAACGAATTCGTTACGAACTGCCTTTTAGGATCGAGACGATTTTAATTACCTGACCCTTGCCGATCAGGCGTTTCTCTTAGATCAGAGCCCTCGCGATTTGCGGGGGCTTTTTCCGTTGGGTCCCAAGCCTTGGCGTTCTGGATGGCAGCCAGTGCAACGGGGTATTTACACCAAGAAAGAGGCTGCGCGCTTGCCAGCGAACACAGGGCAGTGCAAAGTTCCCCCTTAGTCGGGAGGACTATGATGCGCAAATTCCTTGTTGTTTTGGATGATACTCGCGAGTGCTTGAACGCGATGCGCTTTGCGGCGATGCGCGCGGCTCATACGGGCGGCGGCGTGACAATTCTGTCGATTATTCCACCAGATGAATTCAATCATTGGATCGGCGTCGGGGACATCATGCGTGAGGAAACCCGCGAACGCATTCAGGCGCACTATGAGGTTTTCGCCAAGTGGATGCGCGACAAACAGAATGTCGACCCAGAGCTTGTGATCCGGGAAGGCGAGGCAGTGCCCGAGATTTTGGCACATGTTCGCGAGGATGAAGAGATTGGTGTTCTTGTGCTGGGTGCAGGATCTGGCAAAGGCGGACCGGGCCCACTGGTTACGCAATTGACCCGTTCCGCAGGGGAATTGCCCATTCCGTTCACCATCGTGCCCGGTGACATGAGCAAAGAGCGGCTTGAAGCGATCACCTGATCTGCACCATTTAGAATGTTTCTAAACCTTGACAGTCGGGCGGTGCGCCCGCATATCCATTGCTGAGTTAACCGGAGGCCCCCTGATGTTCATCCAGACTGAATCGACCCCGAACCCGGCGACGTTGAAATTCCTGCCCGGGCAGGCGGTTTTGGAAGTTGGCACTGCAGATTTCCCAAGCGCGGACACTGCTGCCAAATCGCCTCTGGCCACCCGTTTGTTCGCTGTCTCTGGCGTTTCGGGCGTATTTTTGGGCAATGACTTTGTCACTGTAACCAAGTCTGACGATGTCGAATGGGACCACATCAAGCCCAACCTGCTGGGTGCGATCATGGAGCACTTCCAGTCTGGCGCCCCTGTGATGGACGAAGGCGAGACTGCGTCGTCCGGTCACGCGGAGCACACCGGTGAGGACGGCGAAATCGTCACCCAGATCAAAGAGCTGTTGGACACCCGCGTGCGTCCCGCTGTAGCTCAGGACGGTGGCGACATCACTTTCCACGGGTTTGATCGCGGCGTCGTCTATCTGCACATGCAGGGCGCCTGCGCCGGCTGCCCCAGCAGCACTCTGACCCTGAAAATGGGGATCGAGAACCTGCTGCGCCACTACATTCCCGAAGTGACCGAAGTCCGTCCCGTCGCTGTTTAACGATGGTTTGGACTCTGGCGTTTGACACATCGGCCGCGCATTGCGCGGCCGCTTTGCTGAACGGGGATCAGTTGGTCGCCGCGCGTGCTACGGAAATGTCGCGCGGACAGGCAGAGCATCTGGTGCCCTTGATTGAAAAGGTTCTGGCAGAGGGCGGATGCGCTTGGGCAGACCTCGGCGTGATCGGCGTGGGCATCGGGCCCGGCAATTTCACCGGAATCCGGATATCGGTCTCTGCAGCGCGCGGAATGGCCATGGCCTTGGGCATTCCGGCAGTGGGCGTATCGACGCTGGACGCGACAGCTTTGGATGCCCCGCGCCCTGTGCGAGTGCACGTCCCTGCCCCGCGCGACCAGATCTACGAGCAAGGATATGGCTGCGCGCCCGAGGCGCCGTTGATGCGGGTCAAGACCACGGACGGCGAAGTGCCCGCGCTCTTGCCCCCTGCCCCTGTGGAACTGGCGGAACGAATTGCAAGGGTTGCCCTGACTCGCGCGGCATTCGAGACAGAGGCGCCTGCGCCGCTCTACCTACGCGCAGCTGATGCGGCTCCCGCCAAGGACGCGCCGCCAGTCATCCTGCCGTGACACCGGACGCGCTTGCCACTACCCACGGACGCGCCATGACCGAGACCAAGGCATGGAGCGCTAAAGATTTCGCTGACCTCTTGGGGCAGAACGGCGTTTTCGTTGTTGGCGACTCCAACAGCTTCGCCTTGGGCCGCGTGATGTTTGATGAAGCCGAGCTTCTGACCATCGTGACCGATCCCGCCCATCAAAAGCGCGGCTTGGGGATGCGCGCACTCTCAGCATTTCACGAAAAAGCGCAGCGGCTTGGCGCAGCGTCAGCCTTTCTCGAAGTGTCCGTCGAAAACAGCGCGGCGACAGCGCTTTACCGACGCGCGGGCTGGAAAGAGGCAGGCAAACGCAAGGCCTATTACCATTTGCAGGACGGCCGCGTGGTCGACGCACTGGTGATGTCGCGGTCACTCGCCGATTGAACGCAGGGTCAACTGACCAAACAATCAAAAATTCTATTGACCCTTCTGGATGGGTCGGCACTAAATTGGGCAGAGCCGGACCAGACGAGTCCGCAGCCGAAAGGTGCGCCAAGCTGTAGGGCAGCACCTCGTCCAACAGGAGACTATCATGACCATGATGCACAAATTTTTTGGCGCCGCTGCCGCGCTGGCCCTGACCGCAGGCGCCGCCGCAGCCGAGCCCGCGCTGATCTATGATCTTGGCGGCAAGTTTGACAAAAGCTTTAACGAGGCTGCGCACACTGGCGCGCAGAAGTGGGCCGAAGAAACCGGCGAAACCTACCGCGAGATCGAGCTTCAGTCCGAAGCCCAGCGCGAGCAGGCCCTGCGCCGCTTTGCCGAGGCCGGCGCAAACCCGATCGTCATGGCTGGCTTTGCCTTTGGCAGCGCGCTGGACGAAGTGGCAGACGACTACCCCGACACCAAATTCGCGATCATCGACATGGTGACCGACAAGCCGAACGTGCGCTCGGTCGTTTTTAACGAGCACGAAGGCTCGTATCTGGTCGGCATGCTGGCGGCGATGAAGTCCGAGTCCGGCACCGTTGGCTTCGTGGGCGGCATGGACATCCCGCTGATCCGCAAATTCGCATGCGGCTATGTTCAGGGTGCCAAGGCGGCGAACCCCGATGCGACCGTCATCCAGAACATGACCGGCACCACCCCTGCCGCGTGGGGTGACCCTGTGAAGGGCGCAGAGCTGACCAAAGCCCAGATTTCGCAGGGCGCGGACGTTGTGTACCACGCAGCAGGCGGCACCGGTGTTGGTGTTCTGCAGGCGGCAGCGGACGAGGGCATTCTGGGTATCGGTGTGGACAGCAACCAGAACTACATGCACCCCGGCAAAGTTCTGACCTCGATGCTGAAGCGCGTGGACAACGCGGTCTACGAGGCATTCTCGGCGGGCACCGATCTGGAAACTGGCATTCAGGTCATGGGCATCGCGAACGGCGGCATTGGCTATGCAATTGATGAAAACAACGAAGCGCTGATCACCGCAGAAATGAAAGCCGCTGTCGACGAGGCAGCCGCAAAAATCGCAAGCGGTGAGCTGGTCGTGCACGACTACATGGCCGACAGCACCTGCCCGGTCGAGTAAGGCGCACATGGTTTCCAACCAACATACGGGGCGGCCAGACATGGCCGCCCCTGATGCTGCCAAAACTCCGGCGATCGAGCTGCGCGGTATCTCGAAATCCTTTGGCCCTGTCCAAGCAAACAAGGACATCTCGATCCGTGTGATGCCCGGCACGATCCACGGGATCATCGGGGAAAACGGCGCGGGGAAGTCGACCCTGATGTCGATCCTCTATGGCTTTTACAAAGCGGACTGGGGCGAAGTTTTTATCAACGGCACCAAGACCAACATCACCGACAGTCAGGCCGCCATTGCGGCGGGCATCGGCATGGTGTTCCAGCACTTCAAGCTGGTTCCGAATTTTACCGTCCTCGAGAATGTAATCCTCGGGGCAGAAGATGGCGCGCTCTTGCGTCCTTCACTGGCCAAGGCGCGCAAAGAACTGACCGCTCTGGCCAAAGAATACGAACTGAACGTGGACCCTGACTCGGTCGTCGAAGATCTGAGCGTCGGGCACCAGCAGCGGGTCGAAATCCTGAAGGCGCTGTACCGCCAAGCCGAAATTCTGATCTTGGACGAGCCCACGGGCGTCCTGACCCCCGCCGAGGCGGATCACCTGTTCCGCATTCTGGAAAACCTGCGCCGCGAAGGCAAAACGATCATCCTGATCACGCACAAACTGCGCGAGATCATGGAAATCACCGATACCGTCAGCGTGATGCGCCGCGGCGAGATGACAGCAACGGTCAAAACGGCCGAGACCAGCCCAGAGCATCTGGCCGAGCTGATGGTCGGTCGCAAAGTGTTGCTGCGCGTGGACAAAGTGCCCGCCGTTCCGGGCGCGAAAATCCTAGAGATTGAGAACCTGCAAGTACGCGACAGCTCTGGCGTCGAACGGCTCAAGGGCATTGATCTGGATATCCGCGCGGGCGAAATCCTTGGGATCGCAGGCGTTGCAGGCAATGGGCAGTCCGAGCTTCTCGAAGTTCTTGGCGGGATGCGAGACGCGAAGGGGACTATCCGTTTGAACGGACAGCCTCTACCTCTCTCTGGCGCGGGTGCGGACGCCAGTGCGCGCCGTCACTTGGGCATCGCGCACGTGCCAGAGGATCGTCACCGCGAGGGTCTGATCCTAGACTTCCACGCATGGGAAAACGTCGCCTTTGGCTACCACCGCGATGAAAAGTACCAGCGCGGCCTGTTTATGGACAACGATGCGCTGCGGCAGGACACACAGGCCAAGATGGCCAAGTTTGATGTGCGTCCGCCCGATTGCTGGCTCTCGGCCAAAAGCTTTTCAGGTGGCAACCAGCAGAAGATCGTGGTCGCCCGCGAGATCGAGCGCAATCCTGACCTACTGCTGATCGGCCAGCCCACCCGTGGCGTGGACATCGGCGCGATTGAGTTCATTCACGAACAGATCATCGCTCTGCGCGACCAAGGCAAAGCGATCCTGCTGGTCTCTGTCGAGTTGGACGAGATCTTTGCTCTGTCCGACCGGATTGCGGTGATGTTCGACGGACAGATCATGGGCTTCCGCGATCCCGCAACCACTGATGAAAAAGAATTGGGTCTGATGATGGCCGGTATTACCGACACCCGTGACCCCGTTAGCCAAGAGGCGTCCCAACATGGATAAGATGCCCCGTTGGGCGGATGTTTTCCTAATCCCGCTCATTTCTCTTTTGCTGGCGGCGGGCCTGTCCGCGCTGGTCATTCTGGCCATTGGTGAAAACCCGTGGGCCGCAGTCAAGATGATGGTGTCTGGCGCCTTGGGCTCGACCTATGGCTGGGGGTACACCCTGTACTACACTACCAACTTTATCTTTACCGGTCTGGCGGTTGCGGTGGCCTACCACGCGCGCCTGTTCAACATCGGTGGCGAGGGTCAGGCGATGCTCGGCGGCCTTGGCGTGGCGCTGGCGTGTTTGTACCTGCCCCTGCCCCACTGGCTGCTCGCCCTGCCCGTTGCCGCAATCGGCGCGGCACTTTTTGGCGCGGCGTGGGCTCTGATCCCAGCCTACCTACAGGCCAAACGCGGCAGCCACATCGTGATCACGACGATCATGTTCAACTTCATCGCAGCAGGCCTGCTGAACTACTTGCTGGTGAACCTGCTGAGGCCGGTCGGCTCTATGGATCCCGCCACCGACAAATTCCCCGAAGGCACGCACCTGCCAACCCTGCACGACTTGCTGGCCCCGATCGGCATCGAGTTTTCCAAAGCCGCGCCTGCTAACGTGACATTCGTTGTAGCGCTGCTGGCTTGTCTGGCGGTTTGGCTGCTGCTGTGGCGCACTCGTCTGGGCTATGAAATCCGCGCGTTTGGACATTCGGAGCCTGCGGCGGTCTACGCAGGCATCAACCCTGTCAAAATCACGATGATCGCGATGCTGATCTCGGGTGGCCTTGCCGGATTGATGGCCGTGAACAACGTCATGGGCGAAGCGGAACGTCTGGTCCTGAACGCCGTCGAAGGCGCTGGCTTCATCGGGATCGCAGTGGCACTGATGGGCCGCAATCACCCGTTCGGCGTGCTGATCGCAGCATTGCTGTTCGGCTTTTTGTATCAGGGCGGCGCAGAACTGGCGCTGTGGACCAGCATACCGCGAGAATTGATCGTGGTGATCCAAGCGCTGGTGATCCTATTCACAGGCGCGTTGGATCACATGGTCCGAATGCCGCTGGAACGCATCTTCCTGTCCCTGCGCAAAGGAGCCTGAGAATGGATTTTCTGACACTTATCCAGATCCTCGACTCCACAATCCGTCTGGCAACCCCGCTGCTGTTGGCCTGTCTCGCTGGTTTGTACAGCGAGCGTGCGGGCGTTTTCGACATCGGGCTAGAGGGCAAGATGCTGGCTGCGGCCTTCCTTTCTGCTGCTGTGGCTTATGTGACCGGTTCTGTCTGGCTGGGGCTGCTGGCAGGCATTGGCGCGTCGATGCTGCTCGCTTTGGTGCACGGGCTGGCATCAATCACCTTTCGCGGCAATCAGTTGATCTCGGGGGTTGCGATTAATTTCCTTGCTGCCGGTCTGACTGTCCTTGTGGCGCAGAGCTGGTTTCAACAAGGCGGGCGCACGCCCAGCCTCATGGGCGGTGCGCGGTTCGAGCCGATCAACCTGCCCTTTGCCGATACCTTGTCTGGCGTGCCCTTCCTCGGGCCGATCTACGGCGATTTGATTTCTGGCCATTCTGTGCTGGTCTACATGGCGTTTGCGCTGGTGCCGATCACGTGGTGGGTTCTCTTCCGTACCCGCTTTGGTTTGCGCCTTCGCGCTGTGGGCGAAAACCCTGCGGCGGTCGACACAGCGGGCGTTTCGGTAACCCGCCTGCGCTACGCAGCAGTATTGATCTGTGGCGTGCTTTGCGGGGTGGCTGGGGCCTATCTGGCAACGGGCCTGCAAGCGGGCTTCGTCAAAGATATGACAGCAGGCCGTGGCTTTATCGCTTTGGCGGCACTGATCTTTGCAAAGTGGCGTCCTTGGAATGCACTCTGGGCCTGCCTGCTGTTCGGGCTATTACAAGCCGTTGCCCTGCGCTATCAGAACCTTGACCTCGGCGGGATCGTCATTCCGGTTCAGGTGATGGACGTCCTGCCCTACATCCTGACGGTCATCTTCCTTGCTGGGTTCGTGGGCAAGGCAATCCCGCCCCGCGCAGGCGGCGAGCCCTACGTCAAAGAGCGTTGAAATGAACGGGGCCCGCGCGGCCCCGTTTCTGCAGTGCAACACGTCCGACACGAAGCTATTGGGCGCGTTGCGATTTTCTTGTGCTCTGCACAGGACACACGCTACGGTGAACCATGCAGATCTACCTCCCGATTGCCGAAGTTTCAGTCAACGCGTTCCTCCTGCTTGGGCTTGGGGGAATCGTGGGTCTTTTATCTGGCATGTTTGGTGTTGGTGGCGGCTTTCTGATCACGCCACTCCTATTCTTTATTGGCGTTCCACCCGCCGTGGCCGTGGCCACCGGCGCGAACCAGATTGTCGCTTCGTCTTTTTCGGCGTTGATGGCGCACCTCAAACGCAAGACCGTTGATTTCAAGATGGGCTCGGTCCTCATGGCGGGCGGCCTCGTTGGCTCGGCGCTCGGGGTATACGTGTTCACCTTGCTCAAGCAGCTTGGGCAAGTGGACCTGTTGGTGAACCTCTTTTACGTGGTTTTTCTCGGCATCGTCGGTGGCCTGATGATGATCGAGAGCTTGAACGCTCTGCGTAAGTCCAAACGCCAAGGCCCGACCAAGAGCAAAAAGCGTGGCCGCGGCATCGCGCAAACACTGCCGCTCAAGATGCGGTTTCGCGCATCGGGGCTCTATATCTCGGCCATTCCGCCTTTTCTCGTCGGACTGTCGGTGGGCATCCTGTCCGCGATCATGGGCGTGGGCGGCGGCTTTATCATGGTCCCCGCGATGATCTATATCCTCGGCATGCCCACCAAGGTGGTGATCGGCACGTCGCTGTTCCAGATCATCTTTGTGACCGCATTTACCACTTTGCTACACGCCACGACCAACTACACCGTCGATATCGTACTCGCCCTGCTCTTGCTGGTGGGCGGCGTCATTGGTGCGCAATTCGGCACGCAGATCGGCGCAAAGCTCAAGGCGGAGCAACTGCGCATCGCGCTCGCCGCGCTCGTGCTGCTGGTCTGCGGCAAGCTGGGGCTTGATCTGTTGCTGACTCCGTCCGACCTCTATTCGATCGGGACGTCGTGATGCGACTTCTAGCTTCCCTCATCGCATTTTGCCTCCTCGCCCTCCCCTTGCAGGCCGAAGAACTGGTACTTGGCCTGAGCCAAGAAGAGGTGCGGATCACCACCCGGTTTGATGGCTCCGACATCCTGATCTACGGTGCGATCAAACGCGACCTCAGCGCTGTCGATCCCGAAGAAGAGCCCCTGCACGTCATCATTACCGTTGCCGGTCCCTCTGGCCCCACAACAGTTTGGCGCAAAGAGCGTGTGGCAGGCATCTGGATGAACACCGACTCCGTTGAAATCGACCGCGCCCCCAGTTTCTACGCCGTCGCCACCACCGGCCCACTGTCAGAGATCCTGTCCGAGACCGAAGATCTGCGACACAAAATTTCTATCCCCCGCGCCATCCGTTCTGTCGGCGCCCCGCGAGAGATTGAAGATGCAGAAAGCTTTACCGACGCGCTGATCCGAATTCGAGAACGCAATGGCTCTTACCTGATCAACGAGGACTCCGCCGAACTCCGAGAAAGCACACTGTTCGACACACGGATCACACTGCCTGCGAACCTGACCGAAGGTGAATACACCACCCGTATTTTCGTGACACGAGAGGGCGCTGTCCTGACCCACGAAGAGGCTCCAATCCTTGTCCGCAAAGTCGGCTTGGAACGCTGGCTGTTCACCTTGTCCCGCCAGCAGCCCCTACTCTACGGCCTACTCAGCCTCGCTCTCGCGGTTGCCGCGGGCTGGGGTGCATCCACCTTTTTCCAGTTGATCCGCCGCTGACTTCTTTTTGCTGAAAATACTCCGGGGAGTGAATTGCGCAACACGCAAGAGAGGGGCAGCGCCCCTCTTACTCCGTAAAGTCCATCTGCAAGGGCGCGGGCGTACCGCCCAAATCCGCGACGCTGAGTGGCCCACTTGGCTTGGACAAGCGCGGGCGCACAACCCAATAAAGCCGCTCTGACGCGCGGGTCACAGCAACATATGCCAGCCGCTTCCACAGAGGTTGCCCCGCTTCGGTTCGTCCCATCCGCGCTGCGGCATAGATATCAGGAGCAAAAACCTGAACGTCTGTCCACTGCGATCCCTGCGCCTTGTGGATCGTCACCGCCGCGCCATGCAAGAACGCAGCCCCCATCCGCGCTGCAAAGGGGATAAACGGCTCTTCCTCATCCGGCTTCTCGATTTTCACGATCGACGCCGCCGAGACCTGAGGCTCCTCGGCCCCCAAAACGTGCAGTCGAGAGAAACCCGGCTTGCGGCCAGGCCCCAGATAGACAACCTGCGCACCCTTAATCAGGCCACGCGCCTCTAGATCAATACGCTTTTTTCGGTGCTTCAGAGGCAATTCGATACCATCGCAGATTAACGGCTCGCCCTCTAAAAGCTCGGTCTCGGGCGCGCCGTACACACTACGGAAGGCATTGATCAGGCGGATACGCGTCGCGTTGCGCCACACCAGAACCGGACTACGAGCCATCAGGTCAACCTCGACCCTCTGGCCCCAGACCACGCGATCATCCTCGCGGGCTTTTTGTTCGATCAGGCGCTCGAAATCTTCAAATCCTAAGTCCGGATCGGCGAGCGCATGCGCAATGTCGAGAATCGGGCTGTCGTTCTGCTGCCGGTGAATGCGGTTCAAATGCATGACAGCAGGCTCGGGCAGCTTATCGAACACCATCTTGCCCGACTGGTTCACTGGCGCGAGCTGCGCCGGATCGCCAAACAGCATCAGCGTCGGAAAGATGTCGCGCAGATCGTCAAACTGCCGGTCATCCAGCATCGACGCTTCGTCCACCAGACCGATGTCCAGCGGGTGCTCACGGCGCTTCCATCCGGTGATAAAGTCCGAGCCCCGCAATCCAGCAGCCGCCAAGGCCCCCGGCACAGACTTGTGCAGCTCGTAGCTCGCCTTGGCGCGCTCGAGTGCTTCGTCAGTCAGCGCTTCGATCTCTGGCCGCTCGGCATTGCCCGCCAGCCATTCGGCCACGCGTTCAAATTCGGGATCATAAACGGGGCTATAGAGAATGCGATGGATCGTGGTCGCGGGCACCCCGCGCATGCGCAGAACGCTGGCTGCTTTGTTTGTCGGCGCAAGGATCGCGAGCGTCCGGCGTTCCTTTTTCTTGCGGCCCTCGTAGTCGCCAGAGACAATCTCGACGCCAGCTTCCTCTAGCGCTTTGACGACTGCGGCCAATAGCATGGTCTTACCGGACCCCGCCTTGCCGGTAATGCCAAGAATAGATTGCTTTTCCTCGACCAAAGGCGTGAGGATACCGTTGTCCAGATCCACCCCGACCCCGCGCATCAGCTGCGTGATACGGTCGTGGGCCTCGGCCTGATCTTCGGAAAAGGTAATGCTAGGAACGCTCATGGCGCGGACACTACACAGGGCCACGACCCAACGGAACTGACAAAACGCCTAGACCAGAATGAAGCCGTGGGAAATCGCCTTGGCCACAGCGTGGGTGGTGTTGGCGGCGTCCAATTTTCGGCGCGCAGACTCGATATAGGCCCGCAACGTGTGTTCGGAAATCCGGAGCGTTTCGGCAATCTGCGCGCGGCTCAGACCCCGCGCGAGAAAAGACATCGCGTCCACTTCGCGCGGTGACAGACCTTTGTACGGATCATTGTGCGTCTTGGGGCACATCTCCAGCACGCGCGCGTTCAGGAAATGGCAAATTGTCAGGACATCGACCTGCAAGCGCTGCCACTTTTCGCGCCACTCCTGCCCGCTCTCACAGCCGCACAGGCTAAGCGCCGCGTATTGTCCGCGCGGGCCACGGATCGGAACGGTGTAACCCTGAGGCCCTAGCCCGTTCGACAGAGCTACCTGATAAATGATCTGCGACTGGCGGCTGGACCAGTCTAAATCCTGCCAGTTGACGGGCATATGACTGTTGTAACACGCCATGATGATGGGGTCGTGCCGATCCATTCCGCGCGTGAAGTACTCTTCGCTCCATGCCTTGGGAAAGGTGCCAAACAAGCTCACACCTCCACCGGGCGCCATCACGAAAAAGGCGCAGTGCGTTGTTCCAAAGTAGTCTTTTAGCCGGCAGACAAACGCATCTAGATCGTCTTCGTCCTGAATATCCCGAATTTGATCCAACAAAGACGCAACGGATGTGTCCAACACAACGAAACTCCTGACAATGAAAACTGCGGAGACGCGCTAGATAAAATTCGCAGCCCGCAAAACAATATAAATAAACAATTGCAGAGTGCGTTCACGGGCCTATGACTGCAAGGGTTTAATTGTTGCTAACATATAAAATTACAAAAGCACGATAGAAAAAACCGCACATCCAAAGGATGCACGGCTTTGTTTTTCTAGTCTGCGGGGCGCGTCTTACTTCGCCTCGAGCGCCTCTTCAAAGGTGCGCAGGCCAGTCTTCGGCGCCTGAACCAACACAGCCATGTTGCCGGGCTTGTGTTCGTTGCGCAGCATTTTGGTGTGTGCCTGCGGAATCTGCTCCCACTCGAACACTTCGGACATACAGGGGTCCAGACGACGCTCGCACATCAGACGGTTCGCCGAGGCAGCCTGTTTCAGGTTCGCAAAGTGCGAGCCCTGCAGACGCTTCTGGTGCATCCACATGTAGCGCACGTCGAAGGTACAGTTGAAGCCAGAGGTGCCCGCGCAGATCACAACGATACCGCCCTTTTTCACGATCAGAGTCGAAACCGGGAAGGTCGATTCACCGGGATGTTCGAAGACCATGTCCACATTCACACCCTTGCCGGTGATGTCCCAGATCGCCTTGCCGAACTTGCGCGCCTCTTTCAGCCACGCATTGTATTCGGGCGAGTTCACGGTGGGCAGCTGACCCCAGCAGTCAAATTCCTTGCGGTTAATGACGCCTTTGGCACCCTGATCAAGAACGAACTGACGCTTGCTCTCGTCCGAGATAACGCCAATTGCGTTCGCACCTGCAGTATTCGCCAGCTGGATAGCGTACGAACCCAGACCGCCCGATGCCCCCCAAACCAGAACGTTCTGGCCAGGCTTCAGCTCGTGGGGGTGGTGACCGAAAAGCATCCGGTATGCGGTCGCCAAGGTCAGAGTGTAGCAGGCGCTCTCTTCCCAAGTCAGGTGCTTGGGACGGGGCATCAGCTGCTGGGCCTGAACGCGGGTGAACTGAGAGAACGAGCCGTCACCGGTTTCGTAGCCCCAGATGCGCTGAGTCGGAGAGAACATCGGGTCGCCGCCGTTGCACTCTTCGTCGTCGCCGTCGTCCTGGTTACAATGGATGACAACTTCATCACCCACCTTCCAGTTTTTCACTTTATCGCCAACGGCCCACACAATCCCCGAGGCGTCAGAGCCTGCGATGTGGTAATCTTGCTTGTGAACATCAAAGGGCGAGATCGGCTGGCCGAGACCTGCCCAGACGCCATTATAGTTAACACCGGCAGCCATCACGAGGACCAGCACTTCGTGGCTGTCGATTTGCCAAGTGTCTACGACCTCTTTCTGGAACGAAGTTTCCGGTTCGCCGTGACGCTCGCGGCGGATCGCCCAAGCATACATTTTCGGGGGAACATAGCCTAGGGGCGGCATTTCGCCCACTTCGTACAGTTCCTTTTCCGGCGCATCGTAGGGGGCAATCCCAGTGTTTGTATCAAGTGCCATCGTCGTGCCTCCATGCTCCCGAAGTTTCGGGGGTAAACTCTCTTCTGCGGCGCAGAATCGCGCTGCCTCTGCAGCATGGATATAATCGGCCACGCAACATCGCAACTGTTTTCACGCGTCATTTTGAAATTTTATGTCGCGACCAAAGTCGAATGCTGCGCGAGCATCTTGAAAAATAGGGGTTTGCGCCGCATCGCGGCGAATTGACAGCGCCATATAATTCCAAGTACTAAGACACGAACGCAAGAAAATTGCTGAACCGTATTCATTGCGAGGCACCGATGACCGAGACTCAGAAAGACCGCCCCTGGCTGATCCGCACCTATGCTGGCCACTCGACCGCAGCCGCGTCGAACGCCCTTTATCGTGGTAACCTGGCCAAGGGTCAGACCGGTCTCTCGGTCGCATTCGACCTGCCCACCCAGACCGGCTACGACAGTGACCACGTCCTGGCCAAAGGCGAGGTTGGCAAGGTTGGCGTGCCCGTTTGCCATCTGGGGGATATGCGCACCCTGTTCGACCAGATCCCGCTGGAACAGATGAACACCTCTATGACCATCAACGCGACGGCGCCTTGGCTGCTGTCTCTTTATATTGCGGTGGCAGAGGAACAGGGCGCGGACGTCTCCAAGCTGCAGGGCACTGTCCAGAACGACTTGATCAAGGAATACCTGTCGCGCGGGACTTATATCTGCCCGCCCAAGCCTTCGCTCAAGCTGATCGCGGACGTGGCCGAGTACTGCTACCAGAACGTGCCCAAGTGGAACCCAATGAACGTGTGTTCCTATCACCTGCAAGAGGCCGGTGCGACGCCCGAACAGGAACTCGCCTTCGCTTTGGCCACCGCGACCGCCGTGCTGGACGAATTGCGCCCGCGCGTCCCCGCCGAGGATTTCCCGACGCTGGTCGGCCGCATCAGCTTCTTCGTGAACGCTGGGATTCGCTTTGTCACCGAGATGTGCAAAATGCGCGCGTTTGTGGACCTATGGGACGAAATCTGCCTAGAGCGCTATGGTGTTGAAGAGGCGAAGTACCGTCGTTTCCGCTATGGCGTTCAGGTCAACAGCCTTGGCCTGACCGAACAGCAGCCTGAAAACAATGTGTACCGTATCTTGATCGAGATGCTGGCCGTGACCCTGTCGAAAAAGGCCCGCGCCCGCGCTGTGCAGCTGCCCGCATGGAACGAAGCGCTTGGCCTGCCCCGACCGTGGGACCAACAGTGGTCCATGCGCATGCAGCAGATTTTGGCCTACGAGACTGACCTTCTGGAATACGAAGACCTATTTGACGGCAACCCCGCTGTGGACGCCAAGGTTGAAGCCCTGAAAGAAGGCGCACGCCAAGAGCTGGCGCAGCTGGACGGCATGGGCGGTGCCGTCAGCTCGATCGAATACATGAAGGGCCGACTGGTCGAATCGAACGCGGATCGCCTGAACCGTATCGAAAAGAACGAGACCATCGTCGTTGGCGTGAACAAGTTCCAGCAGGGCGAACCCAGCCCGCTGATGGGCGAGGACGGTGGCATCATGGTCGTCGATCCCGCCGTCGAGCAGGAACAGATCGCACGCCTGAATGAATGGCGCGCCGAGCGGGACGAAGCCGCCGTACAGGCCGCTCTGGCCGAGCTACGCGAGACCACCAAAGCTGGCGGCAACGTCATGCCCGCATCGATCAAAGCGGCCAAGGCTGGCGCGACCACCGGTGAATGGGCCGCAGAGATGCGCGCCGCCTTTGGCGAATACCGCGGTCCGACGGGCGTCGCGCGCGGCATCTCGAACAAGACCGAGGGGCTGGACGACATCCGCGAGGCAGTGGACGCAGTCAGCGACAAGCTGGGGCGCCGCCTGAAGTTCCTAGTGGGCAAGCCCGGCCTTGACGGTCACTCGAACGGAGCAGAGCAGATTGCCTTCCGCGCGCGCGACTGCGGGATGGATATCGAGTACGAGGGAATCCGCCTGACACCCGAAGAGATCGTAAAAGCCGCCCAAGAGGATGACGTCCATGTGGTCGGGTTGTCGATTCTGTCCGGCAGTCATATTCCCCTCGTCGAAGACGTGATGAACCGGATGCGGTCAGCGGGGTTGGGGGACATCCCTGTGGTGGTCGGCGGGATCATCCCTGACGAAGACGCACAGCGACTGCTTGGGTTTGGTGTGGCCAAGGTTTACACCCCCAAGGACTTTGAATTGAACCGGATCATGATGGATATCGTGACGCTGGTTGATCCAACACCGGTTGCCGCTGAATAACCATCGTTTGCGGCGGCTGGAGCGTCCGTGACGTTGAGTATTTATGCAAAGCAGAAAGACGAGGGCTTGCCATTCGGCGGGCCCCGTTCTTTTTTGACCGTCAGGTAAATGCGGGAGACTTAACGATGACGGTACATATTGGCGCAAAGCCGGGGCAGATCGCCGAGACCGTGCTGATGCCGGGCGATCCCTATCGGGCCAAGTGGGCGGCCGAGACGTTTCTGGAAGGCGCCGAGTTGGTGAACGAGGTGCGCGGGATGCTAGGGTTCACCGGGACGTGGCGCGGGCATCGGGTGACCATTCAGGGCAGCGGGATGGGTATGCCGTCGCTGTCCATCTACGCCAACGAGTTGATCAAGGACTATAGTGCGCAGACCTTGATCCGGATCGGGTCGGCCGGGGGAATGCAGCCTCAGGTCAAGATCCGCGATCTGGTAATTGCGATGACAAGCTCGACCTTGTCGACGCCGTCATCGGGGATTTTCCGCGAATTGAACTATGCCTCCTGTGCGGATTTCGGGCTACTGCGGTCGGCGGTTGCGGCGGCAGAAGCGCGTGGGTCGGTGCCCCATGTGGGCGGGATCTATAGCTCTGACGTGTTCTACGACGAGCGCCCCGATCTCAACGAGCAGATGACCCGTCACGGCATTCTGGCGGTCGAGATGGAGGCGGCAGAGCTTTACACCTTGGCTGCGCGCTATGGGCGGCGGGCTTTGGCGATTCTGACGATCTCGGACCATCTGCAGACGGGCGAGGCGCTGCCCTCCGAGGACCGCGAGCGCAGCTTTGGCGAGATGGTCGAGATTGCTTTGGAAGCGGCCTTCGCCTGACGGTTAACGCCCGTGGCTGCGGTCATATCCGTTGGCTGCGGGCTGCTGCCATGTGTCCAGTGCCCCCTGTGCGGGACGCAGGATGTCGATTTGTAGCGGATAGCAGGCGGCGGTGTCGCTGGAGTGTTCGCTGCTACAGTCGCCCCCTGGACAGGCGCTGAGTACCCCCAGAAGATCAATTTCCGCGAAGAACTCGATGTAGTCGCCGGGGCGGACGGGGCTGGCCTTCATAAAATACTGGCCGGTGTCGCGGGTAAAGCCTGTGCACATAAAGACATTCAGCACATCGTGGACGTGGGGCTCGGCCTCGGCCAAGGACAGGCCCGAGCGGTCCGACAGTGCGCGCGTCAGGTTCGAATGGCAGCAGTGGTGATATTGCCCGCCGGACAGCAGGTTATGCGTGTAGGGATCGCAGCGGGTTCCGATCACGTCGTGGACCGAACCGCCGTATTCGTCGATCCCGTACCAGCCCAGTGTGTCGTGGGTTACCGTCGCCATGGGACGCAGGTGCGGCAGGTTCGACCACAAGCGGTCGCCAGTTGTGACGTGAGCGCCATGAAGCGCGCGAGTTTTGCCGCTGAAGAACCGCTCGGACAGATCATGGGCGTTCCACAGGTTCAGGTCCCCGACCTGAGGGCCTGTGACAGATGTGATCCGGAAGAAGTGCCCCGCGGTGACAGTGAAACTGGCCGCATCCCGCGCAGGGGCGAGTACCGTTTCGATGACTTCTGCCCCGTTCCGCGCCGCTTCATAGATCGCCATATTCGGCTGGGGCAGCGTGTCGGTCGGGTAGCAGATCACCGGCTTGATCGCGCGGCGAGCCTCGGCATCGGCGGGGGCGTTGCACATGGGGTCTTCTCCTGTCTTGCGGCCGCAAGAAAGCCACAGGATCCGCGCAGGAGGAAGCCCCAATCCGTGGGAGCCGGGCAATATGGCAGGGTTAGTTGTCGAGCTCGGGTTTCAAGCAGACTTGAGGGGGCTTCTGGGGATCGCCCCAAGTCTCGGCCCCGCAACTGACGCAGTGGTAGTAGCGCTGGCCGCCCCGATCCTTGCGACGGTTCTCGCGCCAACGGCAGTTGCGCGTTTGGCGGTTCGAGAAGATCAGCACCAGCACAAAGGCAATGATCAATCCAACAGCGACAATCATACGGAGGCTCCTCTGGGGATCGTGCGCCTAGACCTAAAAGCCTGCGCTGGAAAAGCAAACCCCGTGCAAGGAGGAGGGTCCTGCACGGGGCTGCGAGGTCGCAAATTACGCGGCCTCGAAATATTCCGCGTAGTCGGTGTTCGCGGCTTCTTCCTCGAACGCAGTCGGGGCCGGAGCAGCCAACTCGGCTTCGGGAGTGTAGTAACCGAACATTTGCTCGAGAGCTTCGTCGGCAGGGGAACGTTTAACTTCCAACATGTGAGCACCTTTTGAACTAGGTAGCTCCTCCCTGCCCGTTGATATGATCCTCTTTTTTCCGAAGAACACCCCTACACCTTTGCAGGTGCAGCATATCCTTTAGAACTGTGTCGCAAACGCAACGCGCCGCTACCCAGTATTGGGTAACGGCGCGCTAACATTGCTAGATCTGGTGTGATCAGTAGGCCCGATCGACCATCATTTTCTTGATCGACGCAATCGCCTTCGCGGGGTTCAGACCCTTGGGGCAAGTTTTCGCGCAGTTCATAATGGTGTGGCAGCGGTACAGCTTGAAGGGGTCTTCGAGGTTGTCCAGACGCTCGCCGGTCGCTTCGTCGCGGCTGTCGATCAGCCAACGGTAGGCGTGCAGCAGCGCTGCTGGCCCGAGGTAACGATCGCCGTTCCACCAGTAGCTGGGGCAGCTGGTCGAGCAGCAGGCGCACATCACACACTCATAAAGGCCGTCCAGCTTCTCGCGGTCTTCGATCGACTGCTTCCACTCTTTGGCAGGTGTGTTTGTCTTGGTTTCAAGCCAAGGCATGATGCTGGCGTGCTGCGCGTAGAAGTGCGTCAGGTCGGGGATCAGGTCGCGGACCACGGGCATGTGGGGCAGCGGGTAGATCTTGATGTCGCCTTTGACTTCGTCAGTGCCATAGATACAGGCCAGCGTGTTAATGCCGTCGATGTTCATAGCGCACGAACCACAGATGCCTTCGCGGCACGAGCGGCGGAAGGCAAGCGTGGGGTCCATCTCGTTCTTGATCTTGATCAGAACGTCCAGAATCATCGGACCACAGGTATCCATATCGACAAAGTAGGTATCGACGCTGGGGTTTTTGCCGTCATCAGGGTTCCAGCGATAAATCTGCACGGTACGCAGGTTCGTCGCGCCCTCGGGCTTGGGCCAGGTTTTGCCTGTGGTGATACGGCTATTCTTGGGCAGAGCCAATTCAACCATGGGTCTCTCCTCTCAGAGAAGCTGTTTCGCGATACAATCGTTGGCGCGAGGCGCCTTGATCAGGTCCAGAATGCGGAGCGTCTGCTGTTCGCCGATCGCCCCACCCGTCTGGGCAAAGTTTGAAATATCCGCGGCGGGGGCTGTCTGGATCACACAAGAGGTGACCACATCAACCTGCGCCGCAGGAATATAGTTTGCAACCACCGGACGGACAGCCTGATAGGCATCCATCCGGTCAGCCGGTGCAGGAGCCTGCGAGACAGGCGCTTGCGATCCGCAAGCTGCCAGCCCCAGCAGCAATCCGGCAGGAAGACCCGCCCGATATGCCCCCGCAAGACCCATCAGAAGGTACGTGCCTTGGGCGCGATCTTCTTGATCTCGATGCCGCCTTGGTCCTCGGTGGTCAGAGGATCTGTGATGATCGGACGGTAGGACAGATCGACCTTGTTGCCATCGACGCGGCTGACGGTGTGCACACGCCAGTTTTCATCGTCACGCTCCGAGTAATCCTCGTGCGCGTGGGCGCCGCGGGATTCATGACGGGCTTCGGCACCGTAGATGGTGGCCAGCGCGTTCGGCATCAGGTTGGTCAGTTCCAGCGATTCCATCAGGTCGGTGTTCCAGACAAGGCTGCGGTCGGTGACCTTCAGGTCGCCCATCTTGCCCGCGATCGCGGTCATGTCCTCGACACCCTGCTTCATGGTCTCGGCGGTACGGAAGACGGCAGCGTCACGCTGCATGGTCTTCTGCATTTCCAGACGCAGTTCTGCGGTTGGGGTGCCACCTTGTGCGTTGCGGATACCGTCGAAGCGATCGAAGCACTTCTCGACCTGAGCCACGTTGGTCGCGGGGATCGATGCGTCCTTGTCCACCACAGCACCTGCACGGATTGCGGCGGCACGGCCAAAGACCACGAGGTCGATCAGCGAGTTCGAGCCCAGACGGTTCGCACCGTGTACCGAGGCACAGCCCGCTTCGCCCACAGCCATCAGGCCGGGAACAACAGCAGTTGGGTCTTCGGCGGTCGGGTTCAGTACTTCACCCCAGTAGTTGGTGGGAATGCCGCCCATGTTGTAGTGCACGGTCGGGATAACGGGGATCGGCTCTTTGGTGACGTCAACGCCAGCAAAGATACGTGCCGACTCCGAAATACCGGGCAGACGCAGGTGAAGGGCTTCTGCGGGCAGGTGCGACAGGTTCAGGTGGATGTGGTCGCCTTCGGCGCCAACACCGCGACCTTCGCGGATTTCCATGGTCATACAGCGGGACACATAGTCACGCGGCGCGAGGTCTTTGTAGTTCGGAGCATAACGCTCCATGAACCGCTCGCCTTCGCTGTTGGTCAGGTAACCGCCTTCGCCGCGTGCACCCTCGGTGATCAGACAGCCTGCGCCGTAGATACCGGTGGGGTGGAACTGAACGAATTCCATGTCCTGCAGGGCCAGACCCGCGCGGGCCACCATACCGCCACCGTCACCGGTGCAGGTGTGCGCCGAAGTCGCGCTGAAGTAGGCACGGCCGTAACCGCCTGTCGCCAGAACAACCATCTTCGCGTTGAAGACGTGCATGGTGCCGTCGTCCAGCTTCCAGCAGACAACGCCGGTGCAAACGCCATCGTCGGACATGATCAGGTCCAGCGCGAAGTATTCGATGTAGAATTCCGCGTTGTTTTTGACCGACTGGCCGTACAGGGTGTGCAGGATCGCGTGACCGGTCCGGTCAGCAGCCGCACAGGTGCGCTGTACGGGCGGGCCTTCGCCGAACTCGGTGGTGTGACCACCAAATGGACGCTGGTAGATCTTGCCTTCTTCGGTACGGCTGAAGGGCACACCATAGTGCTCCAGTTCGTACACAGCGGCGGGTGCTTCGCGTGCGAGGTATTCCATCGCGTCGGTGTCACCGAGCCAGTCCGAGCCCTTAACAGTGTCGTACATGTGCCATTGCCAGCTGTCGGGACCCATGTTCCCCAGCGAAGCAGCAATACCGCCCTGCGCCGCAACAGTGTGCGAGCGGGTCGGGAAAACCTTGGTCACACAAGCGGTGCGCAGGCCCTGTTCGGCCATGCCAAGGGTTGCACGCAGGCCAGCGCCACCAGCGCCAACCACCACCACGTCATAATCGTGGGTTTCGTATTCGTATGCAGCCATCTGCGCCTCTCTGACTTAAAGTGCGATGCGGATGATCGAGAAGATGCCGGTTGCCGCAGCGGCGTAGCACAGGCAGTTCATAGCGATGATCGAGTACTGGCCGGCAGCACCGTGAACGTAGTCTTCGATCAGGACCTGAAAACCGTTATTAAAGTGCATGAAACCAACACCAAGGGTCAGGATCGCAATGATCGCGGGGAACGGATGCTGGTAGTACGCAACCATTTCCTCGTAGCTGCTGCCCAGTGCCGGACCAAATGTGAAAACAAACAGGGGCACGAGGATCAGGAGACCAATCGAGCTGACCTTCATGTTCCAGAAATGTGCGACGCCCGACTTTGCCGAGCCCATGCCAGTCGCGCGCTTGCGGGGGGTAAGATATGCCATCTGACGCTCTCCTCTTATGCGATCAGCATGATGATCCAAGTCAGCACAGTCAGTGCGACGGATCCGATGATGACCAGCCAGCTCAGGCTTTCGGCAGTTTTGATGTCCAGAGCGATGACCTGATCCCAGATCAGGTGACGGACGCCTGCCAGCGTGTGGTACCACAGACCCAGTACGGACAGCGCCATAACCAGATCGCCAAACCAGCTGGTGATCACAGCGTTGGCAAAGTCGTAATATTCAGGGCCCGACGCGGCCGCCAGAAACCACCAAACGGTCATCAGTGCTGCAACCAGCAGGGCGTTTCCGGTGATACGGGTCAGGATCGACGTAATCGCAGTAATCGGCAAGCGATAGATCGTCAGGTGCGGTGAGAGCGGGCGGTTGCCCCGATTCACATCAGCCATAAGTCTTCCTTTCGGTTGCGCAGCCGACTCCCAGGTGGCCGCGGTGCCTCGGGCAGATTGATAGCCGATTTTCGCGATCTGTCACGGCTCCAACGTGCCGCAGGGCAGCATTTTATCGTGTTTCCGACATATTTTTTTCAAACGTGATCACACCGTTAACAAGTGTGATCACGTTTTAGCGTTAACAGGGAATCAGAACCCAGTAGTCCAGATCCAAGAGTACTTCACTCAGGTATTTGCCGTTCTCACCCTTCAGGTTGAACGGTTCGCCGCCCTTTGTCGCAACTAGACGCAGACGCAATGCGCCAACGCCGGGTGCACTGGTTTCGGCCTTATCCAGCACTTCGGTCCAGCACTTCACCGTGTCGCCAGCAAAGCACGGGTTGGCATGTGCGCCGCCGTTGATGCCCGCGATCATTTGCGCGTTGGCCAGACCGTTGAACGACAATGCCCGCGCCATAGAGATTACGTGACCGCCGTAAATCAAGCGCTTGCCGTCTTCGCGGAAGGTCGCGTCGAAGTGCACCTTGGCGGTGTTCTGCCAGAGACGCGTGGCCAGCATATGCTCGGCTTCTTCGATGGTGACACCGTCCACGTGGTCGATCTTTTCGCCCACTTGGTAGTCGGCCCAGCGATGCGCCTCGCCAGCCAACGTGAAGTCATAGTTGGTGAAATCCAGACCTTCGGGGATCACCAGATCCTCGACCGACAGAACCTTTTTCAGGTCAGGCACAACAGCTTCGGGCGCAGGTGCGGTCACGTCGCGTTTACGGACCATCACCCAGCGGACATATTCCATGACCACTTCGTCGTTCTGGTTCAGGCCTTGGGTGCGCACATAGACCACACCGGTCTTGCCGTTCGAGTTCTCTTTGACGCCAATCACTTCGCTGCGCGAACGCAGGGTGTCGCCCTCATAAACAGGTTTCAGGAAGCGGCCCTCGGCGTAGCCAAGGTTCGCCACCGCGTTCAGCGACACGTCGGGCACGGTTTTGCCGAAAACGGTGTGGAATGCGATTAGATCATCCATCGGCGATTTGGGCAGACCGCTGGCCTGCGCAAAGGCGTCCGACGAATACAGCGCATGACGGGCAGGATAGAGCGCATGGTACAGCGCCCGCTCCCCGCCCGAGACCGTCCGCGGAACCGCGTGGTCAATCACTTGGCCCACTGCATAATCTTCAAAGAAACGTCCCGCGTTGGTCTTGCTCATGTCATTGCTCTCCGAGTTTCATGCCGGGGGTGTACTCACCCTCGATCTCTTTGGTGACCGCCTGACCGCAGCGCATTTTCCCTGCCGCATGATCAAACGAATAAGTCGGGTTGCCATGCAACTCCCAGCCCTTGGACAGGGCCAGAGTCACCTTGTGGCAAAAGTCCGAGGTGTCGTCCTCGGTCAAAAAACGATAGATTTTGCTCATCAGTCTTATCCTTGTGGGAAGGGCGAGACGCCCAAGGCCATATGAATGCCAGTGATCACGCCGAACGCAACCAAGGTGATGACCACCAAAAGGATGTCCTTTTTGGCAGAGCCCTTCTCGGGGCGCTCCCACTCGGGCTCGGCGCGGTTGATCAACATGACCTGCAAACCGGCCCACAGCAGCATCCCGCCAAACAGGATGATCGAGGCCAGATCCCCGTTTACAAGCAAATGCGCCACCGCCCAAATTTTCACCGAGATCAGCATCGGGTGACGGGTCCAGCCACGCAGGCGGCCCTTGGTGTGCGCCGTGCCGAAGACAAACACCGCAACCAGCATCAGCAGATTGTTCAGGTGCACGGTCCATGCGGGCGGATACCAGACGTTGATAAACGCGGCATTCCGGTATCCAACGATCATCAAGGCAAGGCCCAGAACGATCAGCAGGGTAGACAGACCTTTGGCCTTCTGCCCCATTTGTTCATGGATGGCGGGTAGAATTCGCTTGTAATAGTGGCCCCCTGCCCAGAGCAGGAGACCGAGGATAAGGATAAGCATTCTGGCTTACTCCGCGGCTAGAGCTTCAATTGCCTCCGCTTGTGCCAGAATTTTCTTTGCAGTGACAATGTGAAGGTTCTCGACGATCTTGCCGTCGACCACCGCAACACCCTGCCCTTCGGCTTCTGCCTGTTCAAACGCCGCAATCTGGCGTTTGGCCAGATCAACCTCGGCCTCGGATGGAGCAAACGCTTCGTTGCAAACAGCAACTTGCGCGGGGTGGATCAGAGTTTTTCCATCAAAACCCATGTCACGGCCCTGCTCGCATTCGTTCTTCAGGCCTTCGTCATCTTTGAACGCGTTATAAACTCCATCCACGATGATCACGCCGTTGGCCTTAGCGGCCAGAAGGCACAGTTGCAGGCTGGTGATCAGTGGCAGACGATCCGCGCGGAAGCGCATGTTCAGCTCTTTGGCCAGATCGTTGGTACCCATAATGAAGCCCTTGAGCTGCGGGTGCGCAGCGATTGCGTTGGCGTTCAACATGCCAGCGCAAGTCTCCATCATCGCCCACAGGGGCTTGTCACCGACCAATGCAGCCAGTGCATCCAGCTGCGCAGGGCCGTCCACTTTGGGCAGCAGCACCGCGTCACAGTTCATCTCTGCGACGGCGCGGGCGTCATCCTCGCCCCACTCAGTGTCCAGACCATTGATGCGGACAACCTTCAGACGGTTGCCGTAATCGCCCTCGGCCAAAGCAGTCTTTAGGGTGTCGCGTGCGCCGACCTTTTCGTCGATCGCGACCGCGTCTTCGAGGTCAAAGATAATCGCGTCGACAGGCAAGGTCTTTGCCTTCTCCAGAGCGCGCTCTTTGGAGCCGGGGATGTATAGTACCGAGCGGGTGGGCCGTGTGGTCGCGTCCATCGCTATTCTCCTCGCAATAAAGTTGCGCGGATGAATGCATTTCCGACCGACTATTTCAAGCCCAATCTTGCCGCAACGCAGAATACTTTAGGACAATGCATCAAAGATCAGTTTGGCGCCGGTCAGGGTAAGCGCAACATATGTGAAAACGAAAAAGGGCTTCTCGGGCACGAGCTTGTGTGCCTTCACCCCCAAGTAGACGCCGAGCACCGCAAATGGCGCAAGCATCAAATCAGCTAGAAAGGTCTGCTTGGTAAAGATTCCCAAAGCTGCATAGGGAATGAACTTCATCAAATTGATGGCCCAAAAAACGATAATCGTCGTTGCTTGGAATGTGGTTTTGTCCATGCCCTGACGTAGCAAGTAGACGGCCACCGGCGGGCCGCCTGCATGGCTGACAAAGCTTGTGAACCCTGCCATCACACCCGAAAAAGCGCCCCATCCTGCCCCCAAAGGCGCGCCTGAAACCGTAAGCCAACCCCGCGCCCGCGCAATCGCCCATACAACGAATGCGATAGAGATTCCGCCGATCAACAGTCGAAAGACATCCGGATTCGCAAGGTCATACAGAAAGGCCCCCAGCGCTACACCGGGCACTGCGCCGATAATGATCCGCAACGCATCGCGGCTGTTCCAACGCTTCCAATAGGGGCGCAGCGAAAACACATCCATCAGCATCAAGAGCGGCAGCATAATCCCCAGCGCAATGCCCGGTTCCAGCAGCAAAGCCAGAATCGAAGCAGAGGCAAAAGACGCCCCCGATCCGAAGCCCGCCTTTGTTATTCCAGCAAAAATCACGGCCGGGATCGTGATCGCAAAGAAGACGAGGCTAAAATCGATCACGAAAGTTCCTTTCAAAAAAGCGCATACAAATAGGGCTTTAGCATAGGGTTAGCGTTCACATAAGCCGCTGATTTCCCTGCGCCGCGTCGCAGCACACTTGCGCGGACGCAAACAAAGCACTACCCAAAAGCCCAATTTCAACCGACCCGGAGATGAAATCCATGGCTCGACCCAAGATTGCCCTTATCGGCGCAGGTCAGATCGGCGGCACCCTTGCACACCTGGCAGCAATGAAAGAACTCGGCGACGTCGTTCTGTTCGACATCGCTGAAGGCACCCCTCAGGGCAAGGCGCTCGACCTCGCAGAATCCGGCCCCGTTGCTGGCTTTGACGCCGCACTGAAGGGCACTCAGGACTACGCCGACATCGCTGGCGCAGACGTTTGCATCGTAACCGCAGGTGTTCCCCGCAAGCCCGGCATGAGCCGCGACGACCTGCTGGGAATCAACCTGAAGGTGATGAAATCGGTTGGCGAAGGCATCAAAGCCCACGCGCCCGACGCATTCGTCATCTGCATCACCAACCCGCTCGACGCGATGGTTTGGGCTCTGCAGCAGTTCTCGGGACTGCCCGCGAACAAAGTTTGCGGCATGGCTGGCGTTCTGGACTCCGCACGCTTCCGTCACTTCCTGTCGCTGGAGTTCAACGTCTCCATGCGCGACGTGACCGCGTTCGTTCTGGGTGGCCACGGCGACACCATGGTTCCGCTGACCCGCTACTCGACCGTAGCCGGTATTCCTCTGCCCGATCTGGTCGACATGGGCTGGACCACTGCAGAGAAACTGGAAGCCATCGTTCAGCGCACCCGTGATGGCGGCGCAGAAATCGTGAAGTACTTGGGCAACGGTTCGGCGTTCTACGCACCGGCGACCTCGGCGATTGAAATGGCTGAAGCCTACCTGAAAGACCAGAAGCGTCTGCTGCCCTGCGCGGCTTACGTTGATGGCGCGTTCGGCCTCGAAGGCTTCTACGTTGGCGTTCCCACCATCATCGGTGAAAACGGCATCGAGAAAGTCGTCGACATCAAGCTGTCCAAAGACGAGCAGGCCATGTTCGACAAGTCGGTCGACGCGGTCAAAGGCCTCGTTGCTGCATGTAAAGAAATCGACCCCTCGCTGGCATAATCGCCACGAATGTCTGAGTTTTTGGAACGCGCGCCCTCACCGGCGCGCGTTTTTCATTTCAGCCTGTCCAGCAGATCACCCGCGCGTTCTCGGAGCAGCGCGTCGAATCCATCGACCGACAAATCTGGAGTGTAACCCAGTTGCGCCGCGATTTGCTCGGCCGGTTCAAAAGGCGCATCCACAAACATATCCCGCGCTTCAAGCCGAGCGCGTAGGCCGCCATCTGTAACTTTGAGCCGGTTATGGAATTGCAAAAGGCGCGCGTGTGATTGGGAGCGCCGAAGCGCCATCAAGACCTGTTCACGCCGATGCCCCCCAAGCATGCCCTCGACCACCTCTCGCGGCAGGTGCGCATAGCGCAGCACCTTTAGCATCCAATGCAGGGGCGTCATGCCGTCGAAGTGCAGCAAAGCAATCTCGGGGACATAGTCCCCAAGCAGCCGCCGCTCGCCCTCGCGCGGGGAATGGATGCCAATCCGCCAATCCTTGCCCGTGGGGACCAAAGCCTTGCCAACCGAGTGGCCTGTCAACCCTTTGGTCAGAAAGGGGGTGGCGCGCCAGAACGTGTTCTGGTCATCCTTCAATTTACCGACATACGGGAGCCGAAACCCGCCCTCGAACAAACTTTGCGGGGCGCTAGACGTCAAATATGTGCGTTCCCACGGAGGAATCCGCAGAAACCGGCCCTTCCTTGCGTATTCGGCGACCAATTGACCGATCGGGCGCTCTGGCATCAGGAATTCGTCGGCATCCAGATGGATCATCCAATCGGTTTTCGTCCGGCGATAGGTATCAGTCGCGTTCACACCTTGGCGACGGGTCTGACGTGTGCCCGTCGGGCTGACAGTCATTCGGTCCCAATAGGCGTCGTCACATCGGATCACGTTGACCCGGTCAACTACCTCCAGTTGATCGGCCACTGAATCCTCTGGGTCGTCAAGGTAGACATGCACCTCTGTCGCCCCAAGGGACAGATGCCACCCCACATTGGCCATAACCAAGGGTGCAGGCTCCTTGACCGTCATCACAACCGACCAACTTATGTTAGCGCCGGACCTCATGCGAATCTTTGTGCAACACCGCAAAGACTTGTGATCACACCCTCAAAACCTGTGATCACAAAAGGCAGAAATATGCCGATTTTCAAGCCTGTCACGCAAAAACTCCTTAATACGCTCATCGCATAGGCGTATATGTACACCGAATTTCAGCAAGATGGGACAGGTCCATGAACATTCACGAATATCAGGCCAAAGCACTGCTGCGCGAATACGGCGCACCGGTCAGCGACGGCCGCGTCGTGCTCAAGGCCGAAGACGCTAAAACCGCTGCTGGTGAGCTTGACGGCCCCCTTTGGGTTGTAAAAGCACAGATCCACGCTGGTGGTCGCGGCAAAGGCACTTTCAAAGAAGCTGACGCTGGTGAAAAGGGCGGTGTTCGCCTGGCCAAGTCGGTTGAAGAAGCAGCCGAAGAAGCCAAAAAGATGCTCGGCCGCACGCTGGTCACCCACCAGACTGGCCCCGCCGGCAAGCAGGTGAACCGCATCTACATCGAAGATGGCTCGGACATCAGCCGCGAACTGTACCTCGCGCTGCTGGTTGACCGCGTCACCAGCCGCATCTCGTTCGTTTGCTCGACCGAAGGCGGCATGGACATCGAGGAAGTCGCCGCGTCGACCCCCGAAAAGATCCTGTCCTTCTCTGTTGATCCCGCAACCGGCTACCAGCCCTACCACGGCCGCCGCATCGCATTTGCGCTGGGTCTGGAAGGCGCACAGGTCAAGCAGTGCGTTAAATTGATGAGCCAACTCTACACCGCCTTCGTCGAGAAGGACATGGAGATGCTGGAAATCAACCCGCTGATCGTCATGGAAGATGGCAACCTCAAGGTGCTGGACGCCAAGCTGGGCTTTGACGGCAACGCTGTCTACCGCCACGCGGACGTTGCAGCCCTGCGCGACGAAACAGAAGAAGACCCCAAAGAGCTGGCAGCGTCGAAATACGACCTGAACTACATCGCTCTGGACGGCGAAATCGGCTGCATGGTGAACGGTGCGGGTCTGGCGATGGCCACCATGGACATCATCAAACTCTACGGCGCAGAGCCTGCGAACTTCCTCGACGTTGGTGGCGGCGCCACCAAAGAGAAAGTGACCGAAGCCTTCAAGATCATCACCTCGGATCCGAACGTAAAAGGTATCTTGGTGAACATCTTTGGCGGAATTATGCGCTGCGACGTCATCGCAGAAGGCGTAATTGCAGCTGTAAAAGAGGTTGGCCTGCAAGTTCCGCTGGTCGTTCGCCTCGAAGGTACTAACGTCGAAAAGGGTAAAGAGATTATTAATACCTCTGGTCTCGACGTGATTGCCGCTGACAACCTTAGCGATGGCGCGGAGAAGATCGTTAAAGCAGTGAAAGGTTAAGTATGCGTTTTTTGGTTCTGGTTGGCTGTGTTTTTGTTTCGGCCTGTGTGAATTTCAATGCCCCGGAGCATCCGGCAAATGAAACTCAACGGAAAGATTTCATCGGGTATGACTTGGGCGATCGCCCAGCGCCTCTGGCAGGTATCCCCGCTGACGCAGCCCCTGGACCAATCGCATCGCGCGCAAGTGGCCCGATGTCGTGCCCCACAGACCTTCTGCTGGTTTACACGCCGAACGGCCGAGCCTGCGCACCTAGATAACCTTTCGCGGTTTGTAGGGTAACGAGTGTGTATCAGTCCTGATCCGGCCAGTTGGCCGGCACCATATGGTCAGGACGCGGTACCGCTCTACCCGACGCGAAAACAAACAAGGTTCGGGATCTCATCCGAACCGGTTCGTAGAAAAATTTAGGAGCCAAGAACATGGCAGTCCTCATCGACGAAAACACCAAGGTAATCTGTCAGGGCCTCACCGGGTCGCAGGGTACCTTCCACACTGAACAGGCCATCGCCTACGGCACCAAGATGGTCGGCGGTGTGACCCCCGGCAAAGGCGGCCAGACCCATCTGGACCTGCCCGTTTTCAACTCGGTTCACGAAGCCAAGCACGTCACCGAAGCGAACGCGACCGTGATCTACGTGCCCCCGCCGTTCGCAGCGGACTCGATCCTCGAGGCCATCGACGCGGAAATGGAACTGATCGTCTGCATCACCGAGGGCATCCCTGTCCTCGACATGATGAAGGTGAAGCGCGCGCTGATCGACAGCAAGTCGCGTCTGATCGGCCCCAACTGCCCCGGCGTCATCACTCCCGACGCATGTAAGATCGGCATTATGCCCGGCCACATCCACAAGCGTGGCTCGGTCGGCGTTGTATCGCGTTCGGGCACCCTGACCTACGAAGCAGTGAAACAGACTGCAGACATCGGTCTGGGCCAGTCGACCGCAGTCGGTATCGGCGGCGACCCGATCAAGGGCACCGAGCACATCGACGTGCTGGACATGTTCTTGGACGATCCCGAAACCCAGTCGATCATCATGATCGGTGAGATCGGTGGTTCGGCAGAAGAAGAAGCTGCTGAATTCCTGGCCGAGCAGAAGAAGAAAGGCCGTTGGAAGCCCGTTGCTGGCTTCATCGCAGGCCGCACTGCTCCTCCGGGCCGCCGCATGGGTCACGCCGGCGCGATCGTCGCGGGCGGCAAAGGTGGCGCAGAAGACAAGATCGAAGCCATGAAGTCGGCAGGCATCGTCGTTGCGGACAGCCCCGCAACCCTCGGCGAAGCTGTGCTCAAGGCAATCGGCTAACCCATTTGCTGACCCTGCCCCGATGGGGCTAGGGTCGGACCGAACACATCAGCCCGCCCGAGGGACGCCTCGGGCGGGTCCAACCTAAATCAGGTGCAGCGATGACCGATCAATCCCCGAACGACCAGTTCCATGCCTCAAGCTTTTTGCAGGGACACAACGCCGAATACATCGAACAACTATATGCGCGTTACGCCACAGACCCGAACTCGGTAGACGAAGCGTGGCAAGCGTTTTTTGCCGCCCTCGGTGATGGGGAAGTTGAAGTCAAACAAGAAGCCGCAGGTCCGTCTTGGGGCCGCAGCGACTGGCCGATGATGCCCGCAGGCGACGACGTCTGGGCTCTGACAGGCGAATGGCCCGAAGCGGCCAAAGAAGTCAAAGGCGCTGGCGACAAGATCAAAGCCAAAGCCGCCGAAAAGGGCGTCGAAGTCTCCGAGGAGCAGATTAAGCGTGCTGTCCTCGACTCCGTCCGCGCGCTGATGCTGATCCGCGCCTACCGTATTCGTGGCCACCTGGCCGCCGATCTGGACCCGCTGGGTCTGCACGGCCGTGAGCCCCACCCCGAATTGGACCCCAAGGCGTATGGCTTCACCGAAGCCGACATGGACCGTCCGATCTTTATCGACAACGTTCTGGGCCTGCAGGTCGCGTCCATGCGCCAGATCGTAGACATCGTCAAACGCACCTACTGCGGCACCTTTGCCCTTCAGTACATGCACATCTCGGATCCCGAGCAGTCCGCATGGCTCAAAGAGCGCATCGAAGGCTTCGGCAAGGAAATCACCTTTACCCGTGAAGGCCGCCGCGCGATCCTTAACAAACTGGTCGAGGCCGAAGGCTTCGAAAAGTTCCTGCACGTGAAATACATGGGCACCAAGCGTTTCGGCCTCGACGGTGGCGAAGCGCTGATCCCCGCGATGGAGCAGATCATCAAGCGCGGTGGCGCGCTGGGTGTCAAAGAGATCGTCATCGGCATGCCTCACCGCGGTCGCCTGTCGGTTCTGGCCAACGTGATGAACAAGCCCTACCGCGCGATCTTCAACGAATTCCAGGGCGGCAGCTTCAAGCCCGAGGACGTTGATGGTTCGGGCGACGTGAAATACCACCTCGGCGCATCGAGCGACCGCGAGTTCGACGGCAACAGCGTTCACCTGTCGCTGACCGCGAACCCCTCGCACCTCGAAGCGGTGAACCCCGTTGTTTTGGGCAAGGCGCGCGCCAAACAGTACCAGCTAGACGACTCGGACCGCACACAGGTTCTGCCCGTTCTGCTGCACGGTGACGCGGCATTTGCCGGTCAGGGTGTTGTGGCAGAGTGCTTTGGTCTGTCGGGTCTGACCGGTCACCGCACCGGCGGCACCATGCACATCGTGGTGAACAACCAGATCGGCTTTACCACCGCGCCGCACTTCTCGCGGTCATCTCCCTACCCCACAGACATCGCTCTGATGGTTGAGGCGCCGATCTTCCACGTGAACGGCGACGACCCCGAAGCTGTTGTGCACGCGGCCAAGGTTGCGACCGAGTTCCGTCAGAAGTTCCACAAAGATGTTGTTCTGGACATCTTCTGCTACCGCCGCTTCGGTCACAACGAAGGCGACGAGCCGATGTTCACCAACCCGCAGATGTACAAGCAGATCAAGTCGCACAAGACCACTCTGTCCCTGTACACCGAGCGTCTGGTCAAGGATGGCCTGATCCCCGAAGGCGAAATCGAGGATATGAAGGCGCAGTTCCAAGCGCATCTGAACGACGAGTTCGAAACCGGTAAAACCTTTAAGCCGAACAAAGCTGACTGGTTGGACGGTCGCTGGTCGCACCTGAACAAGCAGGGCGAAAAGTACCAGCGCGGCAAAACTGCGATCGCGCCCGAAACTATGGAAGAAGTCGGTAAATCGCTGACCCACGCCCCGGACTCGGTCGACATCCACAAGACCGTCAAGCGTCAGCTCGAAGCCAAAGCCAAGATGTTCGAAACCGGCGAAGGTTTTGACTGGGCCACCGGCGAAGCGCTGGCATTCGGCTCGCTCTTGACCGAAGGCTACCCCGTGCGTCTGGCAGGTCAGGACTCGACACGCGGCACCTTCTCGCAGCGTCACTCGGCGTTCATCGACCAATCGACCGAAGAGCGGTACTACCCGCTGAACAACATCCGCGAAGGTCAGGCCCGCTACGAAGTCATCGACTCGATGCTGTCGGAATACGCGGTTCTCGGTTTTGAATACGGCTACTCGCTGGCAGAGCCCAACGCTCTGGTTCTGTGGGAAGCCCAGTTCGGCGACTTCGCCAACGGCGCGCAGATCATGTTCGACCAGTTCATCAGTTCGGGCGAAAGCAAGTGGCTGCGTATGTCCGGTCTGGTCATGTTGCTGCCCCACGGCTTCGAAGGTCAGGGCCCCGAGCACAGCTCGGCGCGTCTGGAACGCTTCCTGCAGATGTGTGGTCAGGACAACTGGATCGTGGCGAACTGCTCGACCCCGGCGAACTACTTCCACATCCTGCGCCGCCAGATGCACCGCAGCTACCGCAAGCCGCTGGTTCTGATGACTCCGAAATCCCTGCTGCGCCACAAGCTGGCCGTCAGCAAGGCCGAGGACTTCACCACCGGTTCCAGCTTCCACCGTGTCCTGTGGGATGATGCGGAACGCGGCGGCAACTCGGAAACCACTCTGGTGTCGGACGACAAGATCAAACGCGTCGTCATGTGCTCGGGCAAAGTCTACTACGACCTGCTCGAAGAGCGTGACGCCCGTGGCATCGACGACGTCTACCTGATGCGTGTCGAACAGTTCTATCCCTTCCCCGCGATCTCGCTGGTCAAGGAACTGGAACGCTTCCCGAATGCAGAGATGATCTGGTGTCAGGAAGAGCCCAAGAACCAGGGTGCATGGACCTTTATCGAGCCCAACATCGAGTGGGTTCTGGGCCGCATCAAAGCAAAACACAGCCGCCCCCGTTACGTCGGCCGCGCTCCCAGCGCATCGCCCGCAACCGGTCTGGCATCGCAGCACAAAGCACAACAACAGGCGCTCGTCGACGAGGCGCTGACCATCGAAGGAAACTGAGCAAATGACTGAAGTCCGCGTTCCCACCCTGGGCGAATCCGTGACCGAAGCAACCGTCGCCACCTGGTTCAAAAAGCCCGGCGACCGTGTTGAAGCAGATGAAATGCTGTGTGAGCTGGAAACCGACAAGGTCACCGTCGAAGTCCCCAGCCCCGCCGCAGGCACTCTGGCCGAAATCGTTGCAAACGAGGGCGACACCGTGGGCGTCGACGCCCTGCTCGCCAACATCTCTGAGTCCGGCGAAGCGGCAGCACCTGCTGCACCAGCCGCCAAATCCGAAGCACCTGCCGAAGCCCCCGCGGCGTCGGGCGGTTCCTCGGTTGACGTGATGGTCCCAACCTTGGGCGAGTCCGTCACCGAAGCCACCGTATCGACATGGTTCAAAAAGGTCGGCGATACTGTCGCTCAGGACGAAATGCTGTGCGAACTGGAAACCGACAAGGTGTCGGTCGAGGTCCCCTCGCCCGCAGCTGGCACTCTGACCGAGATCCTGTTTGACGAAGGCTCGACCGTCGAAGCCGGCGGCAAGCTGGGTATCATAGCATCGGGCGACGGCGCAGCCGCTGCTGCCCCCGCCTCGGCCCCTGCCGCAGCGCCCGCAGCATCTTCGTCGACCGGCAAGGACGTCGAGCATGCCCCTGCCGCCAAGAAAGCCATGGCCGAGGCTGGTCTGTCCGCAGATCAAGTTCAGGGCTCGGGCCGCGACGGTCGCATCATGAAAGAAGACGTGGCCAAAGCCGCTGCTGCAGCTGCCGCTGCAACCTCGGCAGCCCCCGCGCCTGCTGCCTCTGCAGCGCCCCGTGGTACCGCAAACGCAGACGACGCATCGCGTGAAGAGCGCGTAAAGATGACCCGCCTGCGCCAGACTATCGCCCGCCGCCTGAAGGACGCACAAAACACCGCAGCCATGCTCACCACCTACAACGAGGTGGACATGACCGAGGTGATGGCGATCCGGAACCAGTACAAAGACGCGTTCGAGAAAAAACACGGCGTCCGCATGGGCTTCATGTCGTTCTTCACCAAAGCTTGCGTGCACGCTCTGAAAGAAGTGCCCGAGGTGAACGCCGAGATCGACGGCAACGAGGTGGTCTACAAGAACTACGTCCACATGGGCATCGCGGCTGGCACCCCTCAGGGTCTGGTCGTTCCCGTCCTGCGTGACGTAGACCAAAAGTCCTTTGCTGAGATCGAAAAAGAGATCGGTGAAAAAGGTCGCCGCGCCCGCGACGGCAAACTGTCCATGGCAGAGATGCAGGGCGGTTCGTTCACCATCTCGAACGGCGGCGTCTACGGCTCGCTGATGTCCTCGCCGATCCTGAACCCCCCGCAGTCGGGTATCCTGGGCATGCACAAGATCCAGGATCGTCCCATGGCCATCAACGGCAAGGTCGAAATCCGTCCGATGATGTACCTCGCGCTGTCCTACGACCACCGTATCGTCGACGGCAAAGGCGCTGTGACCTTCCTCGTGCGCGTCAAAGAAGCGCTCGAAGATCCCCGTCGCCTGCTGATGGACATCTAAAACCACACCGCCCCCACCACGCGCTGGTGGGGGCGCCCCTTCTCCTTGCCGCATAGGCGCCCGAAAATGACGACCGAACTCACAGTCCTCACCCTCGCCGCCTTGCTCCAGGTCGTTCAATTCGTCCTGATGTCCGTCCCTGCGAACTTAGAGTTGGGACAAGGCAAGACCCTCGGCCCCCGCGACCCTGACCGCCTCGGCAAACCGCTGATTGAACAGGTCTCTGTCCGCACTGGCCGCCTCTTCCGCGCATTAAACAACCATTTCGAGGGGCTGATCCTGTTTTCGATCGCCTGCCTCGTGACCACCGTCTCCGGCCAGTCCACCGCTCTGACCGGAACTTGCGCATGGATCTACCTGATTGCCCGTGTCATCTACGTGCCCGCCTACGCCTTCGGCTGGGTGCCGTGGCGCTCGCTTATTTGGGCCGTGGGCTTTCTCGCCACAACCATCATGCTGGTCGCCGCCCTGCTCTGACCAGCGTTCGCACTTAACGCCAAGCCCTTCATCTTGGCACCAATACCCCGGGGGTCCGGGGGCAGCGCCCCCGCCCTAGACCACCAGAAAGGAACTTCGAAAATGGCATCCTACGACGTGATCGTGATCGGCTCTGGCCCCGGCGGCTATGTCTCCGCCATTCGTGCCGCACAGCTCGGCCTGAAAACCGCCTGTGTAGAGGGTCGTGAAACCCTGGGCGGCACATGCCTGAACGTGGGCTGTATCCCGTCCAAGGCTCTCCTGCACGCCACCCACCAGCTGCACGAAGCAGAGCACAACTTCGCCAAGATGGGCCTCAAGGGCAAATCTCCCAGCGTCGACTGGAAACAGATGCAGGCCTACAAAGACGACGTGATCGGCCAGAACACCAAGGGCATCGAGTTCCTGTTCAAGAAGAACAAAGTCGACTGGATCAAGGGTTGGGCGACCATCCCCGAGGCCGGCAAAGTCAAAGTCGGTGACGAAGTCCACGAGGCCAAGAACATCATCATCGCTTCCGGCTCCGAAGTTGCGACCCTGCCAGGCGTCGAGATCGACGAAGAGATCGTCGTGTCCTCGACCGGCGCGCTGTCCCTGCCCAAGACCCCCAAGAAAATGGTCGTCATCGGCGCAGGCGTCATCGGTCTGGAACTAGGCTCGGTCTACAAGCGCCTCGGCGCCGAAGTGACAGTGGTCGAATACATGGACGCGATCACCCCCGGTCAGGACGCCGAAGTGGCCCGCACCTTCCAGAAGCTGCTTCAAAAGCAGGGCCTCGAATTTGTTCTGGGTGCCGCTGTGCAGGGCGTCGAAACCTCGAAGTCCAAAGCCAAAGTCACGTACAAGCTCAAGAAGGACGACAGCGAGCACACGCTCGACGCGGATGTCGTTTTGGTCGCCACCGGGCGCAAACCCTTCACCGATGGCCTCGGCCTTGCTGACCTTGGCGTTGAGATGACCGAGCGCGGCCAGATCAAGACCAATGCCCAATGGCAGACAAACGTCCCCGGCATCTACGCCATCGGCGACGTCATCACCGGCCCGATGCTGGCGCACAAAGCCGAAGACGAAGGCATGGCCGCCGCCGAAGTGATCGCGGGCAAGCATGGCCACGTGAACTACGGCGTCATCCCCGGCGTGATCTACACCCACCCCGAGGTTGGCAGCGTTGGCGCCACCGAAGAGCAGCTGAAATCCGAAGGCCGCGCCTACAAGGTCGGCAAGTTCAGCTTCATGGGCAATGGCCGCGCCAAGGCGAACTTCGCCGCCGATGGCTTCGTCAAGATCATCGCGGACAAGGAAACCGACCGCATCCTCGGCGCACACATCATCGGCCCGATGGCCGGTGACCTGATCCACGAGGTCTGCGTTGCGATGGAGTTCGGCGCCTCTTCCGAAGATCTGGCCCTGACCTGCCACGCGCACCCGACCTACTCCGAAGCCGTGCGCGAAGCCGCTCTGGCTTGCGGCGATGGCGCGATCCACGCCTAAGGCGCCAAATCGACAAAACCTGCAAAACCCCCGCCCCGCGCGGGGGTTTTTCCTTTGGATCAGAGGGGCCCTGCCACCCGCGACGCCACCCCCCCTTGCGCTCCCAATTTACCTGACTTAAGTCAGACAAATGACCCACGATCCGATCTCCCGCTTCCGCCGCTTTGCCCGCTCCGTCACGACAGAGGTGGGTGCGCTTGATGAATCCTTCCTCGGGCGCGGTCGATCTCTTGGTGCAGCCCGCGTCCTGAATGCCATCGGCCACGGGCATGCCGACGTGGCAGACCTGCGCACCTACCTGAACCTCGACTCAGGGCTCCTCAGCCGCCTCTTGCGCCAGCTTGAGGGCGAAGACCTGATCACCCTATCCCCAAGCCCCACTGACGCCCGCGCGCGCATTGCCGCGCTCACCCTAGCAGGAAAGGCCGAATTCACCGCCTACGAAGAGATCAGCAATACCCGCGCCGCTAACCTTCTGGACCGTCACCCGCACCCCGAAGCGTTGCTCGCTGCGATGGATTTGATCGCCAGCGCCCTCGGCCAGGACCGGACCGTGATCGAGGAACGCGACCCGCGTGACCCTCAATCGCTGTTCTGCTTGAATGAATATTACGCCGAACTCGGACGCCGCCTGCGCACAGGTTTTGACGTCAACCTGAGCTGTGATCCGCAGGCGACCGACATGATCCCGCCACGCGGCGCCTTCTTGGTTGCGCTTTCGGACGGCATGCCGATCGGGTGTGTCGGCGTCAAAGGATCGGGGGCTCCCATCGCCGAAATCAAGCGCCTGTGGATTGCGCCGTCGGCACGTGGGCTTGGGATGGCCAAACGCCTGATGACCGCCGCGGAAACGCGGGCCAAAGCGCTGGGGATCCAAACCCTGCGGCTCGACACCAATAGCGCCCTGCCCGAAGCGATCCGGCTCTACCAAACCACCGGCTGGACCGAGATTGATCGCTTCAACGACGATCCCTACCCCGACTTCTTTTTCGAAAAGACCCTCTGACGCGCCCCGCCACACAAAAAAAGCCGGATGAGCGAGGATCAGGCTCATCCGGCTAGTCGTTCCACAAGCAAGCTTGTGAGCGGTGCGACTACTGCGAAGGGTCAAAACGCGGTAGACATGGAGTTAAACGCAAGGTCCAAACCCTTCCGTCGCTGCACCTGCAAAAAAGTTAGAGAATTTTTCAGGAGTCGGTTTTCCGGAAACCAGCCTCGGCCATCAGGGCATCAGAACGGGTTTCGACCGACTCTTTAAGCACTTTCATCATGCTATCCACACTCGCCCCCGGCGGGATCGGGTCTAGAAATTCGACCACAGCCAAACCCGGCTTGCGGTAGATGCCATGACGCGGCCAGAACACGCCCACGTTGGTGGCTGCGGGCACACAAGGCTGCCCCGTCTCGCGGTAGAGTACCCCCGCCCCAACCTTATAGGGCGCATCTACACCCGGAGCGACCCGCGTGCCTTGGGGGTAAATGACCAACTGGCCTGCAGGGGCGTCGCCATGCTTGACCTCTTGGATCATCTTGCGCATCGCTTCGGCCCGCCTGCCCCGCTCGACCGGAACGCACCCGATCCGGCTGGCATACCAGCCCAGAACAGGGGTGAACCGCAGGCTCGCCTTCATGATGTACTTTGGGCGCGGGATCACGCTGGCGATCATGATAATGTCGAGAAAGCTCTGGTGCTTGGACGCGATGATCACCTCGTCCACCGGCACTGGGCCGCGAATTTCGGTTTTCAAACCGACCATCCAGCCCGCCGTCCAGCGGACCCATTTGCAATAGGCATGGATCGCCGCATACGCCCCTCGCCGATCAAACAGCGCCCATGGCAGATAGAGCAGCCCAAGGACGGGCATCATCAGGTACATCTGGATAATGAACAGAAGGGATCTGACCCAGCGAAACGCCTTTGCCATTTATCGCAGTCCTCTCAACGTCCGCATCGCGGCCGCACGGGTCGCGAAATAGGCCACGACGGCCCCCAGAGGCGGGATAACCAGCGGCAGGACCCATTGCCAGCCCTGAAATCCAAGGCCGGTTAGAAATCCCCCCTCGGTCTGAGCACCGGGCAGCAGCAAAATCGCCACCATCCCCGCCAAGGTTCCGATCACCCCGCCAGCCAGCGCCCGCAGGGTAAAGCGCCGGACAAAGGCACCGGCGATATACACGTCAGTCGCCCCCACCAAACGCAGCACACGAATGACTTGCGCGTTGGCCGCCAGTGCGGCGGTCGCCGCCAGCGTGATCATCGCGGCCATTGTTCCACCAATGAGCAGCAGCGACAGCGTCCCAAGTCGCCGCAAGCTGATCGCAGCGCGGATCAGGGGCTTGCGCCACTGGGAGTGGTCATCCAGCGTCGCGCCCGGCACCTCTGCCTGCAGGCGTAGACGTAAGCCATTGGGATCATAGCCATCGCCCTCTTCGACCACTTCGATCAACTGCGGCACGGGCAAGGCGGCCAAGGACACGCCATTCCCAAACCAAGGGGCCAGCAGCTCTTGTTGCTCTTCGTCTGTCAGGGCACGGGCTCTTTTGATGCCCGGCGTTGTGGACAAAACACGCAGGGCTGCTTCGGTCTGTGCGTCCATTTGGGCCGCTGGCGCAGAAATCCGGATGGTCGAGGACCGCGCCAATTCGTCGCCCCAGCGGACAGCCAAACGGCCTGTCGCCATGGACAGCGCCATCGCGAATACTGCCAAAAACGCCATGGCCGCCGCGCTGAACAGGGTCAGGCGAACCGTATGGCCTGTGGGCGGCACCACGCGATCAGCCTGCGTGTCGGCCTGAAGAATCGACAAAATCCAGCGGAAGGGGCTCATAGATCAGCCCCCGCGAATTGCAGCTTGCGGTTCGCGATACGCAACACACGCGCTTGGACTTGCGACTTGGCCGCGCGGATCAGCGCCAGATCATGGGTCGCGATGAGCACAGTTTTGCCCAGACGATTCAATTCGATCAGCAGGGTCAGCAGGCGTTGCGACATTTCCCAATCCACGTTGCCCGTCGGCTCATCGGCAAGGATCACATCCGGCGACATGATGATCGCCCGCGCCAAAGCGGCCCTCTGCCGCTCGCCGCCAGACAGCTCGGGGGGCAAGGCCCGCGCCCGATGGGACAAGCCAACCCATTGGATCAATTCACGCAAATTCGAGTCGTCAAAGCTGGCTTGGCCCGACACCGTCAGCGGAAGTGCGATATTTTCGTGCAGCGGCAGATGGTCCAGAAACTGGCAATCCTGATGCACCACCCCGATCCGCCGACGCATGACTGCCAGATCATCGCGGCTCAGGTCGCGCACATCCTGACCGAACAGCCGAACGGCCCCTGCGGTCGCTGTCAGATCCCCGTAACACAAGCGCAGGAAAGTAGTTTTCCCCGCCCCCGAAGGCCCCGTCAAAAAGTGGAATGCGCCAGGCTGCAAGTGCAACGAGACCCCGCTCAGCAGCTCTCCACCGCCATAGCTGTAAGCCATGTTGTCCAGCTCGATCACCGTGTGCCCCTCGCTTTATCTGCCTCATATGCTTTTGCCGTAAGCCACACAGTGTTGCAATGCACGGCAAACATTGACTTTGCCTTCGTTTCAACAAGGATTACAACGGACTGGAAATGATAACTCACCTATGACGCCTTTGTCGTCGAAACGGGGGCTTGATGCGGCTAACCTGTCCGAATTGCGGCGCGATTTACGAAGTTCCGGATAACGTGATTCCGGAGGACGGGCGGGACGTGCAATGCTCGAATTGCGCGCATACGTGGTTTCAGGGGCCCGCAACGCCAGCTGACCCCGCCGAAGAGGCGCCCGCGCCCGTAGAAGAGCCGCAAGAAGAGTTCTTTGAGCCGCAAGAACAGGTGACAGAACCCGAGGCATCCGCGGACGACGAAATTTCGCCCGAAGAGATGCTGGATCGTCTGGCCGCCGAAGAAGAGGCCGAATCCGAGCGTCCGACCGAGCCCGACGACGAATTCGAAGACGAAGAGGGCGCGCCTGCACCCACCGCCATGCCCATGCGCCGCGAGTTGGACCCGATGGTGCGCGAAGTCCTGCGCCAAGAAGCCCAGTACGAAGCCGACCGCCGCGCCAAAGACGACGGGGAGGCGCTGGAAAGCCAGCCCGAGCTTGGGCTCGACCAGCCCGTTCGCAAACGCATCATCCCTGCCGACATCCCCTCCCTGCGCGAGAAAGAGGCCCAAGAGGCCTCCGAGGCCGAAACCGACAGCGAAGAGACGCCTGAGACGGACGTTGAACAGGACACCGCCCACCGGTCGCGCCGTGACCTTTTGCCAGATGTCGAGGATATCAACTCGACCCTCCGCACCCGCGAGGCGCCCAAGGTCCGGTCTGTCCGCACCCCCGGTGAATTGATGGAAGACCCCGAAGAAGTCCGCCAACGCGGCTTCCGCTCGGGCTTTTTCCTGACGCTGATTTTCGCGCTGCTGCTGGCGATGTTCTATGTCAAAGCGGGTGCACTCTCGGCGTCCATGCCTGCAACCGCCCCCGTCTTGCGCACCTATGTCGAGGCCGTGGACGGCGCTCGCAACTGGCTCGACACCAAGGCCCGCGGCGTCGCAGGCTGGCTCGACAGCTTCAGCTCGGAAAACCAGTCCGAAGGCTAAACCCTTAGAACCGGTCGAGCAATCTGTTCAGGTAATCCCGCTCTTCTTCGGGGCGCTCTGTTTCGGCAGAGCGGCGACGGATTTCGTCGGTCAGCTCTTCGGCGCGGCGGTATACATCCTCGCCTTGCAGCAGCTCATCTTCGGTGCCCATCGGAGCGCCATTGCCTTCGCGGCGGCCCAAGGGATCCTCGCGGCCCTCGCCGGACGGACGGCCCTGACCTTGCTGACCACCGGCCTGCTGCTGGCCCTGCTGTTCACCTTCGAGCGCGTCGTTCAGGCTTCGCAGCCCTTCGCGCATGCTCTCGATCGCATCGGCCTGACGGTCAATCGCCTCGCCCAAATCATTGTCGCGCAGGGCATCTTCGGCCTGATCCATAGACCGCCCCGCATCTTCAAGGCTCCGGCGCGCAGCTTCGCCCTCTTCGGTGCCCGCGCCGGGCAGGTTGCGCCGCTGGCGCTCTAGCTCATTGCGCAGGGACCGCTGGCGCTGCGCCAACTGATCGGCAAGCCCTGGGCCCTGCCCCTGACCGTTCTGGGCCTGATCTCCCTGTTGGCCTTCGCCTTGCTGGCCTTGTTGACCCTGTCCCTGCTGCTGGCCTTCTTGACCTTGCTGACCCTGCTGACCTTGGTTCAACTGGTCAAAGGCATCATCCGACAGCTCTTGCTGTTCGCGCAGGGTGTTGCCCAGATCGTCCATGGCTTGCTGGCCCTGACCGCCCTGCCCTTGTTGGACGGTCATGTTTTCCATCATCTGCATCAACTGATCCAGCAATTGCTGCGCCTCGGCCATGCGGCCTTCGTTCATCAGCTCTTGGATGCGGTCCATCATTTCCTGCAGATCGTTCTGCGTCAGCTCCATGGTGTTCTCAGAGTTGCTCTGCGCATCGTTGTCCATCTGCTCGCCGTTGCGCTCGGCCAATTCCTGCATGAACTCGCGTGTCGCTTCGCGCAGCTCCTGCATCAGACGCTCGATCTCTTCGGGGCTCGCGCCGTTGCGCATCGCCTCCGTCAGACGTTCCTGCGCCTCGCGCATCCGCTCGCGCGCATCCTCCAGATCACCATCCTCGAGCTCCAGCGCATAGGCCCAAAGCTCTTCGGCAAAGGCATCCCGTGCCGCACTGTCCATCTCGGGCCCAGCCGTCTCCAGCCGCACCATAATGCCCTGCAATGTCTCGTACCGCTCCATATTGCGGAAAACGTCCTGCGGGCGATAGGTCACAGCGCGCATCAACTGCGTAATCCGGCCCGTATTCTCGCGGTTCCACAAGAGGTCGCGCCGCGCCTCAATCACGGCCCGCGCCATCGGATCAAAGAACCGCCGCCCCGGCAAGCTAAAGGCCAGCACATCGGAATGGCCGGTCTGCCCCACGGCATCCTCGACCTCTAGCACCACGTGCACGGGTAAATTCGCCCACGGATGCTTGGAAAAATCCTCACGCAGAAATTCGGAAAACGCCTGACGGCTACCAGAATAGCTCAGTGGCAGATCAAGCCGCACCGCCTCGCGCGGCTCTGGCGCGACCTCCAGCCCATAGCGCCGGTCCACAGAGGCCAGATCAAGCCGTACCTCTGCACTGCCCCCGACAATCCCGTAGTCATCTTCGGCATAGAACGGCAGGCTCATCTCGCCCTCGGGCGTCACCTCGACCTCGCCATTTTGCGACACCGTGGGCGCCGCATCGGGCCGCAGCGCAATGGTCCAGAGCCGACCGCCATCGCCGGTGATCTCAAGCGTCCCGCTCTGCTGCACCATGACCTCTCTGGTCCGCACAAGCGCATCGGCGGCGGTCATCAATTGCTCGGGCGGTGCGCCGCTGATCGTCTCTTCGACCGACAGCCCGTCACCCCCATACAGGCGGACGGTGATCCGGCTCCCCTGCATCAGGTCCAGAGGCCCAGCGGCCAAATCATTCAAATACAGCGCAGGCTGACGGGTATGCGCAGGCGGCTCGACCCATCCTTCCCATGACGGCCCCGCCGCTTGGGCGGCCCCGCTGCCCGCGCCATCAGACAACGCGCCCATCTGGCCAAACGACCCGAACAAAAGGCCCATCGCCACAGCTACAATCGCCACATAGCGCAGAGCATAGGGATCACGCTTGGTCTGGCTCAGCGCAGGGCCCACGGCTTTTGCCGCCTGAACCCGCTCTGCCATGCGCGCCAAATGGGCCCGCCACAGCGCCTCGGATGCGGGGTCCCCGTTGCCAACAGCGGGACGGTCCCGCAGCGCTGCGATCGGGCGGCCCGGCAAAGTCGCATCCAGCCGACGCAGCGCATCCTCGCGCGACGGCACATGGAATGACCGCAGCCCCCGCACCAAATAGACAGCCACCGCCAGACCGAACAGACCAACCGTAAGCGCCAGCCCCCAAAACGGAAGCGGCCCGAACAGGCCGAACATCATCAGTCCCGCAAACACAAACAGCACCGACCAGACAGGCCAAAAGGCATGCGTCACACGCTCTGCCCACAGGCCCGCCCACGTCAGTGCCAGCGGTTTACGAATGGATTTCGGAAGCTGTTCTTGCGCTGCCATGCACCTCGCCCGGAATAGCTTGCTCCGGGCGACATTGCCTCAGAGCCACTCAGGGATGGTATCGCGGTTTATGATTTCGTCAAAGCTTGGCCGCGGACGGATGACAGCGAATTGATCATCCTTCACCAGAACCTCGGGGATCAGGGGCCGCGTGTTGTATTCACTCGACATCACAGCGCCATAAGCCCCCGCACTGCGGAAGGCGACCAGATCCCCCTCGGCCAGTTTCGGCATCATGCGCCCCTTGGCAAAGGTGTCGCCCGATTCGCACACCGGCCCCACGATGTCATAGGGCTGCTGCTCTGCGCCCGGCTCGGCCTCTTGCACTGGCACGATATCGTGGTGCGCGCTGTACATCGCCGGACGGATCAGATCGTTCATCGCCGCATCAATGATCATAAACTCGCGGCCTTCGCCCTCTTTCAGATAGATGATCTGGCTGGCCAGAATGCCCGCATTTCCCGCGATCAGACGACCGGGCTCGATCTCGATCTCGCAGCCCAGATGGCCCAATTCTTCCTTGATCATGCTGCCGTATTCCACGGGCAGCGGCGGCGCGGAATTGCCGCGCTCGTAGGGGATCCCCAGACCGCCGCCCAGATCCAGACGCGAAATCTCGTGCCCATCCGCGCGCAGCGTCTCGGTCAGTTCCGCCACCTTGCGGTACGCCAGACGGAAGGGTTCCAAATCGGTCAACTGGCTGCCGATATGCACGTCGATGCCAATAACCTTCAGGCCCTTCATCGCTGCAGCCTCGGCATAGACCTCTCGCGCCTTGGCGATCGGGATGCCAAACTTGTTCTCTGACTTGCCGGTCGCAATCTTCTCGTGGGTCTTGGCATCTACATCCGGATTCACCCGCACGGTGATCGGCGCCACAACGCCCAAAGACTGCGCCACACGGTCAATCGCCCGCATCTCGGGCTCTGATTCCACGTTGAACTGGCGAATGCCACCGGTCAGCGCCGCGCGGATTTCCTCTTCGGTCTTGCCCACGCCGGAAAACACGATCCGGTCGCCGGGCACGCCCGCCGCCTTGGCCCGCGCATATTCCCCGCCAGAGACCACATCCATGCCCGCGCCCAGCGCCGCCAACGTCTTCAGGATCGCCTGATTGCTGGCGGCTTTCATCGCGTAGCACACCAGATGATCTATGCCGGCCAGAGCCTCATCGAACAACTTGAAGTGACGCTCCAGTGTCGCAGTCGAGTAAATATAAACAGGCGAGCCAACCGCCGCGACGATTTCGGAAACCGGCACGTCCTCGGCAAAAAGTGCGCCATCGCGGTACAGGAAATGATCCATGGGCCAGCCTCCTTTGCGGCGTTTCATTGCGCCGCCTTTTAGGCACAGCCGCCGGACGAAGCAATCACAGCCGCGCAAAAGCGCCTAGATATTTGCTTTATTTCCGGTCTTTTCCTGATAGGCGCGCCAATCAGCCATCAGCTTTTCCCGCCGGATCGGGTAGCGGGCGTCCAGCACGTCAATCGCCTCAATCTGCGAAATGGCAAAATGGCGAAAGCCGTCGCGCAACTCGCACCAAGCGACCAGAACCCGCACCTCTTCGGCATGGGCCATGACCAACGGCCAGATCATCCGCGACGTCACCTTGCCCTTGTTGTCGCGGTATTTCATGCGGACAATGTTGCGCCCCCGCAGGGCCTGCCGCAACACCGCGCTGTCAAAGACGGGCAGCTTTGCCGGAGCTTTCCCGCCGTCCATGATCACCGGACGCAACTCCGCTGGCATCTGCTGGCTCAGCTTCACAAGCAGGGACCGTGCCGCGGCAGCGACCGAAGCGTCCCCGTTGTCCACAGCCCAAGCCGCCCCCATCAGCGCGGCCTCTAACTCGTCTTCGGTCAGATGCAAGCCATGCGCCGCACGCTCTCGCACCAATTGAAACCCGTGTTCAGCATCACCCTCGACCGGAAAATTCCGGCGCATCAGCACCCGCAAATCCTCGGACACGATGTTCGCAGGCACGCCAACAGCCTCTGCCAGCGCCTCAATGCCGACAGGATGGCTCTGGGCCTGTAAAACTTTCATGGTCCGGACCAGACGGTCTTTCTGCATCATGATGGTGTTCCTCTTGCGCCCAAGAGTGCCACGCCCAAGCCTAATCGAACATTCCGCCATTCGACGGCCACCCCCTGCCCATCCGGCAGGCCGACGATCCCAGCAGATACCCCCAAACGCGAAAAAGCGGGCCGCCGATGCGCGCCCGCTCCTTCATCTTGGCATAAATACCCAAAAAATCGGACGGCTCAGTCGATCGGCCGGCTCCGGAAATAGAGGTACAGCGGCAACCCGCAGCTGACCCCGATGCAGAACGTCGCCGGAATCGCGATCAGCGAAATCCAATTCCGCCGGACCCAAACCTCGGCCAGAATCCAGACGGTCAGCGCAATCGCCGCAATCGTCAGATCCCAAACCAGCCCGCTCGAGGCCGCGTTCGCATGCCACGCGTCAATCATCGGCCCCATCGCAAACCCGTTCTGCCAGAACCAGGTCAGGAAATAGGCCATGGGGTGCACAGCCCCCCACAGCGCCAAAGCCAGATAGATCACGCGCAGCGGTGTCATCCCGAAATCCCCATCTCTGCGGTTCCGGACAGTGTCACGCCAAACGCAGGTTCACCCTTTTCCGGACGCTCAGGCTCGCCATCCGCGCCGCACGCGGCCAGCAAAGCCACCAGCCCAAGGGCAAAAATCCGTGTCATCCCAGAACCTCTTTCCAACGCGCCACCTGCGCGCGGACCTGTTCCGGCGCGGTGCCCCCATAGGACATGCGCGACGCAACCGAGTTGTCCACCCCGAGCACACCGAAAACTTCGTCCGTGATCGCGTCGTGAACCGATTTCATGTCGTCCAGCGTCAGGTCAGGCAGATCGCAATTCTTCGACTCGGCCAGCGCCACCAGCGAACCGGTCACGTGGTGGGCATCGCGGAACGGCATATCCAGCACGCGCACCAGCCAGTCGGCCAGATCGGTCGCGGTCGAGAATCCGCTGCCCGCCGCCGCGGCCAATTGCGGACGGTTCGCGCTCATGTCCTTGACCATGCCTTCCATCGCGGCCAGCGCCAGCATCAGGTTGTCGGCAGCGTCAAAGACCTGCTCTTTGTCTTCCTGCATGTCCTTGGAGTAGGCCAGCGGCAGACCCTTCATCACCATCATCAGCGCAACGTTGGCGCCGAAAATCCGGCCGATCTTGGCGCGGATCAGCTCGGCCGCGTCAGGGTTCTTTTTCTGCGGCATGATCGACGAGCCGGTCGAGAAACGATCCGACAGGGTCACAAACCGGAACTGGGCCGAGGACCAGATCACCAGCTCTTCGGCAAAGCGGCTCAGGTGCATCGCGCAGATGCTCGCGTTGCTCAGGAACTCCAGCGCAAAGTCACGCGCCGACACTGCATCGAGCGAGTTCGCCATCGGGCGATCAAAGCCCAGCGCCTCGGCGGTCATATGACGGTCAATCGGGAACGAGGTGCCTGCCAGCGCCGCAGCACCCAAGGGGCTTTCGTTCATGCGCGCGCGCGCATCCTTGAAACGGCTCAGGTCGCGGCTGAACATCTCAACATAGGCCATCATATGGTGGCCCCACGTCACCGGCTGCGCGGTCTGCAGGTGCGTGAAGCCGGGCATCACCCAGTCCGCGCCCGCCTCGGCCTGCACCAGCAGCGCACGGATCAGCGCCTCGACCCCGCCAATCGCGGCGTCAATCTGGTCACGCACCCACAGACGGAAATCGGTCGCCACCTGATCGTTGCGCGATCGCGCGGTGTGCAGACGACCTGCGGGTTCGCCCACGATCTCCTTGAGCCGTGATTCCACGTTCATGTGGATATCCTCAAGGGCAGTCGAAAACTCGAAAGATCCGCTTTCGATCTCTGACAACACCGTGAGCAGGCCTTCACGAATGGCCTCTGCATCGCTATCCCTCAGGATGCCTTGTGCAGCCAGCATGGCCGCATGGGCCCGAGAGCCCGCGATGTCCTGTGCGGCCAACCGCTTGTCGAACCCGATCGAGGCATTAATTGCCTCCATGATCGCGTCCGGTCCAGCGGCAAAGCGGCCGCCCCACATTGCGTTCGAGGAAGAGTCTGACATGTCGTGCCCCCGGAGGTCTTGATGCGCCTTGTAAAGTCCCTGTTGCTCTATACTGCCATGTGTCTGGTTGCAAATGGCCCTGCACTTGCCGCTGACACCGCCACGTTAGAGGCGCTGCGACATGGCGACATGAAAAAGCTGTCTTTTCACGCAGAGCCCAAAAGCGTCTCCGATCTGGAATTCAGCGGTCCCGACGGCGCCATGCGTCTGACCGACTTTGACGACCAGATCGTTCTGGTGAACTTCTGGGCCACATGGTGTGCGCCCTGCCGCAAAGAGATGCCCATGCTGTCGGACCTGCAAACCCAGCTTGGCGGCGACGAATTTCAGGTTGTCACACTGGCCACTGGCCGCAATTCGCCCGAAGGCATCGCCAAATTCTTTGGCGAAATCGGGGTCGAGAACCTGCCCCACTACATGGACCACCGCCAAGCTATCGCCCGCGATATGGGTGTCCTTGGCCTGCCGGTCACGATCATTCTGAACCGCGACGGTCAGGAGATCGCGCGTCTCATGGGGGACGCGGATTGGTCCAGCGACAGCGCCAAAGACATCCTGCAAACCCTGATCGACGAACCGGCTAGTTAATGCGCCCAGTCGCAGGCCGCCTCGTGGTCGTCGACCATGCCGACAGCCTGCATGAATGCATAGACCGTGGTCGGCCCGACAAAGCGAAAGCCCTTTTTCTTTAGGGCTTTTGACAGCTTGACCGAAACCTCGGTCTGGGCCGGCACATCGGCCAAAGTCGCCGGCTGCGGCGTCATCGGAACGCCGCCGACAAACGACCAGACAAACTCAGAAAACCCCTCTTCCCGTTCGACGGCAATCCATGCGCGGGCGTTGCCAATCGTCGCCTCGATCTTGCCCCTGTGCCGGACAATCCCCGCATCGCCCAGCAGCCGCAGCACATCCTCTTCGCCCCACTTGGCGATCACGTAAGGATCAAAGCCCGCAAAGGCCGCGCGAAACCCCTCGCGCTTTTTCAGGATCGTCAGCCAGTTCAGCCCCGCCTGAAACCCCTCCAGACACAGGCATTCAAACAGCTTTCGCCCGTCCCGCTCGGGCACGCCCCATTCGGTGTCGTGATACTCTTGGTACAGCGCATTCTCCGTGACCCATCCACATCGTGTGACCATTATCGCGACTCCTGACTAGCGGCCTGAATGCAAACAAACCATGAACACGCGTCGAAACCAATCTCCAATTTTCAGCGCATTTGCCCGTTTACACGTCGTTAAAACAGAATCGCCCAGCCTGCCTTCGTGGTGGGAGTATTGGAATGTTTGAAAAACATAAGGGCCGGAAACGGTCAAAGGGGCTGAACCCCCTAGAAACAGCCGTGCGCTCGCGCGATTCGGATATCCTTGCGATGGTCGAGCGTGCCCTGCGGCACAAAGAGGTGATGCTGGCCTATCAGCCCGTGGTTGTCACCGATGATCCCAGACGGATCGCCTTTTACGAGGGGCTGATCCGCGTTCTGGATGAGACCGGACGGGTCATTCCAGCACGCGACTTTATGCCCGTGGCAGAGGCAACGGACATGGGTCGCATCATAGATCGTATCGCTTTGGAATTCGGCCTGCTAGAGCTGTGCCGCAACCCCCAATTGCGTCTGTCGATCAACCTGTCAGCCAAATCGCTGCACGACCCCAAATGGCACAAAGTTCTGCATCACGGACTGGCGCGCGACGGCACTGTGGGCGAGCGGCTCATCCTCGAGATTACCGAGGAATCCGTGATGACCCGCCCAGAGCAGGTGCTTGATATAATGGACGATATTCAGCTCAAGGGCGTCGCTTTTGCCTTGGACGATTTCGGCGCAGGCCGCACCGCCATCCGCTATTTCAAGGACTTCGCCTTCGACATTCTCAAGATCGACGGCAGCCTGATCCGCGGCATCGACACATCGCCTGATAATCAGGCAATCGTCCGTGCGCTCATGTCCATCGGTCAGCACTTCGAGATGTTCACCATCGCAGAACATGTTGAAACCAAAGAGCAAGCGGACTGTTTGCGCGCCCTCGGGGTCGATTGTCTCCAAGGTTATTTCTTTGGCGCTCCCAGTTTGAGACCCGCGTGGCACCAAAGTCGGACTCGGAAACGACTTGCCTAGCGCTAACAGCGACGAACGAACTGTTGTGGCACCGCAGAATCCTGCTACCAATACACCGTCGGTGGAGGGAGGATGAGGCCGACGATAGCGGCCTCGACGGCCCTCTGCCCCGAATTTTGGTAGAGGACACCGCATATGACGAACGTAGTTATCGTATCCGCCGCGCGCACAGCAGTTGGCAGCTTTCTTGGGTCTTTCGCAAACACCCCCGCCCACGAACTGGGCGCCACCATGCTGCAAGCACTGGTAGAGCGCGCGGGCATCGATAAGAGCGAAGTATCGGAGACGATCCTCGGTCAGGTTCTGACCGCCGGTCAGGGCCAGAACCCTGCCCGTCAGGCACACATCAACGCTGGTCTGCCCATCGAATCCGCCGCGTGGGGCATCAACCAGGTGTGTGGCTCGGGCCTTCGCGCCGTTGCTCTGGGCGCCCAGCACATCATGCTCGGCGATGCGGCCATCGTGGCAGCGGGCGGTCAGGAAAACATGTCGATGTCGCCCCACTGCGCGGCACTGCGTCAGGGCCAGAAAATGGGCGACCTGAAGTACATCGACACCATGATCAAAGACGGTCTGTGGGACGCGTTCAACGGCTACCACATGGGCCAAACCGCTGAAAACGTGGCGGACCAGTGGCAGATCACCCGCGAAATGCAGGACGAATTCGCTGTCGCCTCGCAGAACAAGGCCGAAGCCGCTCAAAAGGCTGGCAAGTTCGCGGACGAGATCGTGCCCTTCACCATCAAAACCCGCAAGGGCGAGATCGTGGTTGATGCGGACGAATACATCCGTCACGGCGCCACCATGGAAGCCATGCAGAAACTGCGCCCCGCCTTCACCAAGGACGGCTCGGTCACCGCGGCAAACGCCTCGGGCCTGAACGACGGCGCAGCGGGCGTCATGCTGATGACTGCAGAAGAAGCTGAAAAGCGCGGGCTGGAGCCTCTGGCACGCATCGCATCCTACGCGACCGCTGGCCTCGACCCCTCGATCATGGGCACCGGCCCCATCCCCGCATCGCGCAAAGCGCTCGAGAAGGCAGGCTGGAAAGCCGAAGATCTAGATCTGGTCGAAGCGAACGAAGCCTTTGCCGCGCAGGCCTGCGCCGTGAACAAAGACATGGGCTGGAACCCCGACGTGGTGAACGTGAACGGCGGTGCAATCGCCATCGGTCACCCCATCGGCGCGTCCGGTGCCCGCATCCTGAACACCTTGCTGTTCGAAATGAAGCGCCGCGACGCCAAGAAAGGTCTCGCGACACTGTGTATCGGTGGCGGCATGGGTGTTGCCATGTGCTTCGAACGGCCGTAAGACAAATGGGCGCGCAAGAAAATTGCGCGCCCTAATTCCTTTAGGACAAAAAATTACTAACGCACGGAGAGAACATGGGACGCGTTGCATTGGTCACCGGAGGCTCGCGCGGTATTGGCGCGGCGATTTCGAAAGCACTCAAAGAGGCCGGTTACACCGTTGCCGCCACCTACGCCGGGAACGACGAGAAAGCAGCCGCTTTCACCGAAGAGACTGGGATCAAAACCTATAAGTGGAACGTCGGCAGCTACGAGGACTCCAAAGCGGGTCTGGCCAAAGTCGAAGAAGACCTGGGCCCCATCGACGTTGTCGTCGCAAACGCGGGCATCACCCGTGACGCGCCTTTCCACAAGATGACCCCCGAACAGTGGCAGGAAGTCATCGACACCAACCTGACCGGCGTGTTCAACACCGTTCACCCCCTGTGGAATGGCATGCGTGACCGTGGCTTTGGCCGCGTTGTGGTCATCAGCTCGATCAACGGCCAGAAGGGCCAGTTCGGTCAGGTGAACTACGCTGCGACCAAAGCGGGCGATCTGGGCATCATCAAGTCGCTGGCCCAAGAAGGCGCGGCCAAGGGCATCACCGCCAACGCGATCTGCCCCGGCTACATCGCAACCGAAATGGTTATGGCTGTCCCCGAGAAAGTCCGCGAGAAAATCATCTCGGGCATTCCCGCAGGCCGTCTGGGCGAGCCCGAAGAAATCGCGCGCTGCGTGGTCTTCCTCGCGTCGGACGATGCGTCTTTCATCAACGGCTCGACCATCTCGGCGAACGGCGCACAGTTCTTCGTCTAATTGTGCGGGATGTGGCAAACGTCAGTACGTTTGCCATACGCAAACCATATCAAAACCAGACGTGGTTTTGGCATAAAACAGGGGCCGGTCCGCGCGATCGGCCCCTATATTTTTGCAAACTGAGTTAGAGCGGCGCAAGTTCAGACGCGGCTTTTCGTGCCGCACCTTCAGGGAGCGATGAAGACATGGGGCCTACCGGCCGCAGCTTACGCCGCTCTGTAAACCGGCCCCGCAAAAGCGAGGCCGGCATCACGATTTGGAAGAGGGATGTCCATGAGGACGGCGGTCGGTCGTGCGCGCCATATCGGCAGTGTTCATAGATTGAGAGGGGTGCATGTATCGTCCCCTAGAGATGTACTGACCACTGTCGCGCACGTCTCCGGGTCTGGCCGGAGGATCCGCCATGAATGGGCGTTTACCACGCGCCCATTCAAACTTTGTTCAAGTAAATCGGTGCCTTACTCCCGATCCACGTCGATAATCCTTAGTGGGTCGACAGGCGTTCGATTTGCTCTTTCAGAGCGAGTTTCTTCTTCTTCAATTCAGAGACACGCAGCATGTCCGCACTCGGAGATCGGACTTCGTATTCCACCTCCTGCGACAGCGCTTGATGTTTACGACGCAGTTCCTGAACGTGTGAAGTCAAGTTCATTGAGAAAAACTCCTCTCTGCTGATGTAACAGATTTATAGCAGCACAGATTCGTTCGTTTGTCACGCCGCAACGCAACAAACATATCTCCATGGCATCTTTTTGCGCATTAAATGGAGAAACCAAAGCGACATTAACGCAAAGGGAGTGGATGCCCGTTCCTCAGAACGTCCAAGGCCCATGTCTGATAGTCTTCGGCATCGTTCAAGTGTACCGCACCCTCGTGCATTATCAACGGCGGATGCATACACAAGGGTGCACGACCATCTTTGCGCCCCCTCAGAATCACCAGGTGTGATTCCCTGCCCGCGCGCGGCGCGAGGGGCTGTATTTCAAGGGATCCCAGATGTTCGGCCATCGGCCCCAGCATGTCGGCCAGCCGGTCCGTACGCTGGATAAAGGTTGCGTAACCTTTGGGCGCTAGCCTTTTCGCTGCGACCTCGATCCATTTTCGCATCGGTGTCGCCTCGCCCAACGCGGTCTCACGGCCCGTATCTTTTGCAAGCTGGCGCGACCCAGCCGCGTAATAAGGAGGATTGGCCAAGACGTGATCAAACTGCTGCTGACGCAAATCGGCAGGCAGGGCCATTAAATCTGATGCGTAAACGCGCATTTCTGCGCCTGCAGCAGTGGCATTCTGACGCGCTAGCTTTGCGTAATTTTCCTGCAGTTCAACGCCTGTCAGGTGCAAACCGCCGACGCGGGCATTCAGACACAGGCTTGCCACACCGACTCCGCAGCCCAATTCCAGCACCCGCTGACCCGGCCGCGCCGGAACCGCGGCGGCCAAAAGCACCGCATCCACGCCGGATCGAAAGCCTTTTTTCGGCTGAAGCGCCATCACCTGCCCGCTCAGAAAAGCATCGCGGGTCACATCTTCGTCAGCACTCAATGTCGTTGTCCCGTAGAATCGCTCTGGCCATAAATAGGTCTTCGCGGCGCACAAGCAGCCTGCGCGGCAGAATTCCAATGCCGCCTTCGATCACGCTCATATTTACGTCTAGGGTGTAGCAGTCTATATCCTCGCCAGACAGGAGAGCCTGTGCGAATGCGATCACGGTTGGGTCGTTGGTACGGAGCAGCTCTTGCATGGACGACACTTAAGAGGTCGCATGACGCTTTGTCGAGACTGCGCGATGGGGATGGTATGAGCCTGGACGAAACGACCGAAAAACCGCACGAGGCGCTCTCGCGTCATCTGTCAGATGGTATGGCCGCCGTGGACGCACTGATCCGCGAACGCATGGTGTCCGAAAGCGCGCCGCGCATTGCCGATCTGACCGCGCACCTGATTGGGGCGGGCGGCAAACGCCTGCGCCCCCTGATGACCTTGGCTGCCGCAGATCTCTGCGGGTACGAAGGGCCGTTCGCGGTCCACCTAGCAGCCACCGTCGAATTTATTCACACCGCGACCCTGCTGCACGATGACGTCGTTGACGAAAGCGAGCAGCGCCGCGGTCGCCCCACGGCGAACCTGCTCTGGGACAACAAATCCAGCATTCTGGTGGGCGACTACCTGTTTGCCCGCAGCTTCCAGCTGATGGTCGACACCGGCCGCCTGCGCGTTCTCGCGATTCTGGCAAATGCCTCAGCCACCATTTCCGAAGGCGAAGTTCTGCAGCTGACCGCAGCCAAAGACCTGCGCACCGGCGAAGACACCTACCTCAAGATCGTACGCGGCAAGACGGCGGCGCTGTTCTCAGCCGCGACCCAGGTGGGTGGCGTGATCGCCGATGCCCCAGAGGCGCACGAGCAGGCCCTGTTCGACTATGGTGACGCGCTGGGGATTGCCTTCCAGATCGTGGACGACCTGCTGGATTACGGCGGAAACAGCGATGCCACCGGCAAGAACATCGGCGACGATTTCCGCGAGCAGAAGCTGACCCTGCCCGTGATCAAGGCCGTGGCTGCTGCCGACGAAACCGAGCGTGCCTTCTGGAAGCGCACCATCGAAGACGGCGACCAGCAAGACGGCGATCTGGACGAGGCTCTGCGCCTGCTAGCCAAGCACGGCGCGATGGAAGCAACCCGTCAGGACGCACTGGCATGGGCGGACAAAGCCAAAGAGGCTCTGTCGGTCCTCCCTGACCGCCCGGTCCGTCAGATGTTGATTGATCTGGCCGATTACGTAGTCGAACGCGTCCGCTAATTCCGCATCAAACGAAAGACCCCAGCGCCCCGTGGTCCACCCACCACGCGGGCGCTTTTTCTTTGATCTGCGCTGCGGCATAGGCCGCGCCGTCTGCATCGGGATACAGACCAAAGCACGTTGCCCCTGAACCCGACATCCGCGCGATCAATGCGCCCTCGCCCGCGATGACATCCAGCACTTCGGTGATCACTGGGGCAACCGCACGCGCCGGAGGCTCCAGATCATTGCGCTGCGTAGATAGCCACGCGGCGAACGCGGGTGCGTCCAATCCAGCGGGCACCGGCGCCATCGGTGGGTTATCCTTGCGCGCTAGGCCCTTGAACACGGCGGGGGTCGGCACCTCGACCCCGGGGTTCACAAGGACCATCCACAGAGGCGGCAAGACCGGAACCTCGGTCAGCACCTCTCCGACGCCGGACATGAGGCACGGCGCCGACCGCAAACAGACCGGCACATCTGCGCCCAGGCTCAGCCCATTGTCCGCGGGCAAATCCACGTTCCAAAGCTGCGAGAGCGCCCGCAGTGTAGCGGCCGCGTCAGACGATCCCCCGCCGATGCCCGCAGCGGCCGGTAGATGCTTGTCCAGCACAATCTGGGCACCCACGCCGCCCAAGAGCGAAGCCGCCTTGTGCACCAAATTCTCGGGGCCTGTGGGCACACCTTCCGAACGTGGGCCAGTGACAGCCAACCGCAGGTCATCGGCCTCAGAGACCGTGATCCGGTCCCCTACGCCCACAAAAACCACCAGTGATTCCAGCAGATGATACCCGTCCGCCCGTTGGCCGGTGACATGCAGTGTCAGATTGACCTTGGCGGGCGCAAAAGCCTCAATCGCCATTCGCCACCTTGATCGGGTCCGCACCTTCGTCGGCCAGAACCTGATCCAGTCCGACCTCAAGCTTGCGGCGGATACGTTCCGCATCCTCTTCTTCGGGGTCAAAGGACAGGGCACGGTGCCATTGGAAACGAGCCTCGATCTTGCGGCCCACAGCCCAGTACCCGTCCCCGAGGTGGTCGTTCACAATGGGATCCACTGGCATCAACTCCGCGGCGCGCTCTAGCTGCGCGGCAGCCTCCTCGTAGCGGCCCAGCTGGAACAGAACCCAGCCCAGACTATCGACGATGTGCCCGCTGTTGGGCGAGGTCGCAACAGCCTGCTCGATCATCCCAAGGGCTTCGTCCAGCTTGGTGCCCATTTCGACCAGCGAATAGCCCAAATAGTTCAGCACCTGCGGCTGACCGGGGCTCAGCTCCAATGCCTTGCGGAAGTCCGCCTCTGCGTTGTCCCATTCCCCCAGTCGCTCATAGGCGATGCCTCGTGTGTAGTAGGCAAACCAGCGGGCATCCTGCGGATTTTCATAGAGCGAGATTGCCTTGTCATAGGCTTTGACGGCCTCGGCATAGCGTTCATCCGCGCGGTAGAAATCACCCAGTGTCAGATGCACGACCGGCAGTTCACTGTGGGTCTTGGACAGGGATTGCAACACTTCGATCGCCGCATCTTCCTTGCCCGCGCTGCGCAGCGCATCGGCACGGCCCAGTTCGGCGGCATGATAGGACGGATCGGTTTCAGGAACTTCACGATAGGTCGCTTCGGCCAGATCATAGCGGCCCATCACATCCAGCAAATCGGCGGACAACAAGGTCGCATCCACATGGTCGGGGCGCAGATATTTGGCGATACGGGAATACAGCAGCGTGTAATCAGGACCCGCCTCGCCCTCTAGCGCGCTCGCCACAGCGAAATACACCTCGGCCAAACCATCCGTTGCGTTGCCTACATGGGTAAAGGGCAGACGCTCGCCCGCTGCCATCTGTTCTTTCATCCGGCGCAAGGCGGGATCGAGTTCGGGGCCAAAGGTCGCGTCGATCATTTCGATCGCTTCGTCGTTGCGATCCAGCTGGCTCAGCACTTCGATATTGGCCATAGCCCCGCGGCGTGTGATCTGCAGGCGCCCCGCAAAGATCTCCTGAGAGCCCTCGAAATCACCGACCAACGCAAGGGCCAGTGCCTTGTGATAGAGGCCAAAGCTGTTCAGCCCCTCCTCTTGGGAGACGGCGTCGAACGCCTCTAGCGCGGCGCCCATTTCACCTTGGCCAACCAACGCCCATGCACGGCTCAGACCATCGACCAACGGGCCAACACCGCGCTCGTCCTCGATCATGGTGACGACGGTGCCCCAGTCCTCGGTCTTGGCGGCGTGGGCGATCAGGGCCATGTGCGCCAACTGGCTGCCAACCCCCAGATCGGCCATATCCTGCGCGACGGGCGCGATCAGGTCGACCTCACCCAGCGCGATATTCGCACCGACGAGGCCCTGCATGATCTGCGGGTTTTCCTTGTCCATCACCAGCGCTTCGGCAAAGCGGTTCGCCGCCTCAGAGAAGTTCCGGTCCGTCTCCGCCACGCGGCCGGCCAGATAGGCGCCAGATACCCCTTGGGCCAGTGCTGGCAATCCTGCGCAGGCAAAAGCTGCGGCCAATACGAACGGGCGGAGTGGTGACAAGGGCGCCTCCTGTTGTCTTGATTGGCGCCAAGCCTACGGGTGCATGCAGGCTGTTGCAATAAAGGGCGACCGATTGGCCGCCCCTTTTTGATCACAACACCGAAATCGGCATCACATGTTCGGGTAGTTCGGCCCGTCACCGCCCTGAGGCGTGGTCCAGTTGATGTTCTGGCTCGGGTCCTTGATGTCGCAGGTTTTGCAGTGCACGCAGTTCTGGAAGTTGACGACAAAGCGGGTGTCTTTGCCCTCTTCCTCGACGAATTCGTAGACGCCTGCAGGGCAATACCGTGCCGAGGGGCCCGCGTATTCGGGCAGGTTCACGTTCACGGGGATGCTGGGGTCTTTCAGCTGCAGGTGCGCAGGCTGGCTTTCCTCGTGGTTGGTGAAGCTGAAGCTAACGTTGGTCAGACGGTCGAACGACAAAACACCATCGGGACGCGGGTAGTCGATGGGCTTGTGATCCGCCGCTTTGCCGGTCGCTGCCGCGTCGGTTTTGCCGTGACGCAGAGTGCCTAGGAAAGACTTGCCGAACTTTTCGTTCATATGCATGTCCAAGCCACCCAGAGCGAGGCTCGCAGTCAGGCCGAACTTGGACCACAGCGGCTTCACGTTGCGAACCTTCTTCAGATCCTGGCCAATCGCACCTTCGCGCAGTTCAGTTTCGTAGCTGGTCAACTCGTCCGACTGACGGCCCGCCTTGATCGCGTCAAATGCTGCTTCGGCAGCCGCTTTGCCAGAGAGCATCGCGTTGTGGTTGCCCTTGATGCGGGGCACGTTCACCAGACCGGCCGAACAACCCAGCAGCGCACCGCCGGGGAATGTCACTTTGGGGATCGACTGGTAGCCACCTTCGGAGATCGCACGGGCGCCATAGGCCACACGCTTGCCGCCTTTCAGCAGCTCGGCGACCATCGGATGGTGCTTGAAACGCTGGAATTCCATGTAGGGGAACAGGTGCGGGTTTTCGTAGTTCAGGTGCACCACGAAGCCGACATACACTTGGTTATTGTCGAGGTGGTAGATGAACGACCCGCCACCCGCGTTCGAACCCAGAGGCCAGCCCATAGTGTGGGTCACGGTGCCTTCGCGGTGCTTCTCGGGGTCAATCTCCCAGATTTCCTTCATGCCGATGCCGAACTTCTGCGGGCAGTGGCCTTTGGACAAATCGTACTTCGCCATGACTTCTTTGGACAGCGACCCGCGCACGCCCTCGGACAGGAAGACGTATTTGCCATGCAGCTCCATGCCGGGCTCGTAGCCGGGGCCTTGGGTGCCGTCGGCATTCTTGCCGAATTCGCCAGCGACCACGCCTTTGACTTCGCCATTCTCGCCGTAGACCAGCTCGGAACAGGCCATGCCGGGGAAAATCTCGACACCCAGTTCTTCGGCTTGCTCGGCCATCCAGCGGCAAACATTCGCCATCGAGACGATGTAGTTGCCGTGGTTGTTCATCAGTTTCGGCATGGGGAAGTTCGGCACACGGATTTTGCCAGCCTCACCTAGTACATAGAAGTTGTCTTCTTTGACGGGCACATTGATCGGTGCGCCCTTCTCTTTCCAATCGGGGATCAGGGCATCCAGACCGCAGGGGTCCAGCACCGCGCCCGACAGGATGTGGGCACCCACTTCGGAGCCCTTTTCCAGAACGACGACGTCTAGATCGGCGTCCAGCTGCTTGAGACGGATCGCCGCCGACAGACCGGCAGGTCCGGCCCCAACGATGACGACGTCATATTCCATGGCTTCGCGCACAATCTCGGTCATGCTGCTGGCTCCTCTGTCTCGTTCGCGCAATAATATTTCAAACTTGGCGCAGTGTTACGCAGGATCAGCCCTGCCGGTCAATCGCGACACGACGTTAAAATGGCTGAATGCGGCATTGCGGCACAAGCCCTGCTAAAGCACAAACACTCAAAGCACAGCCTATTTTTTGCCCCCGGAGTATAGGCACAGCAAATAGGCACCCTAGACATAGCATTCCTATCAAAATGTAGGCCCGCTTTCATGTTGCGCGCAGAAACGCCGGCCCTTTTGCGCGGGAATCGCAGGAATCCCGTCCCATATTCATATGGCTCTTGAAATTACCGCCCGCCTCAGTTCAGGTAGCGTAACCCTAAAAACCGGCCCTCCCTGACAGGGGCAGGGCCGATAACGGATTCTGAGGCCATGGAAAAAGTACCTATGACCCGCGCGGGCGCAACCGCGCTCGAGAGCGAATTGAAGCACCTGAAGTCGGTGGAACGCCCCGCGATCATCAAAGCGATCGCCGAAGCGCGTGAACACGGCGACCTGTCGGAAAACGCCGAATACCACTCGGCGCGCGAAAAGCAGTCGTTCATCGAGGGCCGCATCAAGGAACTCGAAGGCATCATTTCGCTGGCAGATGTCATCGATCCGGCCAAGCTATCGGGCTCGATCAAGTTCGGCGCGACCGTGACCGTCGTCGACGAGGATACCGATGCAGAGAAAACCTGGCAGATCGTTGGCGAATACGAAGCCGACATCGAAAAGGGTCTACTGAACATCAAATCGCCCATCGCCCGCGCCCTGATCGGCAAAGAAGAGGGTGACAGCGTCGAGGTTCGCACCCCCGGCGGCGAAAAGTCCTACGAAGTCCTGAAGATTTCCTACGTCTAAGGACACGACTATGTCCAACAGCACGCAGGGCAGCACACCGCCGGGTCTTTACGACCGCAGCGATGTAGAGCCCAAATTCGACGTCAGCCCCGGTGAGTGGATCGCCGTGGCGCTGACGATTGTCTGGCTCGCCCTGTGCGCACTTTTTTTCTTTGGGATCGAAACGGAAAATGACGGCGACGGCCTGCGCATCGTGATCGAAGTGCTGGCCGTGTTCATGCCCATCGGCATGATGTGGGTCGGCGCAACCGCGGCCCGTTCCGCGCGCATCATGCGCCAAGAGGCGGCGCGCCTTCAGATTGCCATCGATGGTATTCGTCAGACCTATCTGGCCAGCCAGCAGCATGCCCCGCGCAACACAGGCGTAGACCCCGCCCTGATCAAGAAGCTCGAAGATCTGGTCGCCACCCAACAGCAAACCGAGAGCGCGTTGGCGATGTTCTCGTCCTCGCGCCGGATGGATGCGATCCGTGCCTTGCCTGCCACCCCGAGTGTCTCCGAGTCCGAAGATCAGCCGACCCTAGCGCTTGGGATTTCGGACCAGGACGATGCGCAGCCGCTGTCGAACACAGACTTCATCCGTGCCCTCCACTTCCCTGAGACCCCTGATGACAAAGAGGGCTTCGCCGCCCTGCGCCGCGGGCTCGCGGATCATCAGGCCTCGCAACTCATCCAAGCGGCCCAAGATATTCTGACCCTGCTCAGCCAAGACGGCATCTACATGGATGACCTACGCCCTGACCGCGCCCGCCCCGAGTTGTGGCGTAAATTTGCGGCAGGCGAACGTGGCGGAGCGGTTTCGACCCTTGGCGGCATTCGGGATCGGTCCTCACTGGCGCTGACCGCAGGACGCATGCGCCAAGACCCGATCTTCCGCGATGCAGCCCACCACTTCCTGCGCCGGTTCGACAAGGTGTTCGCCAGCTTTGCAGACAATGCAAGCGACGAGGAAATCAACCTTTTCGCCGACACCCGATCTGCCAGGGCTTTCATGCTAGTAGGCCGCGCAGCGGGCACATTCGACTAAATTGTAAGCCCGTACCGCGCATTGGCGCGAGATCACAAGCAAGCATTGTGACGATCAACCCAACAAAACTTTATCATCACGCCTAATTGCATCAGCGCGAATGATGGACTAGCGATTCTCAGGCAAAATAGCCGCAGGATCCCTCATGCAAGCCGTCTCTGACCGCAGCCAGTTCTTCCAAGGTATGAAAGCTGGCGCACCGTTCATTTTGGTGATTGTTCCCTTTGGCCTGCTGTTCGGTGTTGTTGCGACCGAAGCGGGCCTAAACGTGTTCGAGGCGCTGGCCTTCTCTGTTGTCGTGATCGCAGGAGCGGCCCAGTTCACGGCGCTCCAATTGCTGTCGGACAACCTGCCCGCCGCGATTGCGCTCATCTCTGCGCTGGCCGTGAACTTGCGGATGGCGATGTATTCCGCGTCGATCACGCCCCATTTGGGCCACATGCCCCTGTGGAAGCGCGCTTTTGCCGCCTATCTCTTGGTGGACCAGACCTACGCGACCTCTGTGCTAGAGTTCGAAAAGAACCCCGACCGGACGCCATCACAGAAGTTTGCCTACTTTGTTGGCACTGCCAGTTCGGTTGTCCCCCTTTGGTACGCCTCGACCATTGCAGGTGCACTGCTCGGCAATTCGATTCCCGACGGGCTTGCCTTGGATTTTGCCGTACCGATTACGTTCCTCGCGATCATTGCGCCCGCTCTGCGCACGCTGGCACATATCGCGGCCGCGTTTACGTCGATCGTACTGGCGCTCGTCTTCATGGGCCTGCCCTATAACCTTGGCCTTCTGATCGCCGCCATCACAGCGATGGCCGTCGGCGCAGAAATCGAACGCCGCGTGACCGCAAAGGCAGCATGATCATGACCGACATCCCAACACTCAAACTCTGGATCGTGATCTTTGGCCTTGGCGCGGGCAGTTATTTCCTGCGCTTTGTGTTTCTTGGCCTGATTGGAGACCGCGAACTCCCCGAATGGGTGCTGCGCCATCTGCGCTACACCGCCGTAGCCGTTCTGCCCGGGTTGGTCGCGCCCGCGATCCTGTTCCCCGCCGCAACGGGCGGAGCGCCGGACCCCGCACGTCTGGGGGCAGCATTCGTAACCGCAGCCTTGGGCTACGTCACACGCAATGTCATCCTCGCCATCGTAGGCGGGGCGGTGACGCTGTACTCACTGCTCTACATCTTGGGTTAATTGGCGGCTTTGGTCGCCTGACGGGCGTTGAACTCTGCCTCGGCGTTAAATGCCTTGAGCGCCAGATCCTTGTTATCCTCATCGGTTTCAAAGATCAGGCGCTCTTTGACACCAGGAATATCCTCAAAATCGCGCATGAGCGTTTTGGGGAACCACGTCACACCCACGTTCTGGAACGGCGGCAAGTCCTGCAACACGGTGCTGACCGCGCGGGTGCAGTTCGCCTTTTGCACGGCGCCGAAGTTCAGTGCGCGGTTGTAGATGGTCTGCGCGACCTCGGGGGTCACGATGACCTCTTGCGCAACGACGCGGAAGGTCACACGCGAATGGTACCGCTCGTAGAAATCGCGAATCCGTTCGGTGATGCCAAAGAAGACATCGTTGCGTTCGGGCGTTTCGGCAAAATGGTAACTGCCTGCGGGATCAAACAGGATCCGCTCGCTGGCATTGATCATCAGCCCCGAGTGCGCGCCGGCATCCGTATCATTACTGATCATCGTATAAAGGGTAATCGCGGGCGGACCGTCATGTCGGTACCGCCAGCGGTTCACTTCGTTATCGGGGGCCCAAATCGGTTCTGCGGCACAGCCTGCCAACACTGCTGGTGCACCCAGCAGGAAAAAACGACGTTTCATAAAACCCCCGGTGGGAAACTTTAGGCGCCGGTCAGGGCCAAGAAGATCAGGAACAGGATGATGAGGATCGTCGCGTTCTTGGAGAACTTGATGAACCCGTCAAAGGTCTTTTCCTGTTCAGTGATGTCCATGCTGCCTTGCTTGTGTTCAGCCATCTTGGGCGTCCTTTCCTGTTCGTCGCTGCCGCGTTTATTCGATTTTAGCGGCCCTGTCACCACTTCGTCGAAGGGGTGCTTTGCCGCAGAGTTTTAGCCAGCCTTTCGCCAAAGCCAAGCACCATCCGCCCCTAAATCACGTGTAATGAGACCTTGATGGTGCAAATGGTTCAAGTGAGCAACGGCTTCAACCAGTGCAAGCCCATATTCCCCCTCCCCGATCTTGCGACGGAACAAGACGGGAAAGCAGTCGGTCGCCTTTTTGGGTTCGTCCAACCAGTCTACCAGACGAGGCAGCGCATTGTGGTGATTCTCTTTCAGTTGACGCATGCGGGTCGGCAAACCGGTAAAGGGCAGCTTGTGCCCTGCCAGTACCAAATGGTCCTCTCGGGCAAGCACACCCAGCCGCTCACAGGCCTCGATCCAGTCGGCGAGCGGATCCGCCTCTGGCTCGGTGGCGTAGACGCCAACGTTGGGGCTGATCGAGCTGATGATCTGATCGCCGGAAATCACCAGATGGTCGTCGTTGGACCAAAAAGTCAGATGCTCAGGCGCGTGACCGCCGCCGATGTGCACGGTCCAGTCGCGCCCGCCCATGCGGATCGTGTCGTCCTGCCGAAGGCGGGTGTACCCCAGCGGCATCGGGTGGACCATATCGCAAAAGTTAAAGGGACGTTCATTCCGGCGCTGCTCCAGAATGGCATCGTCCATGCCAGCGCGCTGCCAGTGGGTGACGGCTTCTTCTGTCGGCCGCTCTTGCTCGTCCAGTTGCAGCATCCGCGCCATCAGCCAGCCGGTGCGAGCCATCAAAAGCTCGGCGCCGTTGGCCTGAAACCACCCCGCCAGACCGATGTGGTCGGGGTGGTGATGAGTGCCGATCACGCGCTGCACGCGCAGGCCTTGCAGCGGGCCAGCCATCAATTGCTCCCAGATCGCACGGGTGCGGCGACTATTCATGCCGGTGTCGATGATGGTCCAGCCGTCCGCGTCGCGCAGGGCGTAGACGTTTACATGGTCCAGCGCCATGGGCAGCGGAAGGCGGAGCCAGAGGACGCCTTCCGCAATTTCAATGGCCTCGCCTTCGGCGGGCGGGTCGGGGAATGGATAACGGATGCCTGTCTTTGCGCTCATGCCACGAGGTCATCGTGGGTGATCGCATAAAGGTCAACCGCCCCCTGACGTGCATGTGTCAGCAGACCGATATGCTCTGGCAGCAGGCGGTCAATGTAGAACTTTGCCAGACGGCTGCGGGTGCCCTCGCCCCCTTCGGCCAGCGCGGCCTTCAAGTGGTAGTAGCCCCCCAACACACGGGCAAAGCCCATCAGGAACGGCACCGCGCCAGCGAAACGGTCCTGCAAGTCGCCCTGAGAAACCAGCCATTCGGTCGCCTCGCGCAGAGTCTCCGTCGCTTGCCAGACGGGCTCAGCCAATTCGGGCAGGGTCGCGCGGGCCTTTTCTGCATCAGCCTCAATCTCGTCCAGCAAGGCATACGCCGCCTCGCCGCCATCCATCAGTTTCCGCGCCACAAGGTCCATGGCCTGAATACCGTTGGTGCCCTCGTAAATCGCGGTCACACGAACATCGCGGTAGTATTGCGCTGCGCCAGTTTCCTCGACAAAGCCCATGCCACCAAAGATCTGCACACCGGTTTCGGACACGCGCATGCCCGTCTCGGTGCCGAATGCCTTGGCAATAGGGGTCAGGAAAGCTGCGCGGGCCTTCCACGCCGCATCACCGGTCGCGTTGCCCATATCGATCGCCGCCGCACAGGCGAGCGCAATACAGCGCGCCGCAAAGATATCGCACTTCGATTCGGCCAGCATCCGGCGCACATCGGCGTGGTCGATGATGGTGCCCGGTCCCTCGACCGGAGTGCGGCCCTGTTTGCGTTCCATCGCATACGCCAGCGCGTGCTGATAGGCACCTTCGGCCGACGAAACACCCTGAACCCCGACGCCGAGGCGCGCATTGTTCATCATGGTGAACATGGCCGCCATGCCGCCGCCCTCGGGGCCGACCAGCCAGCCTTTGGAACCGGAATATTCCATCACGCAGGTCGGGCTACCGTGCAGGCCCATCTTGCCCTCGATGCTGACGACGCGCAGGTCGTTACGCTCACCCGGGTTGCCGTCTGCGTCGGGCACGAACTTGGGCACCATGAACAGGCTGATGCCTTTGGTCCCCTTGGGCGCGTCGGGCAGGCGGGCCAGTACCAGATGGCAGATGTTTTCCGCAAAATCCGCGTCGCCCCAGCTGATCCAGATCTTCTGACCGGTGATCGAGAATGTGCCGTCACCATTCGGCTCTGCCTTGGTCGCCAAAGCACCCACGTCCGAACCAGCCTGCGGTTCGGACAGGTTCATCGTGCCGGTCCATTCACCGCTGGTCAGCTTGGGCAGGTAGAGTTCCTTGATCGCGTCCGAGGCATGATGCTCCAGCGCCTCAATCTGTCCCATGGACAGCAACGGCACCAGTTGCAGCGACAGACAGGCTGCGCCCATCATGTCGTTCACCGCGCTTGCCACGGTCATGGGCAGCCCCATGCCGCCCGATTCAGGACGGGCCGCGATCCCAACCCAGCCGCCTTCGGCAATGGCTTGGTACGCCTCGCCATATCCGGGGGCCGCACGCATGACGCCGTTCTCCAAAACCGTGTGATGTTCGTCGCCCGAACGGTTCACTGGGGCCAGCTTTTCATCGCTCAGCTTGGCGGCTTCTGACAGAATGGCAGTCACCACGTCGTGTGACGCATCCTCGAACAGAGGGGTGCTGGTGACATCGCCGAGACCGACGATGTTATCGAAAATAAAGCTGAACTCGTTTATCGGCGCGCGATAGGGCATGGCGTGCTCCTCTCAAGCGGGCTTGGCCTTGGGCTTCGGCCCCGTTATGGGTCTGGTTAACGGGAACCCTATCCGTTGCCCTCTTTCCATCAACTGAAACGCGGCGTCACAGAAACTATGGTCGTAGAAAACACCCAGATTTTGCCAGACACCGACGCAGGCGTTCAGCACGCGAGCGAGCTTTTGCGCGAAGGGCGCCTTGTCGCGCTACCGACCGAGACGGTCTATGGACTCGCTGGGGATGCACGAAACGACGCCGCTGTCGCTGCGATCTACGAGGCCAAAGGGCGCCCCAGTTTCAATCCGCTGATCGTTCATCTGCCTAGTATCGAGGCCGCCCATCGCTATGTGGTCTGGAACGAAATGGCAGAATCACTGGCCCATGCCTTCTGGCCCGGTCCGATGACACTTGTGCTTCCACTGAAAGAGGGTCACGGCCTATCGCCGCTTGTGACCGCCGGACTGGAAACCGTCGCGATCCGCCTACCCGCCCATGATTTGGCGCGCAAAGTTCTGACCATCAGCGACTGCCCTTTGGCCGCGCCTTCGGCCAATCCGTCGGGCAAGATCAGCCCCACTACGGCAGAGCACGTGATGGCCGGACTGAACGGCCGCATCGCCGCTGTTCTGGACGGCGGACCTTGCCCTGTCGGCGTCGAGTCGACCATCATCGGAGTCTATGACGGCACCCCGCGCTTGCTGCGCCCCGGTGGTTTATCGATCGAGGATGCTGAAAAAGCATTGGGTCAGCCCTTGGCCGGCGCAGGCGAAGGCATCACCGCTCCTGGCCAGTTGGTCTCTCACTACGCCCCCGGTGCCAAAGTCCGCCTGAACGCGACCACCCGCGAAGGTGACGAATTGCTGCTGGGCTTCGGAGACATGGAATGCGATCTGAACCTATCGGAAAGCGGCGACGTAACCGAGGCCGCGACGAATCTGTTCCCCGCGCTCCACACTCTGGATGCTCTCGCGCCCCACGGCATCGCGGTCGCGCCGATTCCGAATCACGGGTTGGGTTTAGCCATCAATGACCGCCTGAACCGCGCCGCAGCCCCTCGCGATTAAGCGCGGCCTTGGCTCGCGGACAAGTTCAGCGCGTCGATGCCCATCGAGTGCAGCGCGCTCATCCATTTGTCCGTGTCGGCGGTGCCAAAGACCAGCTCCAGCTCGGCATCACAGACGAGCCAGCCGTTCTCTTGCAGCTCTTCTTCCAGCTGGTTTGGCCCCCATCCCGCGTAGCCCAGGGCCATGAGAGCGCTAGACGGCCCTTCGCCCCGCGCCAGCTCTTGCAAGATGTCCACAGTGGCCGTCATGCCAAAGCGCGAGTCGACCTGTAGCGTGGCACTGTCCGACTGGTAATCGCTTGAATGTAGGACAAAACCACGCCCATGCTCGACCGGACCGCCATAGTGCACGATGATGTTGCGCGTGGACGGCCCCAGCGGAATATCCAGTTGCTCTAGCAGATCGCCGAGGACCACATCATCGGTCGGTTTGTTGACGATCAGGCCCATCGCACCCTCGTCAGAGTGGGCACACAAATAAACGACGCTCCGCTCAAAGCGGGGGTCGCCCATTTCTGGCATCGCGATCAGAAGTTTGCCGGTCAGGTCTGTGGTGTTGCTGCTCATACCGAACAGCATGTGCTGCATTTCTGTCACTGGCAAGGCGTTGTAACACACTCTCTCGCTGCAATGTGACTTGGAAAAACCAAGGACACATCGCATTTGTAAGAGATGAAACACAGCCGCGCCCTTTCTCTGACCCTCGCTTTGTGTGCTGCCGCGCCCGCTGTGGCCGGTAGTTACGATGACACAATCCACCACCAGATCCTGTCCGGGTGGAAAGAATCTGATGGATCTCACATTGCGGCGCTGGATGTGGCTTTGGCGCCGGGCTGGAAAACTTACTGGCGTGCGCCGGGCGAGGCCGGAATCCCCCCCTATTTCGACTGGAGTGGGTCCGAGAACCTGAAGTCCGTCGGCTTCATCTGGCCTGCGCCAGAGGTCTTCGAGAGCAGTGGTTACAAGACGATTGGCTACAAAGACGGGCTCGTGCTGCCCATGCGCCTCGTCCCCCAAGACCCGAGCAAACCGATCATTTTACGCGGCCAAGTGGATATGGGCGTCTGCGAGGAAATCTGCATGCCGGTCACGCTGCCTTTTTCAGCAGACCTTCCGCTCCAAGGTCACCGTGACCCCAAAATCGCTGCGGCCATGGCCTCTCGCCCGTTTAGCCGGTCCGAAGCAGGCGTTCGCGACGTCGACTGTGATCTGGAACCCACCAGCGCTGGACTGACCCTAAACGCAACATTGGCCATGCCGCCCTCGGGGACGCGCGAAAGCTCTGTGGTCGAGGTAAACAACCCACGCATTTGGGTCGATCCGGCTGAAACGCGCCGCGCGGGGAACACCCTGCACATTTCTGCGGATTTGAGCGCGATCTCCGGCAGCAGCATGATGATCGACCGTTCGGCGATCACCTTTACTGTGCTTGGCAGCGACTACGCGGTCGAAGTGCACGGCTGCGATTAAGCCGCGCGGCGGCCCATCATTGACGCCGTCAGCCCAAACCCGATCAGGGTCAGCACCATCGTTCCGACTGCAAAAACCACAAACGCGCCGCCCATGCTTTGAACCATCGGCAGCACAGCTGCTACCTGCGGCAGCGCAGCGCCGGTGACAGCCACCCAACCGATCGTCAAAGCCCCCCACAGGAAAATCGCCAAAGCCGTCAACTGTGTGCCCCGCTGCACGACTGGCGCACGAGAAGCTTTGCTCGCAGTGCGCGCTGCCCCCATCAGACGACCGATATCAGTCTGGATTGCTATCAGCGCCGGCACGACCAGCAGCACGAGGAACATCCCGAAGCCAAGACCGTAGGCCAACGTGATCACCGTAGGCTTCAGGAACTGCGCATCGGCTGAGGTCTCGTAAAGCAACGGCGCAAGTCCGAGAACCGTGGTGAGCGTGGTGAGCAGAACGGGCCTAAACCGGTCGGTAGCCCCGTCGATGATCGAAGGAATGATCCCACGCTCCTTGGCGTATTCATCGATTGTGGTCACTAGAACGATCGAGTCGTTGATCACGATCCCCGTCATCCCAAGAAGGCCGACAACAGTGAACATCGACAGCGGCACATCCCAGATGAAGTGCCCCCAGATCGCCCCGACAAGACCAAAGGGAATCACGCTCATCACCACCAAGGGGCGCGACCAGCTGGCAAAGACCCAAGCGAGAATCAGGTAAATCGTCAGCAGAACCAGAATCAGACCCGTCCGCGCATCGGACAAAAACTCGTCTTCTTGCTCTGACAGGCCAGCGATTCGGAACTCCACCTGATACTCCGACGCGATTTGCGGCAGGATGTCTTGCTCCATGATGCTCTGGATTTCGGCAGCACGGGCGGGGTCATCCTCGGAAACATCGCCTGTGATCGAAATAAGTCGGATCCCGTTCTCGCGGCGGACTGTAGAAAATCCATCGCGGCGGGTGACAGAAACAATGTCCGACAAGGGCACATATTCGCCCTGCGCCGTCCGCATCATCATCCGGTCCAGAAAATCAGCAGCTGTTTCACCTTCGGGCAATTCTACGCGAATGGTCGCGCTACGCGGCCCCAAGGGGTAGCTCGCCGCCTCAATCCCGTTCAGACGGTTGCGGATCACGGTGCCAAGGCTGTCGATATCAAACCCCAGCGCCTGCCCTTGGGCAGTCAGTTCCAGCACCAATTCTTGCTTGTCGTAAGCCAGATTGTCCTCGACCGCTGAGACTTCGGGAAACTGGATCAGCGCATCCTTCAGCGCCTCGGACGCGGCTTTTAGGGTTTCGGCCGTGGCACCGTAGAACTGGACGTCCAGCGCATCCCCTCCTGGCCCTGAGCGGAAGCCACGGAAGCTGACAATTTCGGCCAGGGGATGCTGGTTCACCTCTTCCTGCAGGGCGGCCACGAATTCAAAACTCGAATAGGGGCGCGCGTCGGCATCCACGAGTTCAATCGCGATAGAGCCGAGCAGATCGCTGTCCTTGTCACCACTGCCAGAGATCGGACGACCTGTGTTTCCCCCGATTTCGGCAATCGCATAAGTCACGGGGTTCACGCCATGCTCGCCCTCGAACCGACTCGCGACAGCCTCGGTGGCGCGCTGCAGTTCGCGCATCATCTCGATGCTATCGCTGCGATCCGCACCATTGATCATGACAAAGTTGCCCGACACGCTCGACCGCTCTGGCGCGTTAAAGAACCGCCATGTCACCTGGCCAGAGATAAACCGCGCCGCCTGCGACGCCAGGAGCAGGATCGCCAAAGCCAGAACCGGATAGCGCAAGGTTACCACTGCCTGCATCACCCTGCGAAAGACCACATCGCGCACCCAGCGGAAACCTTTGTTCACTTGACGCGAGGGCCAGTCGTACCAGTGGTTTTGGGCCGTATGCGCCAGCGCATGGGACAGGTGGTTGGGCAGAATCAGGAAGCATTCCACGATCGAAGCGATCAGCACCACAATCACCGTAAACGGGATGTCTGCGATCAACTCACCAAACCGACCGCCAATCGTGACCAGTCCAAAAAACGCCGTGACGGTCGTAATTGTCGCCGCAAACACCGGCAAAATCATCCGCCGTGCCGCGTTTTCTGCTGCTGTGACGGCGTCCTCTCCCAGCCTTCGGGCACGGAAATCCGCGTGTTCACCAACCACGATGGCGTCATCCACCACGATGCCCAATGTGATGATCAGCGCAAAGAGAGAGATCATGTTGATCGTGATCCCAAAGGCATACATCAGCGCGATCCCGGCCAGCATCGCCACCGGAATGCCCGCCGCGACCCATAACGCAATGCGCGCGTTCAGGAACAGGAACAGCAACAGAACAACCAAGCCCAACCCCATGAGTCCGTTCTCTTGGAGAATGTTCAGACGTCCCGTGATCGCTTCGGCCCGCGTGCGGATCAGATCAATCGTCGTGCCCTCGGGCAAGGTGGCCTGCATCTGCGCCGCCACCTCTTCGACGCTGCGCTGGATGCCGATGGCGTCGCCTGTAGGCGATCGGTCCACACGGATTGTGATCGCCGGATCAGAGCCTACGAAATAGGTGCGCGCTCGGTCGACGCCTTCGACCCGTATGTCAGCCACATCGCCGACGGTCAGCGAGGTTCCGTCCTGATTGGATTTCAGCACGATCGCGGCGATCTGGTCTGCACCGCGTTTTTCGACCCCAGTCCGAACCCGCGCGTTCACCGAGTCCACGTCGCCCGCGGGGTTTGCGCTGACTTCTGCTGCGATGGCAGAGGCGATTTCGGCCATGCTCAGGTCATGGGCAATCAGCTGATAAGACGGCACCTCGATCAAGGTTTGCGGGGCAGCGACGCCTCGGATCGTTGTGCGGGTGACACCTGAATCGAATAGACGGACCACGAATTCATCGGCAAAGCGAGCCAACTGATCCACCCCAATCGGACCGGTGATTACCACATCGGTCACGCGATCTCGCCAGCCGCCGCGCACCACTTGCGGGTCCTCGGCGTCTTCGGGCAGGTCGTTCACTTGGTCGAGTGCGGACTGCACTTCGTCTACTGCACGGTCGATGTCGTAATCCGGTTCGAATTCGAGCGTGATCGTCGCCCCACCCTCGCGGCTGGACGATGACGCGTCAGTCACTCCTTCGACCGCCAGCAACACAGGCTCCAGGAGCTGGACGATCGCGCCATCCACATCCTCGGCCCCGGCCCCATCCCACGTGATCGAGACATCCAGATCATCGACCACCACATCGGGAAAGAATTGCGCCCGCATTTGCGGGATGGCGAGCAGACCAGAGGCCAGCAGGATCACCAAGAGCAGGTTCGCCGCCGTCCCATGACGAGTAAAATACGAAAGGATCCCGCGCCCTGCCCCCTGCATTTGTTAGCTCCCCATCCGGCTTTCCAGCCGATCGACAGTTTCCTTAGATACGGTTTTTTCCTGCAATTCCGCCTTTATCCGTTCCTTGGCTGCGGCAGGCATTCGCGTGTTCGCATCGACATAGGCCACAAGCGCGGCCCGACGTTCCTCGGACAGTTCAATCATTTCGGGTGGTGCTTCGGGCTGCCCCAGAGCGCGGACCTTGATGCCTGTCCCGAGTAAAGGCGTCCGTTCCGCCACCACGCGCTGACCCGCCAGTCCATCGCCGCGGACCAGCACGGTATCGCCCTGCCGGCGGAGCAAGGTTACGGGCAGCGCTGTCAGACGATCATCCTCGTTCATCACCAGCACGGTCGGCAACGAATCCACCGAGGTCGCAGGCAAGCGCACCACATTCTCAAGCGCGGGTTCCATCGTCTCGACCCGCACAAAATCACCCGGTTTCAAACCGCGTGGATCGTCGATACGGGAAAAAAGTTGTCGACCACTCTGCCCTTCGGCCACGGCGGCACTGGCGCGGGTCAGGGTCGCGGGCCGCTCGATATTTCCGCCAGCCACATCCAGTACGACGTTGGCTGGCGCGGGCCGCAATGCGCCTGTTTCATCCAGCAAACGCGCGAACTGTTCCGTTGAAACGCGAAAACTGACCTCCAACAGCATCGGGTCCACCACGGTCGCCATAGCTTCGTTCTGGGAAACAAGACCGCCCTCGACCACATTAACCGCCGACAATGCGCCATCAAATCCCGCGCGGATCACAGTGTCATTCAAGTCGCGCTCGGCCTCATCCCGCGCTATTTGAGCCCGGGACAGAGCGGTTTTAGCCAGATCGATCCGTGCTTCGGCATTTGCCAATGCCTGACGGGATGACAGAACATTCGCACTGGCCTGTGCAACCGCCAGTTCTGCCGTCTCAACCGCGGACGCGCTACCGACCCCGCGATTTTGCAAGTCGAGCTGGCGCTGCAGCGCCTTTTCCTGCAGTTCCGCCTGACCTCTGGTCGCTGTCAGATCATCTCTGGCCAAGAGCAGCGCCCGGTCGGCGTCGCGCACCTCGGCCTCAGCATCCAACAAATCCGCTTCGGCGCTGCGCAAGGCAGCTTCGGCTTGGGCCGGATCAATGCGGGCCAAAACTTCGCCCGCCTTTACCAAGCCGCCTTCGACAAAATTCTCGGCAACTTCGACCACTGTGCCTGCGGCGGACGCGCGGATTTCCAACGTTCGGCGGCTTTGAACCTGACCGAAAGCCTGCAAAACAGGCTGAATCGTATCGGGCTGCGCCTCGACGATATTCACGGCAAAAACGCGTTCTTGGGCGGGGCGCCCGCGCGGAGAGTCCGCTAATTTCTCTTGAACCGCGTCGCGCACCAAGGCGCCAGCCCAGACCAGCAAGGCAGCCGTCAACGCCGCAAGAAAGAGTCCTGTCATAGCCTGACGCAAAAAGCGCATGGCACGTCCCCGCTCACAAAATGGTGTCCGCGAAAAGAATAGGTGCGGCAGGACATATGCCAAGCCACAACACTGTTACGAAGCGAGACCGTCTTTCCGTCGCAGAAAAAAGTCAAACGCAGAGTTGGGCTAACATCTGTTGCATCTGAGGGATCACGTCGAACCGTGCCACTTGGCCTCGGGTCAGAAAACCGAAGCCAGCGCCTTCGCCCAATGAAATCTCTGACGGATCAATTAGGCGGGTACAGCGGTGAATAAACAGGGCGCCATCCGCGCGCTTGCTCGCGGGCAGCACGGCCCACGGCATCAACTCATGCGCAGCTAGGGAAATGCCGGTTTCTTCTTGGAATTCGCGACGCGCGGCGGTCAGCAGGTCTTCGCCTTCTTCGACCGCGCCGCCAAACATGCTCCACCGACCTGCGCCCGCCACATGGGGCATGTCATCGCGCAACTGCATCAGCACGCGGCCCTGCACGTCAAAGGCCGCGACAACGGCAGCACGCCATCCGATCACCTCGGGGACGTTACCAACTTTGACAAATCCGGTCATTTGCGGCGCTTGTGCTCTTCGAGACGGGGCATGATTTCAACGAAATTACAGGGGCGATGACGGTAATCGAGTTGCCACTTCAGAATCTCGTCCCATGCATCCTTGCACGCGCCGGGACTGCCCGGCAGGGCGAACATGTAGGTGCCATTGGCCACACCGCCGGTCGCACGACTTTGTACCGCCGAAGTCCCGATTTTTTGCATCGAGATCATGGTGAACACGGTGCCAAAAGCGTCGATCTCTTTCTCATAGACATCGCGGTGCGCCTCGACAGTGACATCGCGCCCCGTCAAACCCGTTCCACCGGTTGAGATGACGACGTCGATCACGGGCGTCTCGCTCCACATCCGTAGCCGCGAGGCGATTTCATCGCGCTCGTCGCGTACAATCATGCGATCGACCACCACGTGGCCCGCCTCTTGGATACGTTGGACCAGCATGTCACCGCTGCGGTCCTCGTCCATCGAGCGGCTGTCGCTGACGGTTAGGACGGCGATACGAACAGGAATGAATTCCTTGGTCTCGTCGATTCGGCTCATGATTTGGCCCTTTCATTCAGGTGCGTGCGCAGAGTCAAAAGATCCGCCCATGCCTCACGCTTGGCGGCAGGGTTGCGCAGCAGGAAAGCTGGGTGAAACATCGGAAGTGCAGGCCGATCAAAAGCCTGCGTGAACTGACCGCGCAAACGGGTGATCCCGCGTTTTCCCAGCGCTGCCTGACACGAGATGTTTCCCATCAGCACAATCACATCCGGCGCCGCCAACTGCACATGACGCTGCACAAAGGGCATCATCATCGCGATTTCCTGCGTGTTCGGGTCACGATTCTGGGGCGGGCGCCACGGCAGAACATTGGTGATATAGCACCCGTCCGCGCCTTCCACCTGACGGTCCAGTCCAATCGCAGCCAGCATCCGGTCCAAGAGTTGCCCCGCGCGCCCGACAAAGGGACGCCCTTCGCGGTCTTCGTCCCGACCTGGCGCTTCGCCTAGAATCATCACGCGGGCAGAGGGATGCCCGTCGCAAAAGACCAACTGTTTGGCCCCCCGCTTCAATTGACATAGATCGAAACGCTCCATCGCGCTGCGCAAGGACACCAGATCATGGCAGGCGTTCGCTGCTTCTTGTGCCTCGACCACAGGATCTTTTTCAGTGATCTTCGGGGGCGGCGCAGCCTTCTTTTGGGGCATCTGCACACCAGTGGGCGCTGCGGCTTCGGCGGCTTTCGCAGCCTCTTCTGCGGCTGCAAATCGGTCCACAGGGTCATCGCATACAGCATCGGTCACGCCAGCCTCAAGCTGCCATGCCAGCGCCGCTAATGCGGCATGAGAATCCCAGTGTTCTTCCATACCGCGCAAGCTAGGGGCGGTTTCGTGCGGCGTAAAGGGACCCTATGCCTTGCCGCAGGCCAAAGCCCTGCTATACCGTGCCCAACGACTACGGAGGATCCATGAGTTTCGCGCACGCCCATCTGCTGGGGATCGAACAACTCAACCCGTTCGACATCACCACACTGCTTGATCTGGCCGAGGTCTACGTTGACCTGAACCGGCGCGACATCAAGCATTCGGATGCTCTGACCGGCCTGACCCAGATTAACATGTTCTTCGAGAACTCGACCCGCACGCAGGCCAGTTTCGAATTGGCGGGCAAGCGTTTGGGCGCAGACGTGATGAACATGGCGATGCAGGCCAGCTCGATCAAAAAGGGCGAGACCCTGATCGACACCGCGATGACCCTGAACGCGATGCACCCCGACCTGCTTGTGGTGCGGCACCCTCATTCCGGCGCCGTAGACCTGCTGGCGCAAAAGGTGAACTGCGCGGTCCTGAATGCGGGTGACGGCAAGCACGAGCACCCTACACAGGCCCTGCTGGACGCGCTGACCATTCGCCGCGCCAAGGGCGGACGCCTCCAGCGCCTGAACATCGCCATCTGCGGGGACATCGCCCACAGCCGCGTGGCACGCTCTAACATCCTGCTCTTGGGCAAGATGGAGAACCGTATCCGTCTGATCGGCCCGCCGACCCTGCTGCCCGCCCCCTTCAAGGAGTTCGGCGTCGAGGTCTACGACGACATGCGCGAAGGCCTGAAGGATGTGGACGTGGTCATGATGCTACGCCTCCAGAAGGAACGGATGGACGGCGGCTTTATCCCGTCCGAACGCGAATACTACCACCGCTATGGTCTGGACGCGGAAAAGCTGGCCTACGCCAAGCCCGACGCGATCGTCATGCACCCTGGCCCAATGAACCGCGGCGTCGAGATTGATGGCGAAATCGCCGACGATATCAACCGCAGCGTCATTCAAGAACAGGTCGAAATGGGTGTCGCCGTCCGTATGGCCGCGATGGACCTCTTGGCCCGCAACCTGCGTGCCCGCCGCACAGACGCGGGTATGATGGCATGACCCAGACCCTGCACATCAAAGAAAACGAGGCAGGCGCAATCCGCGTCTTTGCCCTCTCGATGGATGCGTTCGAGGTCCAGCCCTACCTCGAAGTGAACACCAAGGTTTCTGAACTGCTCGGGATCGATCTGATCGACCCCCAGTACGTCGAGGTGTTCCCCATCAGCGATCTCGAAGGGCTCGGCCTAGTTGGCTACCTGATCGAAGGCCAAGGCATCGCCGAGGATGTGCTCGCCCCCGACCGCGCCCGCCTGAATGCGCTGGACGGGCATGTGATGATCCTGATGTCCGCTGCCTTTGCGGGCCGCGAGCACGATCTAACCCTTGATCCGCGCCTGACCCTGATTGGCGAATACCCCGAGGATGTCCCACCTGTGGTCTTCGAAAGCCTGCCGCAGGAATCGTCCCAAGGTGTGCTGACCGGCGTGGACTCTGACCCAGTCGCCCCGCGCAAGAAATTCCCGACCCTTCTCGCCATCTTTCTGATTGCGCTGCTGATCGCGCTAGCCCTTTGGCTGGCCGCCTGATCGCACGCCCCCAAACGAACGGACCCAGCGGCATGACCACTCTGCTCACCAACGCCCGCCTGATCGACCCCGAAGCAGGCACTGAATACCGCGGCTGGCTGGCCTATGACGGCGGTCACATCCTTGCCACCGGCAAAGAGGGCGCAGCCCCCGCCCCGCGCGTGGATCAGACCTATGACTGCGACGGCATGTGCGTCGCACCCGGAATCGTCGATATTGGCGTCAAGGTCTGCGAACCCGGCGAGCGCCACAAGGAAAGCTTCAAGACCGCAGGTCTGGCAGCCGCGGCGGGCGGCGTGACCACCATCGCGACCCGCCCCGACACCAACCCCGTCATCGACACCCCTGAAACGCTGGAATTCGTCACCCGCCGCGCTCGCGAAGTCACGCCCGTCCGCATGCACTCGATGGCGGCCCTGACCAAGGGCCTGCGCGGCGAGGAAATGACCGAGATCGGGTTCCTGCTGGATGCGGGCGCTGTGGCTTTCACCGACACCACCCGCGTGATCCAGAACACTAAAGTCCTGAGTCGCGCACTGACCTACGCCCGCAGCCTTGATGCGCTGGTCATCGGTCATCCCCAAGAACCGGGCCTGTCCTCGGGCGCTTGCATCACCGGCGGCAAATTCGCCACCCTGCGTGGCCTGCCTTCGGTCAGCCCGATGGCCGAACGCATGGGACTGGACCGCGACATCGCCCTGCTTGAAATGACCGGAGCGAAATACCACGCTGACCAGATCACGACTGCCCGCGCGCTGCCCGCGCTGGAACGCGCCAAGCGCAACGGTCTGGATATCACCGCAGGCATCTCGATCCACCACCTGACCTTGAACGTGCTGGACGTTGCCGACTACCGGACATTTTTCAAAGTCACCCCGCCCCTACGCGATGAAGACGATCGCCAAGCCGCGATCGAAGCCGTCGCTTCGGGATTGATCGACATTGTCTGCTCCATGCACACCCCTCAGGACGAAGAGAGCAAACGCCTGCCCTTCGAAGAGGCCGCAAGCGGTGCCGTCGGTCTGGAAACCCTGCTGCCCGCCGCGATGCGTCTGTATCACGCGGGCCAACTGGACCTGCCGACCCTGTTCCGCGCCATGTCACTGAACCCTTCTAAACGTCTTGGTCTGCCTTCTGGCCGCTTGTCGCCAGATGCGCCTGCCGATCTGGTCGTCTTTGATCCCGACGCGCCCTTTGTGTTGGACCGTTGGCGCCTGAATTCCAAATCCAAGAACACCCCTTTCGACGGCGCCCGCATGGAAGGCCGTGTCCGCGCCACGATCGTCGGCGGCAATTTCGTCTACGGAGCGCTCTGATATGTTCCCCGACTTCACCTCTGCCCCGACCCTTCTGGCCGCTGCGGCGGTGCTTGGGTATCTCTTTGGCTCTATCCCGTTCGGTCTGGTCATTGCCCGTGTCTGCGGCCTTGGCGACCTGCGCCAAATCGGATCAGGAAACATCGGCGCCACCAACGTCTTGCGCACCGGCAACAAGCCAGCCGCCGCTGCGACTTTGGTTCTGGACAGCGGCAAAGGCGCAATCGCCGTCCTGATCGCGCGCTTTGCCATTGGCCCAGACGCCGCGCAGATTGCAGGCCTTGCCGCGTTTTTCGGACACTGCTTCCCAATCTGGCTGAAGTTCAAAGGCGGCAAGGGCGTTGCGACGTATCTAGGCACAATGCTCGCGCTGTTCTGGCCCGCAGGAATCGCGTGCTGCCTCACGTGGCTGGTGACCGCAAAGACGCTGAAAATCTCGTCATTGTCGGCACTTGTCGCGGCAGCACTGGGACCCATTTGGGCTTATGTGCTGGGGGCGCCACAACTGGTCGGATTGGCGATCGCGCTGGCGGTGCTGATCTACTACCGCCACGCTCCGAACATTTCGCGCCTGATGGCAGGCACAGAACCCAAGATCGGGCAGAAGTGAAACTGGCTGGCCGCGCGCTGTGAGTATTAAAGCAAGAAGAAGTCTACCTTTCTGCTTTGTCTAAATACTCAAGGCACGCGGCCAGCCAAAATCTTAGTAGCTGAAGTCTTGGTAAATGCGGGTTAAGTCCCCGCCCCATTCGCCATTGTAGCGATCCAGCAGTTCGTCGGCGGGTGTTTTGCCGGACTCGATGCTCTCTTTCAGAGCATTCAAGAAGTGCGTTTCGTCTGGCACCAGACCACCCGCACCTTCTTTGCCGCGGGCTTTCAAGCCGCCCTCGGCGATATCGACCACGTTGCGGGCCAGATCCAGCATGTTGATACCATCGACCTGAGCTTGCAAACCCTGCTCAGACGCCGCGATGCGCAGAGCCTCGCGCTGCGGGGCGGTAAAGTCCTTGCACAGGTCCCACGCCGCATCGAGCGCGGACTGGTCGTACATCAGACCAACCCAGAACGCCGGCAGCGCGCACAGGCGGCGCCATGGTCCACCGTCAGCACCGCGCATCTCGATAAATTTCTTCACGCGCGCTTCGGGGAAGATGGTGGTCAGGTGGTCCGCCCAATCCGACAGCGTCGGCTTCTCGCCGGGCAGCGCGGGCAGCTCGCCCTTTAGGAAGTCGCGGAAAGACTGGCCGAGCGCGTCGATGTATTTCCCGTCGCGATAGACGAAGTACATCGGCACACCGAGCGCGTAGTCGACCCAGCGCTCGAACCCGAAATCCTCTTCGAAAACGAAGGGCAGCATGCCGGTCCGGCTGCTGTCCAGATCGCGCCACACGCGGCTGCGCCAGCTTTTGTGGCCATTGGGTTGACCGTCAAAGAACGGGGAATTCGCAAAGAGCGCGGTTGCGACGGGCTGGAGCGCCAGCGCCACGCGCATCTTTTGCACCATGTCGGCCTCGGATTCGAAGTCGAGGTTCACCTGCACGGTGCACGTCCGATACATCATGGATTTGCCCATGGTACCGACGCGATCCATGTAGTCGGTCATCAGGCGATAGCGGCCCTTCGGCATGCGGGGCATGTCTTCGAACGACCAGATCGGTGCCGCGCCGAGACCGATGAACCCAACGCCGACCTCGTCCGCGATGTCTTTTACGTCGCGCAGGTGTTGGTTCACCTCGTCGCAAGTCTGGTGGATCGTTTCCAAAGGCGCGCCGGACAGCTCCAGCTGGCCACCAGGCTCGAGACTGACATTCGCGCCGTCTTTGGTCAGGCCGATCAGCTTGTCCCCCTCCAGGACGGGATCCCAGCCATGGCGATCGCGCAGGCCTTCGAGGACAGCCAAAATCGAGCGCGGACCCTCATAGGGCAGCGGGCGCAGACTGTCTTTGCAGTATCCGAACTTTTCGTGCTCGGTCCCGATCCGCCAATCTTCACGCGGCTTACACCCCGAGGCGAGGTATTCGGCCAGCTGGCTTTGATCTTCGATTAGGCCGCCACCGGACTGGGGGATGGACATCGGCGCACTCCGCTTTTGTCAGAAATTGAGGTCAACACCTGTGCCCGTTTTGTAGCCCAAGTCAATGCAGCCGCAAGTCGTCCTTGCGCCAAATCACAACAGGCTTCTGTGCGTTTCCGCGCAACTCATCAAGCATACGGCCTGTGTCGATGCCCGGAAGCCTTGCAAATATATCAAACAGCTGTTCTGCGCCCTCGGCATTCACAGGTATGTGAACCGGCGTTTGCCCGCCTTGGAAGAAGCGCCAGCACGCGGGTTGGCAGGTCCGGTCCAGCTCGATCCGGTTCATTTCGGTCAGGGAGACGATGCCCCCGTCGAGCGGGCCGAAATACGACAGTTGCCCCTCAACGACCTGAACGACACCAGGACCGTCATGGCCAGAGAAAAAGCGCATCCGCTGGAGGCTGGCGAAGAGCATTACAACCGACAGCGCCACCAAGAGGCCGCCAATCCAAGGCATGATCCCGAACGTTGCCAGCAGAAGGCGTAGGCCGAACGCCCCGATCAGGGCCGCTAAGATCACGCCGCGCCAGCGCATCAGGGCTTCTTTGCGTATCATGGGGCCTCGGGGGTTGATTGGTTCCATCTGTAAAGCATGTATGGGAGCAGCAGGAAATTCCAAGCCCGCGCCTCTATTCCCGCAAATCTTGCAGATAATGTTGCGCGCGGACTTTGGCGTTTTCGCGACCTTTCCCTTTGAAACTGTCAAAGAGAAGGCGCCGAAGCATCGCATGACCCACAAAGAACCGAATCGCCAAGGTGTCGACAACTATTTGGTTCTCGAATTCTTGCAAGAAATCCCGAGTGGTCTGAGCATCAAGGCCCCATTGCAGAGGCTGTGTAATCGCGCGCTTGAAGTCGCGAGCCACGAGGAAGTGGGCTGCGACCTTGATCAGAGGTAAAGTTGGTACACCCTGCACGTCAAACGCGATTAAGCAACGCCCGTCATCCACCAAGTTCACCGGAGCAAAATCGCCATGAGTCGGGCCCCAAATCAAGGGATGGCCACGCAAAGCAGGACGCTGGCTTTTGAGCGAATTCAAGAGGTCCGTACATTCGGCCGCAAGTGGATCGCGGCCCTGAATGTAATCCTCGAGCGGGCGCAAAGACTTGTTTGGTGCAAAGCCGCGCTCAACGGTATCTGAGCCAGCGCACTGGGTGAGCCAGCGTGCTGCGCGTCGCATATGAGCGGCTTGGTCCACATCCAAACGGTCTGGCAGGCGGCTGGCTTGCGTGCCTTGTGCCTCTTCCATCACTAAAAGGCCGCTCGCAGGAGAAGATGCCAACACTTGGACCACTGCACTCCCTAACCAGTCGAGTCGCGCCCCGTATCGCATCAGCGCTGCAACGGAATTTTCGACGAGCTTTGCCGCGTCTTCCGATCGATAGACTTTGAAGACCGCACTCCGACCGTCAAACTGACCAAGCGCCACAAGCGCATCTTTGCCGTCCTTCAGGATCGCCTTCACATCCGAGCGGTGGGACAACCCCGCACGTTCCAGGAGCTCTCCGAGTTCAGCGATCAATCCGGTCTCTTTGGACGGATCTAGCCACGCTGCCACCGCTTCACCAATCCCCAAGTTGCTGTTGCCACAGGGTCATTGCCGCGACAGCCGCCGTGTCTGCCCGCAGGATACGGGGACCTAGACTGACCACGCGGGCCTGCGCCAAAGCGGACAGACGATTGCGTTCCGCGTCGGAAAAGCCGCCCTCGGGACCAATTAGGATGGCCCACGGGCCACGAGAAACACCGCCGAGCCCCAACGCTTCGCCAACGCGCGCCTCATCGCAAAACATAAGCTGACGGTCCTCGGGCCACTCAGCGAGCAGGCGGTCCAGCTTTTGCAGGTCCGTCACTTCGGGGACAAAAGTACCACCGCATTGCTCGGCTGCCTCGACCGCATGGGCTTGCAATCGGTCCTGACGGATGCGTTCCGAGTTTGTGAAGTCGGTCTGAACAGGCATGATCCGCGCTGCACCCATCTCTGCCGCCTTTTCGACGATAAAATCAGTGCGCGCCTTTTTGATCGGGGCGAACATCAGCCAGAGATCAGGGGGCATTTGCAGGGGTTTGGTCTGTTCGACACAGGTCAGTGTGCCGCCACGTTTGCCTGCCTCGACCACCTCGGCCAACCATTCTCCGGTCTCGCCGTCAAACAGCAGAACATGGGCACCAACGCTCAGCCGCATTACGCCGAACAGGTAGTGGGCCTGATCCCGCGACAAGGGAATGGATTGCCCCTGACCCAAGGGCTGCTCTACATAGAGGCGAATTTTTGCGTTCGTTGACATGGAGGCCACCATATGCCCGCTCAGAACCAAGCGCCAGAGGGCGCAGGCACCGTTGCGGATTCGGTCGGCAACTGGGTCGACAGGCTAGCACCACCGGCCACGCGCCCCTATCTGCGCCTGAGCCGTGCTGACCGACCTGCGGGCACGTGGCTGTTGCTGTTACCGTGCTGGTGGTCCGTGCTGCTCGCGAGCTTGCATCTGGGGGCGTTCTCTTGGACCGCGCTGTGGGTTATGATCGTTTGCGCCATTGGCGCGTTCCTGATGCGTGCGGCAGGCTGCACATGGAATGACATCACTGACCGCAAGATTGATGGCGAAGTGGCGCGCACCCGCTCTCGGCCCATCCCCTCGGGTCAGGTTACCGTCAAACAAGCGGCTGTCTGGATGGTGGCCCAAGCTCTGATCGCCTTTGGCCTGTTGCTGACATTGCACCCCACCGCTATTCTGCTGGGAATCCTGTCCTTGGCGCCCGTCTGCATTTACCCCTTTGCCAAACGCTTTACGTGGTGGCCTCAGGTCTTCCTCGGGATTGCATTCAACTGGGGCGCACTCTTGGGATGGGCGGCGGTCACCGGCACGCTGGGATGGCCACCGATCTTGTTGTACCTTGCGGGCATGGCATGGACGATCTTTTACGACACGATCTATGCCCACCAAGACGCCGAGGACGATGCGCTCATCGGGGTCAAGTCAACCGCGCGCCTGTTCGGAGAGAACAGCCCCCGAATCCTTCGTCTGTTTATGGTGCTGACCATCCTCCTGATGACCTCTGCTATCGTCACCGCTCTACCCGCCGCCAATGTGCTGCGGTTCGTGATTGCACTTGGTGCGGCTTGGGCCATGGCGTGGCACATGATTTGGCAACTGCGCCAATTGGACATCAACGATCCGGATATCTGCTTGCGGCTCTTCCGTGCAAATCGGAATGCGGGGCTCTTGCCTGTGCTGTTTTTCGCCGTCGCGTTGTTCGTTTGATTGATCCTTCAGCAGCAACAGCCTAGACCCTATCGGAGGTTGGGCTACCAAAGGACGTGTCTATGCGCCTCAAGTCGTTTGCGATCATCATTGTTTTCCTCAGCGTGGCCGCGGGACTGGCCTACTTTGGGGCTGGCATGGCCGCGACCGTGATGGAAGAAAACTCCGAACTGTCGATCCGAGAAGCCTTGGATGACGCGGGCTTGGACTGGGCCGAAGTCGAAGCTGATGGCCTACAAGTCAATCTGTTCGGCGAAGCCCCAAGTGAAGCGCAGCGCTTTACTGCGGTCAACGTGGCATCCAAGGTTGTGGACGGCGCACGCGTTGCAGACAAAATGAGCGTCAAACGCACCTCACGGGTTCTGGCACCTCGGTTCTCTATCGAACTTTTGCGCAACGATAGCGGCACCTCTTTGATCGGGCTGATCCCAGCAAAAACCGACCGCGAATTAATTGTCGAGACTGTGGCGAATGTCACGAATGGCGAAGTCACTGACCTGCTTCAGACCGCAAACTATCCTGTGCCCAAAGGCTGGGATCGCGCATTGCGCTTTGCCGAGAATGCTCTGGCCGGTTTGCCACGCTCGAAAATCTCGATCTCTGCGGACGAAGTGGTGGTCAAGGCCATCACCGACAGCATCCAAGCCAAACGCCGCGCCGAAGCTGATTTGCGCCGTTCCACGCCGACAGGCCTGAAGGTCGTCCTCGACATCACCGCACCCCGCCCTGTCATCACGCCATTTACCCTGCGTATGGTGCGCAACGAAAGCGGCGCGCGCTTTGATGCTTGCACCGCCGACACCGAAGAAGCCCGCACCGAAATAATGCGCACCGCGATTGCCGTGGGTGCCCCCGCCACCTCAAACTGCGTGGTGGGCCTTGGCTCGCCCTCGACGCAATGGGGCGACGCGGCGGTTCTGGCGATCAACGGTCTGGCGCAGCTTGGCCAAGGCTCGGTCACCATTTCTGACGCAGATATTAGTTTGCTGGCCGCAGAGGGCACCGATCAGGCTGTCTTTGACCGTGTTGTCGGCAAGCTAGAGAACGACCTGCCCGACGTCTTCTCGCTGCACGCTGTGCTGCCCGAAACGCCCGATGCCGAAGAAGGTCCCGTGGATTTCACCGCGACACTTGGCGAAGATGGCGAGGTACTACTCGCCGGCCGGATCGGTGACGAACTCAGCCGCCGCACCACCGAGAGTTATGCCCGTGCACGCTTCGGTGCTGACGTGGTCGAAATGACCGCCCGCATCGACGAGGATCTGCCGATGGGCTGGGGGTTGCGTGTGCTCGCCGCGCTCGAGGCGCTGGACCAACTGCATGACGGCAGCGCGCGCGTTACCGCCTCTGACATCGTTGTGACAGGCAATACCGGCATTGAAACTGCCAGCGCCGATATCGCGCGTATCCTGTCCTCGAAACTTGGCGACGCTGCGGATTTCTCGATCAACGTAACCTACGACGAAATGCTGGATCCGCTCGCAAATATTCCTACGCCGGAAGAGTGCATTGCATCGATCCAAGCCATCAATGCAGAAAACAAGATCACCTTCGAGCCAGGCTCGGCCACCATTTCTGCAGACTCCCTGAGCAGCATGGACCGGATTGCCGAGGTTCTGCAGGAGTGCCCGCAGTTCCAAATGGAAATCGCAGGTTATACCGACAGCCAAGGCCGCGAAGAAATGAACCAAGCCCTGTCCGAGAGTCGCGCCTCGTCGGTTCTGACAGAACTGATGAATCGCCGCGTGCTGGTTTCGGGCTTCCTGTCAAAAGGTTACGGCGAAGAAGACCCCATTGCGGACAACGGCACCGAAGAGGGCCGAGAAGCCAACCGACGCATCGAATTCCGCATGTTGACAAACGAAACACCCGCTGAAGCTGAAGAAGGTCTTGAAACCGAGGCCGATAACAGCGCAGAAGAGACAACAACCGAAGTGACCGAGGACGCCCCGACGGATGAACCGGACTGAGTTTATTTTTGCCACCGCAATTATTCTGTTTGTGTCCTACATGATCGGATGGTTTTCACATTGGCTGTTGCACACATTCTCTCGCGTTTCAAAAAATGACATCGACGAACTAGAGCGGCTCGCCCGAGAGTTACACGAAGCCGAGGAAACCCGCGATCAGGCGATCACCTATTTGCAGCAGCGCGAAGCCGAACTGACCAACCAGTTGACCCAATCAGAGGCAGAACTCTCGGCGGCTATGGACGGCCTGCGCGATGCCCGCGCCGAGGCTGAAGAGCTGCGTAGCTATATGCGGAAAATTCAGCAGCAGGCCAAGTAAACTGCCCCGCCGCTTCAACTAAGATTTAAGAGCCCTGCTGCCACTGGCGCAGGGCTTCTTCGTCTTCGTCCTTGGCGGCGACCCAGTCGGAACCGTCCGCCGTGACCTCTTTCTTCCAGAAAGGGGCGCGGGATTTCAGGTAATCCATCAGGAAGTCGGCCGCAGCAAAGGCATCCTTGCGGTGCGGACTGGCGGTCGCGACCATCATGATCTGATCGCCAGGCGCCATCTGACCGTAGCGGTGGATCACCAGCACATCGCCAAGTGACCAGCGCGCGCAGGCTTCTTCGGCGATCTTGGTCAGAGCGCGTTCCGTCATGCCGGGGTAGTGTTCAATAAGCATATGGCGCAGGGGCGCTTCGGGCAGATCACGGACCAATCCCGAGAAGGTCACAACCGCGCCCATATCTGTCTTACCCGCTTGAAACGCGTTCAGTTCCGCGCCTGCGTCAAACGGGGCCTCTTGGACAAGGATGCGCATCAGCCGCCCGTCATCGGGGGGAAAAATGCGACTTCGCGGGCTCCAGTGATCGAGGCGTCGAAGTCTGTCAGGTCTTGGTCAACCGCCACGCGCAGTGCCTCTAGATCGCTGAAGGCCAGCTCGTAACGATCCTCGCGAGCTGACAGCTCGCGCACCAGATCGGCCACAGTTGCCGCTTCGGTCTCGACGGTTTCACGCGGCACGCCGATCCGTTCACGGACCCACGCGAAATACATTACATCCAGCTTCATGCCCCCTCCTTCAGATAGGGCATCGCTTTGCGGAAGTAGTCGAAGCCCGTCACCACTGTCAGCACGGCTGCCAACCACAGCAGCGCGATGCCAGCGTAGCCCGACCAGACCATGCCTTGGTAAAGGTTGGCAAGACCGCCGTGGTCAGGCTCCGCCCCCTGAAGGATGTCAGCAACCATTACGTTGTCCATCCCCATGGAGCCCATGACGAAATAGTGCTCGAAAATGCCTTGGGCAAATAGGACCGAAATGGCGACCATCTGAACGGTGGTTTTCCACTTTGCCAGTTTGGTGACCTTGAGCAGACCCGCCGTATCCCCGAGGAACTCGCGCAGGCCGGACACAAACACTTCGCGGAACATGATCAGCACGGCTGGCAGCAGAATGAACAGCTTCACCTGCGAGACACACACGAGCACCAGCAGAGCGATGCTCACCATGGCCTTGTCTGCGATCGGGTCTAGCATCGCGCCCATTTTGCTGACCTGCTTCCAAGCGCGGGCCAGATAGCCATCAAACCAGTCGGTCACCGACGCCCCAACGAACAGGGCCAGTGCGAACCAATCCGCATAGGGCCGCGTAAAGTACAAAAACATCACCCCAAGCGCAGGCGCAGCCAGCAGGCGAAGAACGGTCAGAATATTGGGCACAGTCCAGATCATGGCGCTTGTTTACCTGCGAAAATCGACTTGTGAAAGCGCGACCTAGCGCCCGCGTCATTTGTCGTGAAAGAAGTTGTAAATCGACTCGGCCAGTGCTTCGGAAATACCGTCTACAGCCTTGAGATCGGCCAGATTTGCACGGCTCACGGCCTTGGCGCTACCAAAATGCGCAAGCAGAGCACGTTTCCGTGTGGCGCCCACGCCGGGCACATCATCCAAGGGGTTTGCCGCCATGGACTTGGCCCGTTTCGCGCGGTGAGTCCCGATCGCAAATCGGTGCGCCTCATCGCGCAGGCGCTGGATAAAGTAGAGCACCGGATCGTTGTGACGCAGAGCAAAGGGCCGCTCGCCGGTCCGGTAGAATTCTTCCTTGCCGTGGTCGCGATCGACGCCTTTGGCCACACCGACCATGGGCACATCTTCGACCCCTTGTTCGATCATGATCTCGCGCACCGCACTCACCTGCCCCGCGCCACCGTCGATCAACAGCAGGTCCGGCCACAGGCCTTTGTCTCGGTCAGGATCCTCCTTGAGCAAGCGTTGAAAGCGGCGGGTCAGCACCTCTTTCATCATGCCAAAGTCATCGCCCGGCGTTAACTCTTCGCCGCGAATGTTGAACTTGCGGTAATGGTTTTTCATGAAGCCTTCGGGGCCGGACACAATCATCGCGCCAACAGCATTGGTGCCTTGGATATGGGAGTTATCGTAGACCTCAATCCGCTGGGGCGGTCCCTCTAGGCCAAACGCCTCGGCCACGCCGTCCAACAGCTTAGCCTGAGTCGCGCTCTCGGACATCTTGCGTGCCAGACTTTCGCGGGCATTGCGGGCAGCGCCTTCGATCAGTTCGGCCTTTTCCCCACGCAGCGGCACTGCAATCTCGACCTTGCGCCCCACTTTTTCAGCCAGCGCTTCGGACAAGAGGTCGGGATCTTCGACTGGATGAGAGAGCAGCAGAAGGCGCGGCGGTTCTTTGTCATCGTAGAACTGACCGATAAACGCCTGAAGTACCTCTGCCTCGGACGCGTCCGTCCCGCTCACACGGGGATAGAAATCGCGGTTGCCCCAGTTTTGATTGGCACGAATAAAGAAGACCTGCACGCAGGCCTGTCCCTTTTCCATGTGTAACGCGATCACGTCGGCCTCGGCCACGCCGCGGGGGTTGATGCCCTGAGCCGTCTGTACCTGCGTCAAAGCGCGAATGCGGTCCCGCAGCGCGGCGGCACGTTCGAACTCCATCGCTTCGGCAGCTTCCGCCATCTGGGTGGCCAACTCTTCCTGTACCTTGGTCGAGCGACCAGACAGGAACCGTTCGGCATCAGCCACCAGCGCGCCATACTCCTCTTCCGTCACCTTCCCAACACAGGGAGCAGCACATCGTTTGATCTGATAGAGCAAGCAAGGCCGCGTGCGCGTGTTGAACACCGAGTCCGTGCAATTGCGCAGCAAGAAGACCTTCTGAAGCTGATTCAGGGTCCGGTTCACAGCACCCGCGCTGGCAAAAGGACCATAGTAGCTGCCCTTCTGCACCTTTTTCCCGCGGTGCTTTTTGATCTGAGGAAAATCGTGGTCTTTGGTCACCAGAATATTTGGAAAGGACTTATCGTCGCGCAACAGCACGTTGTATCGTGGCTTAAGTTGCTTGATCAGGTTCTGTTCGAGCAGAAGCGCTTCGGTCTCTGTCCGCGTGGTCAGGAACATCATCGACGCGGTTTCCGAAATCATCCGCGCAATGCGACCGCTATGCCCCGAAGGACGGGCATAATTCGAGACTCTCGCTTTGAGACTTCGCGCCTTCCCCACGTACAAAACACGCGATTCAGCATCCAGCATCCGATAGACGCCGGGAGAGCTATCCAGCGTCTTCAAATAGCCTTGGATAACGCTGTGACCAGTTTCTGGTGGAGTAGTTTCGCTCATTTATAACAGATCTGTGATTCCCGCCCTGCGCTGCAATGATACAGGGGGTAGTTCAAGAGAAAAGGTATCCACGGAAACTGTGGATAAGTTGGTGGGAAAGTTTTGGAGATCCCTAAATTTCCCTTGTTTTTACGTCACTTCATTAACAAGCCTAATTTTTAGGCGGCTTCATAACTCACTGATTCTGCGTCGAAAAAATCTTTCATCCCGGCAATTTCCTGAAAAGCCAAACAAAATCACGACAGTTTCCTAATAGACACAGGACCAGTGTAAAACTTTGCGACAGTCGCATGTTCCAAAGGTTATTCCACACCCACGACATCGGGTGTCTCCCATGCCAAATGCTGCCCTCCATCGATGCAAAGCAGCTGCCCTGTTACAGCACGTGAATGCAAAAAGTATCCCAACGCCCCGCGGATGTCGTCGGGATTCGCCCCACGATTCAAGAGGGTTGCCTCGCGTTGTCGGGTGAACTTGTCGGCGTCCTGCCGTCCGCCCTGCAGGGTTGGCCCAGGCCCAATCGCATTCACTCTGATATTCGGCGCAAGCGCCTGCGCGGCAGTCTGTGTGAGAGTCCACAACGCGGCCTTTGCAATTGTGTAGGTCGTGAACTCAGGCGTCAGCTTGCGGACCCGTTGGTCAATCATATTTACAACCAAACCGCGAGCGTAGATTTCTCCGTTCTCATCCGGCTCTGGTGCGGGCGATTGCGCCGCGAAGTTCTGCATCAACACGAAAGGAGCCCGCAGATTGCTCTCTAGGTGCCGATCCCAGGTCTCTCGGGTGGCCGTGTCGATCGTGTCGTACTCAAAGATTGACGCGTTGTTCACCAGACACGTCAGCGGGGCGCCCAATCCTTTGGCCGCGCGATCCACGAGTGTTTGCGTTTCACTCTCGCTCAGCAGGTCTGCTTGCACGGTGATGGCCTTGCGCCCGAGCGCGCGGATGTTGTTTGCGGTTTGCTCTGCAGCATCTTCAGATGAGCTATAGTGAACCGCAACGTCGTGGCCTTGCTTTGCCAACTCCAGCGCGAGTTCCCGCCCCAGCCGCCGTGCGGCGCCTGTCACCAATGCTGCTGTCATCTGCTCTGATCCCTTGGAATTACGTCACGATTGATACGACGTAGAACCCATATAGAGCGCAGAACAGAATCCCCCAGACCTTGGTGATATTCATCTTCATGAAAACGAAGGGGATCAGGAGGAGCGACGCCCCAAGCATGACCCACAAGTCCACATGCAGGAACTCCGGATCGACCGGAATTGGGCCGACCAAAGACGCAACACCAATGATCGCGAGCAAATTGAACAGGTTCGATCCAATCACGTTCCCCAAGGCCACATCAGCCTGTCGACGGATCGCGGCCATGGTCGTTGTGGCCAGCTCGGGTAGAGATGTCCCGAGCGCCACCAACGTCAGACCGATAACGGTGTCAGACACGCCGAACTCACGCGCAATGACCTGCGCGTTCTCGACAAGAATTTGCGCGCCAACAGGTAGGCCGATCAGGCCAATGGCCAGATAAAAGAGGATTCGCCACCATGGCAGGCTCGGGTCTGCGCCCTCGACCTCCTCTTCGACTGGAATCGCGGCTTTGGCAGCCTTGCGGTGTAAATAGGAGTCTCGGATCGCATCGCCAAGCACGTAGGCCAGCGCCGCAAGCAGGATCAGGCCGGTCCACCATGTGAGAACGCCGGTGAATGCCAGCGCGATAAACAACAAAGAGCCCGCGATCATCATCACAAAGCTCTTTCTGGAGTCACATTCGGACGTGTGCATCGTCGCCAACAATGCAGGGATACCTAGAACCATCAGGATGTTGGCCGTGTTCGAGCCGACCACGTTCCCCAGCGCAATCCCAGGCACATTATCAAGCACGGCGCGGATTGAGATGAGCAGCTCTGGCGCTGACGTTCCGAACGCCACGACCGTCAAAGACACGATCATTGACGGAATACCGATCCGCAGGCTCAAGTTCACTGCGCCCTTGACCAGAAAATCCCCGGCAAGGATCAAAATCAGAAGGCCGACACCGGCCATCAACCATTCCATTGGAATTTACCCTTTATTTCGACTGCAAGGGCATGGCCCCGAGCCTATTTTGTATCGCCCGCACCGAGGGCACTTGGCCTGACGCAATCGCCGACCGACGATCCCACGCCCGAACATGGCGAGCACGATGATCGCCACGAGAAAGAGGGTGACCGCTTTGATGATCACGTCAGAGGCCAAAGCGCGCGTAAGCGGCGCGCTCCTCGATACCCGCCATCGCGTCGATCGCCATCGACGCACCAAGGCGTCCGAACAAACCGCGACGTCGGCTATATGGAACCAACTTAACCTTCTCGCCATACAGCTCTTTGAGCTTTGGCTTCAAATGCCCGATACCATCAGCCAGCCCAACCTCGACCGCGCGCGATCCAATCCAGACTTCGCCGGTAAACAGATCATCATCGTCGGACAGCTTGTCACCGCGGCGCGATTTGACCTGCTCGATGAACGAGCCGTGAATTTGGTTCAGGATCTTGTCCAGACGCTCAACATCCTCGGGGGTTTCGGGCTTGAAAGGATCCATCATGCTCTTGGATTTGCCAGCGGTGTGCACGCGGCGCTCGATCCCTTGGCGGGACAAGAATACGTGCGCCCCAAAACCCGACGAGATAACCCCGATCGATCCCACAACAGAGCAGTTGTCCACGTAAATGTCGTCTGCGCTACTTGCCAGCCAATAGCCGCCCGAGGCCGCGACATCTTCAACGAAGGCGTGTACGGGAACGCCTTTTTCTTCGGACAGGCGGCGGATTCGCGCGCCAATCAACGAAGACTGCACCGGTGAGCCACCGGGCGAATTGATCACCAGCGCCACAGCAGCCGGTTTGCCTTTGGTGAATGCGGCCTCGATCAAGGGGCCGACATTTGCATCATTCAGGGCGCGACCGCTGTTTGCGATCATCCCAGACAGGCGCACCACCGACACGCGCGGAGGTGTTTTAATGAAAGGAATACGGTGCAACATGACATGGGATGTAATTTGCCCTGTACCTGCAAACAAGCGCTGGCACAGGGAAATCCCACAGGTTGCCACTTATTTCCGAATGCGCCAGCCAGTTTTAAAAATCCACCACACTGCAAAGAGGCAAAGCCCCTGAAATAACCCAATCGCAAGCAGGCTAGTCAGGATCGGCACGTCGGCCACCCCAAAGAAAGACCAGCGGAAGCCTGAAATCAGATAGACCACTGGATTGAACATGGTGATGGTCTGCCAAATCGGGGGCAACATGTTGATCGAATAGAAAGATCCCCCAAGGAACACGAGCGGTGTGATCACCAAGAGGGGAATCAGCTGCAACTGCTCAAAATTCTTGGCCCAAATGCCGATGATGAAGCCAAATAGCGCAAAGCTCACACAGGTCAGGATTAGAAAGAGGACCATGACCAGCGGGTGCTGGACCTCCATCTCAACAAACAGCGCCGACGTTCCCAAGATCACAGTCCCGATGAACAGAGCTTTGGTCGCTGCCGCGCCCGCGAAGCCGATGACCACCTCAAGGAAGTTGATCGGAGCGCTCAGCAGCTCGTAGATCGTGCCCGTGAATTTCGGGAAATAGATCCCAAAGCTGGCGTTGCTGATGCCTTGGGTCATCACGCTCAGCATGATCAGGCCGGGAACGATGAAAGAACCGTAGCTGACACCCTCCACTTCGTCGATCCTGCTGCCGATCGCCGCCCCGAACACCACAAAGTAAAGTGATGTCGATATCACTGGCGAGAGAAAGCTCTGCATATAAGTGCGGAAAAAGCGTGCCATCTCACTGACGTACATGGCGCGAATTGCTGTCAGGTTCATGCCCGCTCCTCCTGTTCACTTTGCACAAGGCTCACGAAAATCTCTTCAAGCGAGCTTTGGCGCGTCGACAGGTCATTCATACAAAGTCCAGCGTCCCGAAGGTCTGCGAGCAACCGCGTGATGCCGGTCCGCGAGGCACCAGCCTCATACTCGTAAACAAGCGCAAAGCCATCATCAGCCCGCTTCAAATTATAGCCAGAGAGCGTGTCGGGGATCGCATCTACCGGAGTTTCCAAATCGATCTTGAGGGATTTTCGGCCCAACCGAGACATCAGCGCATCTTTTTCTTCGATCAGGGCGAGTCGCCCACCGTTGATCACACCAATCCGATCAGCCATCGCCTCTGCTTCTTCGATGTAGTGTGTCGTGAGCACGATGCTGACACCGCTGGCCTTCAGTTTCGCCACAACCTCCCACATCTCTTTGCGCAGATCGACGTCCACACCGGCCGTCGGTTCATCCAGAAACAGGATTCGAGGCTCGTGGCTCAGGGCTTTGGCGATCAGCACACGGCGCTTCATGCCGCCCGACAATTCGACAACACGCGAATCGCGCTTATCCCACAGAGACAGATCCTTCAGAACGCGCTCTAGATGGGCATCATCATGCTTCTTGCCGAAAAGGCCGCGCGTGTAGCGCACGGTGTCCCAAACGCGCGAGAACGGTTCCAGATGAATTTCCTGCGGGACGAGGCCTACTAGGCTCCGCGCTTTGCGAAAATTGGTTAACGCATCGAATCCGCCAACTGTGATCTTGCCGCCGGTGGGCATCACAGTTCCACAAATACAAGAAATGAGAGTGGTTTTTCCGGCCCCGTTCGGACCCAGCAAGGCGAGGATTTCGCCCTCTTTCAGCGTCAGATCGACCCCATGCAACGCGGTAAAGCCGCTGTCATAGGTCTTTTCCACGCCTTCGAGTGTTAGAATATCGGTCATATCAGGCTCCTTGGCCCCGTATGTAGGCCAATTTCCCGACTGTCACTAACAGGATTACCGCAGAGTCGCGCCTGCACCGGCGCACGAAGGCTGTTCTACATAAAAGTACGGGCAGGCACTGGTCGCCGCAGCGGTCAGTTGCCTGCCCTGTATTTTCACACGTTTCGACCCGAAGGCCGTTCCGTCTTAGACGTAGAAAACGTCGCGGAATACGTACTGAGCGATCTGGTCGCGCTTGATGCCCATCGCCTTCAGCTCGGCGTCCGATTTTGCTTCCAGTGCGCGGATCTCACCGATGCGCGAACGGCTGTTGGCATATGCGGTGTATGCACCAGCCAGTGCCGAGAAGAAGCGGTCAAAGCGTGCGCGGATGGTGGGACGTTCAACGTGAAATTCTGTGGTCGAGATTGCCATAAGAAAACCCTCTGGTGTTTGGTGTGTGGGTTTCCCCCCTGCCTTCCAACCTAAGGCATCGAGTTAGTCAGCAACACTTCCATTTCTGCATAGCCGCTTCACGTATGCCGCAATGCAGCGTTAACGCCAAAGGTGTGACAACGAAAAACGCCACCCGCGATGGGGTGGCGTCCAAGGCGCGGATTTATCAAGGTTTTACTTCTTGCTTGCCGCGGGCATCGACGGGGGTGCAGACGGAGCGCGTGTTTTTGCAGGCGCCGAGGCTGTCGTTGCTGGCTTGGATTGCGATGCTGCAGGTTTTGCAGCCTGAGGAGCAGGCTTCGCGGCCTCCGCGGGCTTGGCAGGCTCTGCCGCCTTAGCCGGTGCAGGCTTTGCCTCAGCAGGTTTGGGCGCGGGCTTCGGAGCCTCTGCTTTCGGCGCAGGTTTCGACGCTTCAGCTTTGGGCGCAGGCTTAGCAGCTTCGGCCTTGGGGGCGGGCTTCGGAGCCTCTGCCTTCGGAGCCGGTTTGGGCGCCTCAGCCTTTGCAGCGGGTTTGGTCGCAGGTTTGGGTGCTTCAGCTTTAGGAACAGGCTTCGGCGCTTCGGCCTTGGGCGATTCTTTCGGAGCCTCGGCGACTTTGGGCGCAGCGGCCTCAACCGCGGCGGGCTTCGCTGCAGGCTTGCGAGTCGTTTTGCGCGCGGGGGCTCGGGTCGAGCGAGGCTTCGGCGCTGCTTTGGGCTTTTCTGCTGGCGTCGCCACGGCCTTCAACGCGGGGGATGCCGCTTCTTCGCTCGATAGCTTCAGGTTCAGAGAGGAGAACGGCGACCAGACCATCATCAGACGATAAGAGCAGCTCATCATTTCCTGCTGCATCCGCAGGCCCTTGGCCCAATAGGCCATTGATGCGGCTGTGATTTCTACGGGGTTTGTGATCGTCAGCATTAGTAAATTCCTTTACGATCAAAGTGTTGCGCACTCTCCCGTGACTGCCATCACTGAAAACCATACCAACACTGCGTTCTGGAGAGAGTTTTGGGACCCGCAGCGCCGCTTTGCCACGCGAGTCGCGCGACACGAAAATATGCCACCTGCCTGCCCTGCCGGTCATGTTGATCGCGAAACATGCGGCGAAGTCTGGAAAAGCGGCCGAACACACAGACAGTCACTTCTTGACCATGTTCAGAGTGCGTTTTTCTGCACCTGCATTCAAGCTTCGTTTCGCAATTGCAGCATAAATCGGCTGAATTGACGCATCGCTGATCTAATGGCCGGTATCTTAGGCCACCACAGGCAGAATACAGACCAATAAGGCAGGCATCGCTCGCCCACTGTGACGGATTGCTGTGCTGGAATTTGTAGATAGGTAAGTGGCGCACCGGGGAGGATTCGAACCCCCGACCCCCTGATTCGTAGTCAGATACTCTATCCAGCTGAGCTACCGGTGCGTCGTGGGGGCCTTCTACGGTTATCGACTGGGGGCCGCAAGAGCAAAAAATAAAAAATTAGAAATTAATTTCGGCATCGCCCTTGGGGAGCCAAATTTCAAAGGCCGTGCCCCCATCATAATCAGGCTCCAGCCGCAATTGGCCGCCATGTCCACGGATAAGCTCTTGAGAAATCGTCAACCCCAGACCGGTACCGCCCCTCTTGCTGCTGCTTGCGAAAGGTTGGAACAGATGCTCTCGCGCTTTGGCCGGCAGACCGGGGCCAGTGTCACGCACGTGGATGCGCCAGCATTCATCATCCTCTTCGCTGTGAATGCAAATCTCCCCGCCCGTGCCCGCGCTTGCGATGGCCTGCCGTGCGTTCCTGACCAGATTAGAGAGCACCCGATGCAGTTGTTCGCTGTCCGCGCGGATCACAGTTCCTGCCATCACGTCGGCGGATAGACTGATATCCTCGTCCCCGATCGCGAGGCGTTCGCTTTCCAGCACATCGTTAACTAGATCTGCAAGCGGGACGCGAGACAAGCTGGGGGGCGGTTCTTGCGCCTTGCCAAAGGCCAAGGTGCTCTCGGTTAGGGTGACAGCCCGCGTAATAGACCGCACGAGCTTCGGCGCCATGCGGGCGACCGTCGGGTCAGCGCTGCTCTCTAGACGATCCGCAAAGAGCTGTGCGCTGGTCAGAATGTTGCGAAGGTCGTGGCTCACCCGTGCGACGGCCCCGCCTAGCTGCGCCAGACGCTCTTTCTGGCGTAGGGCAGCGGTCAATTCAGTCTCCAAGGACTTCAGCGCTTCTTCGGCCTCTCGCAATTCAGTGATTCCATTCGAGGGCGTGATAATCCGGCGGGCGTCCTCTGGTGCCTCAGCATAGCGTGCCATCTGGCGCACCACACTGCGCATGGGCGAAACGATCACTTTGCGTACGGCGAAGAAAAGCAGAGCCGCCGCGATCAGCGAAATCGCTAATGAGAGCCATAGGATTCGCAGCCCGTAATCCAGAAGGGCTGCACGCAAGGGCGCAGACGGCAGCGTCACCTCGATCAGCATACCCGCATCCTGTGTCGGATAACCGATTACCCGCAGCACGGAGTCTTGCGGGTTCCAGAGGGCAACCATCGCGTCACGGATAAGCTCCCACGCGGGGGTGTCGCGCAGATCGTATGTGGCCGCGACTGGCGATGGGATCGGAGAGGACAAAACAAGTTGGCGTGCTTCGTTCCGGCGCAGCACGACGTTATAGACGCCAGCATTCAGCAGCAGTTCTTCTTCAAGATCGCGATCGACTGCGCCGTTCGCCAGCAAGGCCAGCGATGCAATCTGGGCCCGTTCGATGCGCGCCAGAAGAAAGTCCTCTCTATAACGCGCAATCGAGGGCACAAAGATCAGGATTTCGGCGAGCATCACGAAAATGATCGTGAGGATCAGGAACCGCCCTGAGAGCGACTTGAACATCTATATCCCTCGGTCTGGTCAGGGCAGCAGTGCCTGCACAGCCCGAACCACGTATTTCACTATTTCGTTATCAAACAGACGGGGCGAAAAATAGTTCCCTGCCGCGCGCTTACTTATTTCTCCCATCGTGGGATATGGCGAGACCATATTCGTGAGATGCGACATCTTTAAACCATTCGCGAGCACCATAGCCCACAGGTTTATAATCTCGCCTGCGTCGGGCCCGACAATTGTCGCGCCAATCGGCCGACCTTTGCGCACCATGACTTTGATCCAGCCGGCCGTGCGGCCTGTCGCAATAGCGCGATCATTCCCGTCGTAGTCGAATCGCACCACCTCTATGTCATCACCATGAGCATGGCGTGCCTCATCTTCGGTCATCCCGATCTGGGCCAATTCGGGCGCGGTGTATGTGGCCCGTGGAATGTGGGATGTCTTCGCCTTGGCGGGCAAAGACAAAAGCGAAGAGCGAATGATGATCCCTGCGTGATAACCTGCGACGTGGGTAAATTGCATGCCGCCCGCGACATCCCCAATGGCATAAACTTTGCGATTCGATGTCCGCAGCCCCTCGTCCACCGTGATCCCTGTCTTGGAAAAGTCGATCCCAGCTTCACTCAGGTTAAGAGACTCGATATTCGGCTGGCGCCCCGCAGCGATTAACAGGTGCGTGCCTTCGATCTTGTGCGCGGTATTGGTCTCGACCCACAGATCACCAGCCGCGCCGCCGATCCGAAGGGCAGAGGTGTATTCCTGAATATCAACACCTTCTTCGCGCAACGTTTCCGCGACCAACGAGGCCGCATCGCGATCCTCTCTGGCGAGGACACCGCCTGCCTCGAGCACAGTGACCTGACACCCAAGACGCACATGGGCCTGAGCCATCTCTAAGCCGATCGGTCCGCCCCCGATGATAATTAAGTGCTCCGGCTTCTCTTGCAGATCGAAAAGCGTTTCATTGGTCAGGTAGGGCACGTCCTCAATCCCAGGGATTGGCGGGACTGCGGGGCGAGATCCAGTGGCCAACACAATCCGCCGCGCCTCAATCTCTGTCTCGCCCGCGATCATACGGTTCGCGCCGACGAAGCGGCCCTCCTCACGGACAACCGTTATGCCAAAGCCTTCAAACCGCTCCTGACTGTCATGGGGAGCGATGGTGGCAATGACTTCAGCGACGCGCTTCTTGACCGCAGCGTAGTCCACTTCGGGTTTGACCGCCTTGATCCCGAACGCGTCAGCTGTCGCCATCTGATGTGCACGGGCCGCGCTGGCGATCAGCGCCTTGGACGGCACGCAGCCATAGTTCAAGCAATCCCCGCCCATCTTGCCCCGTTCCAACAGGACAACCTTGGCCCCCATCTGCGCGGCACCAGCTGCAACAGACAGTCCGCCAGAGCCTGCGCCAACGACCAGCAGGTCTGTTTTAATATGCTTCATTGTTTAGACCCCAGGTGTTTTGCGAAAGGCCCGCACCACGGCGGGCAAAGCCGCCAGTGCCGCGAGCCCAAGCAAAGGCAGCAGCACAGACGGTGAAAAGATAATTCCAAGATCCGGCGTTTCACCGCGTTCGAAGATCGCGCCGAGTCCCGAGCCGACAGATGTGTAGACCAGCGCTCCTGGCATAATCCCCAGGAAGGTCGTGACCAGAAACGGCAGGAAGGCGACGCCGACGAGCGCAGGCACCAGATTCGCGACAAAGAAGGGCACGACGGGAATCAAGCGGATGAGGAACAGCATTTCCCATTGGTTCGCATCGATCCCTTCTTTGATTTTCCGGATTCGACCTTCACTGGTCTGCATTTTTTCCGCCAGCCGATCCCCAAGCCCCCAGCGGGCTGCCAAGAACAACAGAACTGCGCCGATGGTGGCGCCGCTGACATTGAACAGCACGCCCGGAAAGGTGGAAAACAAGAAGCCGCCGGTCAACGTGGCAACCGTCGCGCCTGGCAAGGAAAACGCAACCAGCACGGCATAAGCAAGCACGAAGGCCGCCGCGACCCAGCCGTAATGGGCATCTCGCAGCGCAATGAGCCGCTCGCGATTCTCGGCTAATGTCTGAAAATCAAGGATATCTTTAAGAAAGATTGCTCCGATTATGCCGCCCGCCACGAGCAGAATCAACGGCACCTGCTTTTGGACAGCCCCTAGCACAGGCTTGGATTTGGTCGATGTCATTGCAGAGGCGTCCTTGCAGAGTCGTTGAGGTGCGCCCAAGATGCAGGAGTTGAACAGAGACTGATAGGGGCCTCACGGGTGCTTGATCAGGGGTGATGGGATACGTCGAGATTCCCGCAGGATGCGCGCGAATTGAAACATTTTCGCGAAATAAGGCCGAGAACCCGTTTGACTTATTTCAGCATCCCCCCTAAGGACGGGCTTCGAATGTAACGGCTTGGGCGAATCCGCAAGCCTAGCCGCCATTAGTACGGAGACGTTGCGATGAAACGCACTTACCAACCCTCAAACCTGGTTCGCAAGCGCCGCCACGGGTTCCGCGCTCGTATGGCGACCAAAGCAGGCCGCAAGATCCTGAACGCCCGCCGCGCGCGTGGCCGCAAGAGCCTTAGCGCCTAATCCGGGTCAGAGTTATGACTGATCGGGCACCGTCATCGCCCGCGCCGGCACCTACACAGGCTCCGGCTCGGGACGAGGCGGTGCCCTTTCGCATGGAAAATCTGAAAAATCGGTCGGATTTCCTGCGAGCTGCGCGCGCTAACAAGCAAGGCACTGCAGGGCTTATGCTGCAAGGCCGGAAACGTGCGCCCGACGAATGCGATCAAGACCTGATCCGCATCGGTTTTACCTGTTCAAAGAAGATCGGCAATGCCGTTGCCCGCAACCGCGCCAAGCGCCGGATGCGTGAAATTGCACGCGAGTTGGTCCCTGAACTCGGCCGTGCGGGTTGGGATTACGTGCTGATTGGCCGCCCCAAGGCGACCATTGATCGAGACTTTGACGCCCTGCGCGGCGACCTTCGCTATGCTCTGCGCAAGGTCCACAGTCCGAAGCCCCCGCAGAAATGAGCCCCCTCGCCCATATTGTTGCGCTGCCTGTGCGTTTGTATCGGCTGACATTGTCACCTTGGATCGGAACAAGTTGCCGGTTCCAGCCCACATGCTCTGTCTACTCGCTCGAGGCGCTGGAAAAGCATGGCGCGATCAAAGGCACGTATCTGACCATTCACCGCATCATACGGTGCAATCCTTGGGGCGGATCGGGTTACGATCCCGTCCCGCCCTGCAAGCACGACCACCACTAGCCAACCAGCGCCAACCGGTTCGTCAGGGCCGCAGGAATCGTTACGCGCGTCGCCAAGGTCGATCGGTCGCTTATTCCAAGAATGGTCTCGTAGGCATCCCGCATGAAAACGGGGTCATGATAATACCAAGTGTGCTGGCCATACTCGATATCTGCGTAATTCGCGCGATTGGCGTCGAAATACGCACCACAATCCACATTCACCGCATGATCCGGCGCCGTGTCCGGCAGACCCACGCGCCCCGCCCGAGACGCCACCCCGAGCCGTTTAATGTTCGACAGGGACAGCACCGAATCATGGGGGTTGTTGTAGTTGGTCAGGCGTGTGCAATGCCGATACAATGAACTGCTTTTTCCCGCATCCTGGCACATCCCTGCCGCAGAGACATCCGCTGACATCAAAAGCACCTGACTGACATTCCAAGCATGACCCGCCACATAGCGGCGGTCATCGGCATCGTCGAACGCCTCTCGCAACACAAACGCGCCCATCGAATGCGCAGCGATATGAAGGTTGATCGGGCAGTCAGGTGTCTGCCGCTGCGCAAAGCCTGTGATCCCAGAATCTACCAGTCGGATCGCGGTGATCTTGGCGTCGGTCCGATCCTCTAGATAGTTCAGGGCCTTGTCCGCCGAGGGCCAATCGTAACTGACAACGACGCCTTCAAACCCTTGATCCCGCAAGCCTTTGGCCAGCAATCGGTGCCTGCGCAACATCTTCTTGGTCGAGACATTAAAGCCGTGGATATGCACTACGATGTCACCGCGATTGGGCTGACCTTCGGGCACGTGATCCAGCTTGGATTCGTGTAAAACCCGGCGCGCCCAACTGTCAGGCATCTTTTTCACAGCACCACCAATGCGGTGCGCGGGGCTGATATCTTCGGCCTCTGGCGGCACCACCAAGAAGCTATTTTGGCCGGGCTCGGGCTGAAATGTCCCGTTACGAATCCGGCGGACCGTAAAAATGTAATCCATGTTCCCTCTCAAATGCAAAAGGAGGCAACAGCAAAAGGCTTTTCCTATCCAGTCGGGTTTGGCATACCCCGCGCCATGCTTGATGAACATGACGAGATTCACCCGCTCTTTGCCGGGGCCCCTTCGGGGACAGAGTTCAAGAAACTCCGCAAACGCATCGTGCGCCAGACGCGCGAGGCGATCGAACAGTTCGGTATGATCGAACGTGGCGCCCGTTGGCTCGTTTGTCTATCGGGCGGCAAAGACAGCTATACTCTGCTGGCCGTTCTGCACGAACTCCAGTGGCGCGGGCTTTTGCCTGTCGAAATCCTGGCGTGTAACCTGGATCAGGGTCAGCCCGGCTTTCCGGCGACGGTCCTGCCCGAGTTTCTGGAAAAGATGAAGGTGCCGCACCGGATCGAATATCAGGACACTTATAGTGTCGTGATGGACAAGGTCCCCCAAGGCCGTACCTACTGTGCCCTCTGCTCGCGCCTGCGCCGCGGCAACCTGTATCGCATTGCCCGCGAAGAAGGGTGCAGCGCAGTCGTGCTGGGTCACCATCGCGACGACATTCTGGAAACCTTTATGATGAACCTGTTCCACGGCGGTCGCCTTGCGACCATGCCGCCGAAACTGGTGAACGAAGAAGGTGACCTGTTTGTCTATCGCCCTCTGGCCTTTGTGGCAGAGGATGATTGTGACAAGTTCGCCCGCGCGATGAACTATCCGATCATTCCGTGCGACCTCTGCGGCTCGCAGGACGGGCTTCAGCGCCAGCAGGTGAAGCAGATCCTTGATGGATGGGAAAAGAACAGCCCCGGCCGCCGCCAGGTCATGTTCCGCGCCCTAATGAATGCCCGCCCCAGCCATCTGCTGGATGCGGGGCTCTTTGATTTTGCCGGTTTGGAGCGTGGCGCACGCCCCGAAGACACCGACGGAATCCCGAAACTGCGCTGATTTGCGGCGCGACGGGGGCGGTCATCACGGGAAAACCGCTTGACCTTTGCCCCCTCGAATTGTTGAACCAGCCTGACTTTAAAGGACAAGGTGGCCCGATCTGATGGACGATCAGAATAAGAACCTCTTGCTCGCAACCGTACTGAGCGGTGTCGTGCTTGTGATTTGGTTTGTGCTTTTCCCGCCCGAGGAACCGGTACAAGACCCCAACGCCCCCGCAGTGACCGAACAGACCGTGGGCGACCAGCCCGCGATCGCCGACGGTGACTTGCCGACCGCAGACGGTGCAACAACCGCTGCTCCCGTACTCAGCCCCGAAGGCGATGCGCCCCGCATTCAGGTCCAGACCGACCGGATTGCAGGCTCGATCTCACTACTGGGTGGCCGTGTGGATGACATCCAACTCTTGGACTACGACGTCACCACCGACCCTGACTCGGAAAACGTGCAGGTCCTGTCGCGCGTCGGCTCGCCCAACGCGTACTACGCATTGTTCGGTTGGGCCCCTGTTGACGGCATCGACGCTGCCAATGTGCCAGGACCCGAGACCCTGTGGTCCGCGCCCGAAGATGCAGTTCTGACCCAAGACACTCCCGTGACGCTGACTTGGGACAACGGCGCCGGCCAGATCTTTACCCGCGTGATGGAAATCGACGACAACTTCATGTTCCGCATGAACCAGACCGTCGAGAACACCAGCGGTGATCCGATCACTGTGCGCCCCTACGGTATCGTGCGTCGCCACGGCGAGCCTGACACCACCAAGTTCTTTATCCTGCACGAAGGCCTGATCCGCATGTCGGACGGCGAGCTGCAGGAACTGGACTACAAAGCGCTTAGCAAGATGGATATCGACGACCGCGAAGGCACCAATGCCGAGCGTCTTGAGGTTCAGGAAAACGGTTGGATCGGTTTCACTGACCACTACTGGCAGACCATCCTTATCCCCGATGGCGACGCGCCTTTCCGCTCGACTGCGAAATTCTTTGAGTCGCGCGAGATTTATCAGGCCGAAGCCGTGCTGCCCGCCGTGACCGTTGCCGCTGGCGAAACCGCCGAAGCAGGCACCCGCCTGTTCACCGGCGCCAAGGAATGGGAAACGCTGAAGCACTACGAAGAGGACGAAGGCGTTACCGGCTTTGTCGACTCGATCGACTGGGGCTGGTTCTTCTATTTCACCAAGCCGATCTTCTGGATGCTGCACAACCTGAACAACCTGATTGGCAACATGGGTTGGTCGATCATCGCCCTTACCGTTGTGATCAAGGCGCTGGTGCTGCCGCTGGCCTACAAGTCCTATGCCTCGATGGCGCGTATGCGTGAACTTCAGCCCGAGATGGAAAAGCTGAAGGAATCCGCAGGCGACGACCGCATGAAGATGCAGCAGGGCATGATGGAGCTGTACAAGAAGAACAAGGTGAACCCTGCATCCGGCTGTCTGCCGATGCTGATCCAGATCCCGATCTTCTTCTCGCTCTACAAGGTGATCTTCGTGACCATGGAACTGCGTCACGCACCTTGGTTCGGCTGGATCCAAGACCTTTCGGCACCTGATCCTAGCTCGATCCTGAACCTCTTTGGACTGCTGCCTTTCGCGGCTCCCAACCCCGAGTCGTTCCTTGCGATCATCTCGCTCGGCATCCTGCCGATCCTGCTGGGTATCTCGATGTGGCTGCAGCAGAAGCTGAATCCGGCGCCCACCGACCCTGCGCAAGCGATGATCTTTGCCTGGATGCCATGGGTCTTCATGTTCATGCTGGGTAATTTTGCCAGCGGTCTGGTTCTGTACTGGATTACGAACAACACGATCACCTTTATCCAGCAGTACCTGATCATGCGCAGCCATGGGTACAAACCGGACGTCTTTGGCAACATCAAGAAGAGCTTTGCCAAAAAGAAGAAGAAAGAAGCCTGATATGGCACGGGTGACAGATCTCTTCCGTCACCCGATCAAAGGTCTCGGTGGTGAAGCCATTACCGAGACTGCTCTGCACAAAGATCGCCCGCTGCCGCACGACCGGCAGTGGGCGATTTTGCAAGAAGGACAGCGGGACACCGGCACATGGCAGCGCCGCGGCACCTTTGGTCACGTGGCCAGAGGACCGCAACTCGCCCCGACCCGCGCAGCGGTTGACGGCGGCGCAATCACCGTCACGCACCCCGATCTTCCCCCGCTACGGTTCGAGCCCGGGTTGGATGATCAGCGCCTGCTAGAATGGTTAACGCCAATTTGGGGCGACGCCCTGCAGCCCCCTACAAGTCTGATCCCCGCCCCCGTCACGGGCATGACAGATGCCAATTATCCCTCTGTCTCGATCATGTCGCGCGCCTCTTTGGCCGCTTTGCAAGATGCCGCAGAGCAGCTCGTTGATCCTCGCCGGTTCCGCGGAAACATTTGGATCGAGGGCTTGCCCCCGTGGACAGAGAACAATTGGACAAACCGCACACTGCGTATCGGCACAGCCGAAGCGACGATCATTGAGCCGATCATCCGCTGCCGCGCCATCGAAGCGAACCCCGAGACCGGCGTCTTTGACGCAAATCTCATAAAAACTCTGAAAGGCCATTGGGATCACGTTTACTTCGGTGTAAACGCACGGGTCACGAAGCCGGGCGAGGTACGCCTTGGCGATACGCTAGAGGTCCTGTGATGCAACTGCCCTTCCCCTTGGTCGAGGAACCGGATGCCGAAACACTCGAAGCCGCGCGCAAGATGTTCGCGGGCGAGACGGACTTCCTCAAAGGTGTCGTCAAAATGGATGGCCTCCCGCCAGCCGAACGCATCGAGGTCTGCTTTGCGGGTCGTTCGAATGTCGGGAAATCCAGTTTGATCAATGCACTAACAGGGCGCAAAGCGCTCGCGCGCGCGTCGAACACGCCCGGGCGCACGCAGGAAATTAACTACTTCACCGTGGGCGAGGATCACTTCCTTGTCGACTTGCCCGGCTATGGCTACGCGAACGCACCTGTCGCTGTCGTCGAGAAATGGCAGCGCCTGCTGAAGCAGTACTTGTCCGGCCGTCAAACCCTGCGCCGCGCCTTTGTCCTGATCGATTCGCGCCACGGCGTGAAAAAAGTCGACGAAGAGATCATGAAGCTGCTCGACACCTCGGCGGTTACCTTCCAGTGCGTTCTAACCAAAGAAGACAAGATCAAGGAAAAGGACCGCGGGCCTATGCTCAAGCAGGTCCGTGCAGCGTTGTCCCGTCACCCTGCCGCTTTCCCAGAGATCATCAGCACTTCGTCGGAAAAGGGTTGGGGCATCGGCACCCTGCGCGCTGTGATCGCGAACCTCGAATAACTCGCTCCATTCTCTCGTTCCGGCACGTCGCGGGCTGTGCCTTGAGTATTTTGACAAAGCAGAAAGTGCAGGCGCGTCCTTGCTTTCATCTTGGTAAAAATACCCATGTCGGATCGGCAGACGCACTTCCCCTCGGTCAGGGGCTGGGTTACCCATGACGAACACCCAGAGGGACAGGACATGAAGAAGCAAATGGCAAGAACAACGGACTGGATCGCCACCGCTCGGACGCTCTCCGAGGCACTCCCCTATCTGCAACGCTACGATGACGCCATTGTCGTGATCAAACTTGGCGGCCATGCGATGGGCAGCGAAGACGCGATGGACAGCTTTGCCCGCGATGTGGTCCTCATGCGTCAGGTCGGCCTGAACCCTGTCGTTGTCCACGGTGGCGGGCCCATGATCAACGAAATGCTTGGCAAGCTTGGCGTGAAGTCCGAGTTCGTGAATGGCAAGCGCGTGACCGATCAAGCGACTGTCGACGTTGTCGAAATGGTGCTGTCGGGTCAGGTGAACAAGCGCATTGTGCAGGCGATCAACCGTCAGGGTGGCCGCGCTGTTGGGTTGTCGGGCAAAGACGCCAACCTGATGATTTGCGAACAGACCGACCCCGCACTGGGTTTGGTGGGCACACCATCCAAAGTGGACCCGAATGTTCTTAACGCGCTATTTGAAGACGACACCATACCCGTTATCGCGCCTTTGGGTGCCGGAGAGAATGGTGAGACATTCAACATCAACGGCGACACTGCCGCTGGGGCCATCGCCGCTGCGCTCAAGGCCGATCGCCTGCTGCTGCTGACCGACGTTTCGGGCGTGAAGAATGCAGATGGCGAGGTTGTCACCGAACTGATGGCTGCTCAGGTCCGCGAAATGACCGAGTCAGGTGTGATCGCGGGCGGCATGATCCCCAAAACCCAAACCGCGCTTGAGGCTGTCGAGGCCGGTGTTCGGGCAGTCGTTATTCTGGATGGCCGCCTGCCGAACGCCTGTTTGCTAGAGCTCTTCACAGATCACGGTGCTGGATCTTTGATTCGTATGCAGCCTAAGGGCAGCTGAATTGACCGCTCGTTTGAACGATATCGAGGCCCTGCTGGATCAGCAGGGCCTTTGTGTTTCCGGTGGGCTGGTTCCGGAAGCGGGCGACGATTTACCCCAGATGAAGAGCCTCTTGATGATCAGCCCCAATGGCGCTGATTTCTGGCCCCTGTTCACGCGCAGCCCCGAGTACAACGATGGTGCCCCCGATCCGATCGACCGCTGGTCGCAACGGCTCCTAACAGACCTTGCACAGCGTCTCGGAGGCAAGGCGCTTTTCCCGTTTGGTGGACCGCCGTATCGTCCGTTTTTGCAGTGGGCCATACGGACAGGCCGCGCTCACAGCTCTGCTGTTGGCATGCTCGTGCATAATGACGCGGGCCTCTGGATCAGTTACCGCGGCGCGATTGCCTTGCCCTACTCTGTGGCGTTGCCTGTCCCACTACAGAACCCATGCGAGACTTGTGTCCCGCGCCCCTGCCTCTCTGCCTGCCCTGTGGGCGCGCTGAGTGACGGGTACGACACTGCTGCCTGCCACAGCTGGCTGGAACGGCCCGAGGCAGACTGCATGAGCCAAGGCTGTGCTGTGCGCCGCGCTTGTCCAGTGGGCGCGGCCTATGGCAGGCTGCCCGAGCAATCCGCCTTTCATATGAAGAGTTTTCACAAATGACCCTGCGCCTGATTTTGACTCGGCATGCCAAATCCAGTTGGGATGATCCTCTGCAAGAGGATCACGACCGAGTTCTGAACGAGCGTGGCCGCACCGCAGCGCCTGCAATTGGCGCATGGCTGCAGAAGCAGGGCTATTTGCCGGACGAGGTACTGTGTTCGACAGCGGCACGGACCCGCGAAACTCTGGATCGTTTGGGACTGCCGCAGGCGGAGACCGAGTATGTCCAGCGTCTCTATCATGCGTCCAGCGACACGATGATGGATGTGCTGAAACGCGCGACCGGTCGAACTGTGATGATGATTGGCCACAATCCCGGTATCGCGGATTTCGCAACCCGCTTGCTGGCCAACACGCCTGCGCACCCTCAGTTCACCCGCTATCCGACTTGCGCCACACTTGTCGCCGAATTCCCCGAAAAAGAATGGCGGGCGGTGCGTTTCCACACCGCCCGCGCCATAGATTTCATTGTGCCAAGAGACTTGACCGACTGAGCGATCAGTGCCCCAAGATCTGGCTGAGGAACAGCTTGGTCCGCTCGCTCTTGGGGTTGTTGAAGAACTCTTCAGGCTCATTCTGTTCGACGATCTGACCTTGGTCCATAAAGATCACGCGGTTCGCCACCTGACGGGCGAAGCCCATCTCGTGGGTCACACAGAGCATGGTCATGCCCTCTTCCGCGAGTTCGACCATGGTATCCAGAACCTCTTTGATCATCTCGGGGTCGAGTGCGGAGGTTGGTTCGTCGAACAGCATGATGCGCGGCTTCATGCAGAGCGAACGGGCAATCGCCACACGCTGCTGCTGGCCGCCCGACAGCTGACCGGGGTACTTATTGGCCTGATCGGGGATCTTCACCTTCTCAAGGAAGTGCATCGCGGTTTCTTCGGCCTGCTTCTTTGGGATCTTGCGAACCCAGATCGGCGCCAGCGTGCAGTTTTCCAAAATGGTCAGGTGCGGGAAGAGATTGAAATGCTGGAAGCACATGCCAACCTCGGACCGGATCGCATCAATATTCTTCAGGTCAGAGGTCAGGTGGACGCCGTCCACCACGATTTTGCCAGCCTGATGCTCTTCCAGAGCGTTGATGCAGCGGATCAGCGTCGATTTACCAGAGCCCGACGGGCCCGCGATAACGATACGCTCACCGCGGTAGACGCTCAGATCAATGTCCCGCAGAACGTGGAACTGACCGTACCATTTGTTCATCTTCTCGATCGAGATCGCGATCTCGTCGGAGACTTTCATTTGTGTGGTGTCAACCATAGTAGGGCACCTTTCTTAACGATGATCCGTGCGGAGCTGACGCTCCAGCCACTGGGAATATTGGGAAATGCTGTAGCAGGTGACAAAGAACAGAAGCGCGGCGAAGCCATACAGCTCCCAATACACGCCGTTCCATTCGGTCGAGGCCAAGATCGGGCCACGGATCATACCTACCAGATCGAACATCGAGATCACCGACACCAGCGTGGTGTCCTTGAACAGGCCAACGGCGACGTTCACGATACCCGGGATCGAAATCTTCAGCGCTTGGGGCAGGATGATCAGGCGCATGGCCTGCGCGTAGTCCAGACCAAGGCTGTCTGCGGCTTCGTACTGGCCCTTGGGCAGCGCAGCCAGACCACCACGGATCACCTCGGCGATATAGGCCGACGAGAACATGGTGATCATGATGATCACACGCAGGATCAGGTCCATGTTGGTTTCCGGCGGGAAGAAGTAGGCCAGAACCACACTCGCCACGAACAGCAGGGTAATCAGAGGCACACCGCGAATGAACTCGATGAAGACCACGCTTATGCCCTTGATGATCGGCATGTGCGACTGACGCCCCAGCGCCAGCATGATGCCGATGGGCAGCGACAACGAGATACAGACGACACCCAGCATCATGTTCAGCATAAAGCCACCCATGTCGCGGCTGGCGACAGGCTCGAGCACCATGATGCCATCAACAGACGGCTTGACCACGCCACCGATTTTCCAGACCACGACCGCAGCGATCAGACCCGCAGCCAGACCAAGGACGAAGCCGAAACGCTCTGCCTTGGTGAAGACGAGGTAGCCGACAACCACACCGATCAACACAAAGACCGAGGTCATGATGGTCCCACCCCACAGCAGCCAGTAGGCGACAAAGGGGAAGAGACCGGTGATGATCAGCATCGCACGCGGCAGTGCCACGAACAGCACTGGTGCTGCGGCGACCAGCATCAGCACAAACGCCAAGGTCGGGCGCCAGTATTGGTCGGACGGATAGGCAATGCCGAACAAGAGCTGCTGCCAGCGCTCGGTCAAGACCGAGAAACAGGCCCCGCGTGCGCCGTCCAGAATTTCACGGCATTGCGCCAGCGAGCTGGTGTCCCAGATCCCGTTTAGGAACCACGGACCCGCCGAGAAAATCAGACGCACAATGACGTAGAGCGCCACGATGGTCAGCACGCTGTTCACCCAGTTTGAAAACAGGTTCGAGCGTGCCCATTTAACGATGCCCTTCTCTTTGATGGGCGGTTCTTGTTGCGCAAGCATCTCAGTGCGCACGAAGGCGAGGTGGGAATGCATATCGCTCATCTCAACGCTCCTTCAGCTTAACGCGGTTGTTGTAGGTGTTCATCACGGCCGAAATCCCGAGACTGATGATCAGGTAGAACAGCATCAGCAGTAGAACACATTCGATCGCGCGACCCGTCTGGTTCAGGGTGATCCCCCCCAGAGTACCGGTCAGATCCATGTAGCCCACAGCAATCGCGAGCGAGCTGTTCTTGGTCAGGTTCAGGAACTGCGAGATCACCGGCGGGATGATAACGCGCAGAGCTTGGGGCAGGACAACCAGGCTCATGATGCGGCCCGGGCGCAGACCCAGCGACGCAGCAGCCTCGGTCTGGCCGCGGTTGATCGCCTGAATGCCCGCGCGGACGTTCTCTGCGATAAAGGCGCCGGTATACACCGACAAAGCCAGCCAGAGCGCAATCAGCGGGCGCTGCATCGCAATACCGCCAGAGAAGTTGAAGCCACCCAACTCAGGTATTTCGACACCAATGGGACGGCCCATGATGAAATACACAAGGATCGCGGGAACAAACAGGATGGCCAGCGTCGGCCAGCCCATGGGCAGCAGCTTACCCGTCGAGAACAGCAGCTTTTTGGCGTAGGCGCGGTAGGCAAAGGCACCGATGACTGACAGCACAAAGACTGTCACTACAACCCACGACCCTTCGAGCCAAAGCGGCTTGGGAACGTAAATGCCACGGTTGGTAAAGGCGATGATCCCGAGGAACATCTCGGCATCCGGCGTCTCTCCGCGATAGGCGCGGGGCGCAGGCATCACTGTCACGATGGTCGAGATGATCAGAATCCAAATCAGAACGGGGACGTTCCGGAAGGCTTCGACGTAAACCGACATCAGTTTTGCAACGAGCCAGTTTTTGGACAGTCGGCCCACGCCAGCGAATACGCCGAGAATGGTCGCTGTAATACAGCCCAAGAAAGCCACGAGCAGGGTGTTCAGAACACCAACGATCGAGGCCCGCAAATGCGAGTCTTGGTTATTATATTCGATCAGAGACTGGTTGATATCGTATCCAGCAGGCTGACCCAGAAACCCGTAAGAGATACTCAGACCAGCCACACGCAGGTTGGTGATCAGGTTCATCGTCAAATAGCCGAGACCGAACAGCAGCAGCACAAGCGCTATGAACTGAAAGGTGTACGACCGGTAACGCGTATCATGGATCAGCTGGGACAGCTGGAACGACTCTTTCGGAGGGTCGGTATATGCCGTCATATTTGCTTCCCGGAAGGTAACAGAAGGTGGATGCGAGGGCTGTAGCCTTCACATGTCCTGTCGTGTTTTGATTATCGTTATGGGGGTATAGAAGAAGGGGCGCGGATCAACCGCGCCCCATAACCGTCTAGTCGGTATTAGCGGAAGGGCGGTGCGTAGAGCAGGCCGCCATCAGTCCACTGAGCGTTCAGGCCACGTGCCAGGCCAACGGGGGTCTCTTCGCCGATGTTCTTGGCAAAGATTTCACCGTAGTTGCCGCCAGCTGCGATTGCGCGCTTGGCCCACTCGGCGTCCAGACCGATCATCGCACCCAGTTCACCTTCGGTGCCCAGGATACGGTTGATTTCGGGGTTGTTGGTGCCAGCCGACATCTCTTCGATGTTTGCCGAGGTGATGCCGTACTCTTCGGCTGCGATCAGCGCCATCAGGGTCCAGCTTGCGATATCACCCCAGTCGTTGTCGCCGTGGCGGACAAGCGGGCCCAGAGGCTCTTTGGAGATGATCTCGGGCAGGATCACGTGCTCACCGGGGTTTTCGAACGCGGCGCGGGTTGCGGCCAGGCCCGAAGCGTCGGTGGTGTACACGTCACACGCGCCTTCGAGGTACAGAGGCTGTGCTTCTGCGTTGGTCTCGATCGGAACGGGGGTGTATTCGATGTTGTTGGTGCGGAAGAAGTCCGCCAGGTTCAGCTCGGTGGTGGTACCAGTCTGAATGCAGACAGTCGCGCCGTCCAGTTCCTTGGCCGAGGTGACACCCAGCGCCTTGGGAACCATGAAGCCCTGACCGTCGTAGTAGTTCACGCCGACGAAATCGAACTTCAGGTCGGTGTCGCGCGAGAAGGTCCAAGTGGTGTTGCGTGCCAGCAGGTCGATTTCGCCCGACGCAAGCGCGGTGAAACGGGTCTTACCTGTGGTGGGTACGAATTCAACAGCGGTGGGGTCACCCAGCACTGCAGCTGCAACTGCGCGGCAAACAGAGACGTCAAAGCCCTGCCATTCGCCGTTCGCATCGGGTGCTGCAAAGCCTACGAGACCGGTGGTCACGCCACAGTTCAGCGTGCCACGCGCCTTGACATCATCAAGGGTAGCTGCGGCTGCTGCGCCTGCGGTCAGACCAGCGACGGTCAGAGCACCCAGAAACACGGATTTTTTCATTTTTACCTCTTCCTGATTTCCCGCTGTTGATCAGCGGTTCTAGTGGGCCATCCCAGCCCGTCGGTAAGTACCGGGCCATTTTTGACCCGATGAACAAAGAGTGGCCGAGATCATCAGGAATCGTCAAGGGCGCAATCACGAAATCCCATGGGCTTTCGCACATTCGTTGATCATTTGCCCAACAGGGGCACTTTTATTTCGTCTGTCTTACACCATACGAAATAGTTTTTCAGCGCGTAGGAACTCTTCGCGCTTCTGTGCCGCAAGGGCATCTGCTTCTTCGTCGCGGCCCCACTGCTGAATCTGCCATTCTTCGTCTATGCGCGACACATCCCATGCCGTTTCAGAATCAATCCGGCCCTTGGCCACTGCCAAGCCCAGAACCAAAGATCCAGACATCGCCACCAGATCATGTAGCGCAGACAGCTGGAATGGGCTCATTTCGTCTACATGTGCGAAAAGCGTCTTAAGCGCTGCCTCGGGCTGGCTGCCAAACATCACACCCGAATGCACGGTCAGCTCTGCGGCAAGCTCGTCTTTTGACCATGCGAGCAGCGGATCCCACGACGCGGCTTGGCGCTCAATCAATTCGTAAGGTTGTTCTGCCCGATAACATAGCAGATCGGTTTCACCATAGGCCGCAATGATCTCGACCACGGCATCGCGCTGGGTTCCCACGCGATCAATCGCAGCGTTCGCACAGCGGGTAAATGGCATGGTCAAAGGCTGGATAACCTCTTCCTGAGCATTCCATTCTGCGGCGATTTCGCGCGCCAGTTCTTCGGTCGGCACGACCAGAGCGATCTTGGCAGGCGTCTTGACCGGCCGACCATCCAAGCGGATCGTCCAGCCGCCTTCGGTGGCCTCGTGGGTGGTTTCTTTCCAGAAGCGTTTGGCTTTCCACTCGCTCATCAGTCTCTCCAGATCGTTTTCAGCGCGGCAGGCAAATCGGTCATTTGCGTCAGGGTCACATCGGCGTTCAGCTTGTCTGGGCTGTGATAGCCCCAACTGACTCCGATTGTCCCGATGCCTGCGGCCCGCGCCATATCCATGTCAAAGGTCGTGTCCCCCACCATCACCGCATTCTCGGGCTCAACGCCTGTTTCGGACAGAGCCGCGTGGATCATCGCCGGATGGGGTTTGGAGGGGTGAAAGTCCGCGACCTGTTCGGTCACAAAGCGTCCGGTCAGTCCGTGGCTGTCCAGCAAAGCCGTCAGGCCGCGGCGCGATTTGCCCGTGGCGACACCCACCAGATATTCAGGGACATTGAACAGATGCTCCAACGTGTCGCGCACGCCGGGATAAAAGGGGCTGGACGCCGCGCCCTTTTCAGCACGCAGGCGTTGATAGGCGCTCTTGTAACCGTCCACGATGACCGCGTGGGTCGCCGCAGAGGCATCGGGGGCCAGCACGGGGATCGCTTTTTCCAGCGACATGCCCACGATCGACAGGATCGCAGCGCGCTCTGGAACGGGCACATCGCCTGCGGCAAAGCCAGCCGCCATCGACGCCAGAATATCGGCCTGACTGTCGACCAGCGTGCCGTCCACGTCAAAGATAATCAGACGCAGGGGGCCAAGGGTCATTCCAGATCCTCGAACGGGTCCTCAGGCACATCGCGGATATCCCAACCGACGTAATCCCACGTGCGAGACATGTGGTCGGGCAGTTCGGCCATCAGGCTCAGTCGCTTGCCAGTGGCAGGGTGCGTCAGGGTCAAAGACCGCGCATGCAGGTGCAATTTGCGGCTGATCTCGCCGCCCAACTGCGCCCCCCAGCCATCACCAAGGTTCTCTTGCCCCGAGCCGCCGTACTTGCCGTCGCCGATGATCGGATGGCCCATTTCGGCCATGTGCGCGCGCAACTGGTGGGTTCGGCCCGTCACTGGCACCAGAGCCACCCACGACGCCCGTTGACCCAGCGTGGTCATCACAGCGTAGTCGGTCAGAGCGCGCTTAGCGCCTTCGACGTTATCGATCTCTTTGGGGTGGACGCAGAGCATTTTTTCACCCTCACCGTCCTTGCCGTGGCCGGGGGCTTTGACCAGACCATAGCGGACCGAGCCCATCCGCGGGTGCGGCACGCCCGCGACAATGGCCCAGTAAATCTTGCGGGTTTCACGTGCGCGGAACGCACTGGTCAGGCCCGCTGCGATCTGACGCGTGCGCGCCATGATCAGAACACCCGAGGTATCCTTGTCCAGACGGTGCACCAGACGAGGCTTTTCCTCGTATCCGAACTTCAGCGCCTCGGCCAATCCATCCACGTGGCGGGTTTGCTTGCTGCCGCCTTGGACGGGCAGACCGGCGGGCTTGTTCAGGGCAATGATGTGGTCGTCGCGGTAGATCACGCAGGACTGGATCAGGTCCGTGTCCTTGTCCGAGACCTTGGGCTTGGGCGCGCTGCTCACTTCGCCCGGTTTGGGCAGAGGCGGCACACGCACTTGTTGCCCCTCTTCCAGACGGGTCGCAGGCTTGACGCGGCCACCATCGACGCGGATCTCTCCCTTGCGGCACATCTTTTCGATGCGGCCCTGCGCAATATGGGGGAACCGACGCTTGAACCAACGGTCCAGCCGCTGATCGCCCTCGCCCTTTTCGACCTGAACTGTTTGTACACCGCTCATGACACCATTCCCCGTGCAAATAGCAGCCCCATCGTCAGGGCAATGATCGACACCACAACTGTCACCAAGATATAGGACGCCGCAGGCAAGATTGCGCCGCGTTCAAACAACGTCACCGCATCCAGCGAAAAGGCCGAGAAGGTGGTAAAACCGCCAAGCAAGCCGGTCATCAACACCGGCGCAAACTTGTTGTAGCCGGTGTTTGCCAGCAGCACGACAAGCACGCCCATGGCAAAACTACCGACCACGTTGGCCACCACCGTGCCCCATGGGAAACCAGGCCCCACCAGACGCATCACGCCCACATTCGTCAAATACCGGAGCGACGCCCCGATCGCGCCACCAAGGGCGACTTGAAGTACAGTTAGGATCATGGGCGCTGTCTTTCGCTTTGCCCCGCCGGAGTCAACCGCCCTGACGTTTCGCTCTGAGTTTTGCGAAGTAATCTTTACGCTTTTTCAGGTCGCGCTCAAAGCCGCGTTCGACAGGCTGGTAGAAATCGGGGCGTTCGACCCCGTCAGGGAAGTAATTTTGCCCTGAAAACCCGTCTTCGGCATCGTGGTCATACTGGTAGCCGGCCCCATATCCGATGTCCTCCATCAGCGATGTGGGCGCGTTCAGGATGTGTTTGGGGGGCGGCGCACTGCCTGTCGCCTTGGCCAATGCACGCGCGGCTTTGTAGGCCACGTAGCTGGCGTTCGATTTCGGGGCCAGCGCCAGATACGCGACCGCCTCGGCCAAGGCGAGCTCGCCCTCGGGGCTGCCAAGACGCTCGTAGGCTTCCCATGCATGAAGGCAGATGGTCATGGCCTGAGGGTCGGCCAAGGCAATATCCTCGACCGCCATGCGGGTCAGGCGACGCGCCAGATAACGGGGGTCTTCGCCCCCCTCTAGCATCCGCGCAAACCAGTACATTGCCGCATCTGGATCGCTGCCACGGATCGATTTGTGCAGCGCTGAAATCAGGTTGTAATGCTGGTCGCCGGACTTGTCGTATTGGGTCGCCCGCCGCATCAGACGCTTGCCCATCTGCTCGGCGGTTAGGGGGGTGTCGACCTTCCACGCAGCGACCTGTTCGATCAGGTTCAGCATGGCGCGTCCGTCCCCGTCAGCCATGTCCATCAACTGTTGGCGGGCATCGGGATCAAGCGGCAGGTCCCGCCCCATTTCCTCTTCGGCGCGGGTGGAGAGCAGCTTCATACTGTCGACCTCCAGCCGCTCCAGCACCAATACCTGTGCTCTGCTCAGCACAGCGGCGTTCAGCGCAAAGCTGGGGTTTTCGGTGGTCGCGCCGACCAGCAAGATCGTCCCATCCTCCATATGCGGCAAAAAGCTGTCCTGCTGCGCTTTGTTAAAGCGGTGGATTTCGTCCACGAAAAGCAAGGTCCCCTGCCCTGCACGGCGGCGCATTTTCGCGGCCTCGAACACCTTTTTCAGATCGGCCACGCCGCTGAAAATCGCACTGATCTGCACGAACTCCAGATCGGTTTCATCCGCCAGAAGTCGCGCGATCGTGGTCTTACCAACACCCGGCGGCCCCCACAGGATAAGCGAGCCCAAAGACCCCGCCGCCAGCATCGCGCCCAAAGGCCCATCCGGCCCCAGCAAATGGTCCTGCCCGATCACCTCGGACAGTTTCTGAGGGCGCAGGCGGTCGGCCAGCGGGCGGTGGGCCTTTTCTTCGGCCAGTGGAGACGAGTCGAATAAATCCATAGGTCAGACCCTGAACCGGAAGGCCATACGGCGTCCAGCACGGAGCACCTCGATCACCCCAGAACGGCCAGCGTCCCGCAATGCCTCTTCGACCTCTGTGGACTGGGTGATCTGGGTGCCGTTGATCCCCAGCAAAATATCCGCAGTCTGCAAGCCAAGGCGCGGCGCAATCGGGCCTGCATCCATGATCACCACACCCGTGGCATCCAGCGGCAGACCCATTTCAGAGATCACCGCAGGGTTGACGTTGGCGACCGTCATGCCCGCCAACACCACGCGCCGCGATAGGGTCGCCTCGTCCCGTGCAGGGCGGTCGGGCGGAGTGATCATGGCGACCTCGAACGTTTCGCGCGTGCCATCGCGCAAACGGGTGACAGCGGCCTCTTGGCCAATGCCTGCGACCGACATGCGGAAAATCATCTCTTGAGGCGTATTCACGGGCTGCTCATCGACGGCGACCACGATGTCACCAGGCTCAAAACCGACGGCGGCAAAGGGACTTTCGCTGTGGATCGAGGACAGGATCACGCCTTCGGGGATGGACAGGCCAAGACCGCCCGCCATGTCGAAGTCGACAGCTTGGCCCGTGACGCCAGCCCAAGGGCGTTGAAACGACGTCTCCCCTGCCCGTGCCTGTTCGACAAACCGCGCGACAAGGTTCGCAGGGATCGCGAAGCCAATACCATTGGAACCGCCAGAACGCGTCAGGATTGATGTGTTCACCCCGATCAAGTGCCCATTGATATCCACCAGCGCGCCGCCCGAGTTACCTGGGTTGATGGGCGCGTCGGTTTGCAGGAAATAACCCCGCCCCCCTTCGCCGCCGACGCCTGACCGCGCAAGGCCAGAGACGATCCCGCTGCTCACAGTTTGCCCGACGCCAAAGGGGTTGCCGATGGCCAGCACCAGCTCACCCACGGCAACATCATCGCTGTCGCGCAAGTCCAGATGAGGCAGGCCCTCAGCGTCATCGAGTTGCAGGATCGCGAGGTCGGACTCTTCGTCTGCCAGCAGCACTTGAGCGTTGAATTCCCGGCGGTCGCGCAGAACAACGCGGATCTCGGTCGCGTCGCCGACCACGTGGTAATTCGACACCACGATGCCATCCTCGGACAGGATCACTCCCGACCCCAAGCTATTGGAAACCCGCTGCCGCACCTGCCCCTGACCGCGAAAGATCGAGCCAAAGAAGGGGTCGTTCATGAAGGGGCTGACGCGCTCCGACACAATCCGCTTCGCATAGATGTTCACGACAGCAGGCGCGGATTGCTCGACCACAGGCGTAAAGCCCATGGAAATCTCGGCTTGCGACGCGGGCACCTGCATCTGGGCCAGCGCGGGCTGGGTCATCGGAAGAGCGAGAACGAGAGTGGCGAGAAGGGTCTTGCGCACTTGGGCACCTCTTAAGCTTGTCTGGCCCCTGATATGCGTAGCCACGCCCGATTGCGCAACCCATGCCCGCAAAAGCAAAGACCCCCGCCGATGGCGAGGGTCCTGCAATTCTTGGCGAAGCGCCGGAAGACTTAGTCTTCTAAAGCAACTTCTTCGATGCGTGCTTTGTCAGCAGCGCCTTTGGCTGCGACGTCACGGTCTACGAATTCGATGATCGCCATGGGCGCCATGTCACCATAGCGGAAGCCGGCTTTCAGGATGCGAACGTAGCCACCCTGACGCTCTGCATAGCGGGGGCCCAGAACTGCGAACAGTTTCTCGACGTGCATGTCCTGCTTCAGGCGCGAAGCTGCCTGACGGCGTGCGTGCAGGTCACCGCGCTTTGCAAGGGTGATCATCTTTTCGATGATGGGGCGCAGTTCTTTTGCTTTGGGCAGAGTGGTCTTGATCTGCTCGTGCTCGATGAGCGAGCCGGCCATGTTTGCGAACAGCGCTTTACGGTGTTCGTGAGTACGGTTCAGGCGGCGGTAACCACGTGCGTGACGCATTTGAAGTCTCCTAAGATCTGGTTTTGCTTTGTCTGGCGATTGATGCGTGTCAACCGCGCTCCTTGGGGCGATTCTGCCCGAGTGTGCCGCCAATTACAGGTATGTTTCCCGTATGGCAAGCGTATGGCGGGCGTACATACGTAGCGCCCGCCATAAAACTGATTAGAACTGGTCTTCGAACTTCTTGGCCAGTTCTTCGATGTTGTCCGGCGGCCAGTCCTCGACGTCCATGCCAAGGTGCAGCCCCATGCCCGACAGCACTTCTTTGATCTCGTTCAGCGACTTGCGGCCGAAGTTCGGCGTGCGCAGCATTTCTGCTTCGGTCTTCTGGATGAGATCGCCGATGTAAACGATGTTGTCGTTCTTGAGGCAGTTTGCCGAACGGACCGACAGTTCCAGCTCGTCCACTTTCTTGAGAAGAAGCGGGTTGAACTCGAGACCTTCGTCCTCGTCCTGACGGTTTGCCGACTCGGGCTCGTCGAAGTTGACGAAGATCGACAGCTGGTCCTGAACGATGCGCGCTGCGTAAGCAACAGCATCTTCGGGCGTGATCGAACCATCGGTTTCGATCTTCATGGTCAGCTTGTCGTAGTCCAGAACCTGGCCTTCACGAGTGGGCTGAACATCGTAGCTGACGCGCTTAACCGGCGAGTAGATCGCGTCGATCGGGATCAGACCGATGGGCGCATCTTCGGGACGGTTCTTGTCTGCTGCAACGTAGCCTTTGCCGGTGTTGACGGTCAGTTCCATGAACAGATCGGCACCATCGTCGAGGTGGCAGATCACGTGATCACGGTTCAGAACTTCGATACCTGCAGTCTCTGCGATGTCACCTGCGGTGACGACGCCCGGGCCTTTGGCATTGATCGACAGGCGCTTGGGCCCTTCGACTTCCATTTTCAGAGACACGCCCTTGAGGTTCAGAACGATGTCGGTGACGTCTTCGCGTACACCGGTGACGCTCGAGAACTCGTGCAGAACGTTGTCAATCTGAACGCTGGTGATCGCTGCGCCTTGCAGCGACGACAGCAGAACGCGGCGCAGCGCGTTACCGAGCGTCAGACCAAAGCCACGCTCCAGAGGTTCGGCAACCACGGTCGCCTTGCGCGCGGGATCGTTGCCCGGCTTTACCTCTAGCTGTGTCGGCTTGATCAGCTCGGCCCAATTCTTATGGATCATGCGGCCCTCCATTCTTGCCTAGTCCCCATGTCCAAAGGACCAGACTCCCGAGGTTTCAGATGGCGAAACGAAGGCCGCACAGTCTGCGCGGCCCTCGAAATAGTAATATAGATCAGACGCGACGACGCTTGGGCGGGCGGCAGCCGTTGTGGGCGATCGGGGTCACGTCACGGATCGAGGTGATGTTGAAGCCGATAGCCGCCAGAGCGCGCAGTGCGCTTTCACGACCAGAGCCGGGGCCCTGAACTTCAACTTCGAGCGATTTCATGCCGTGGTCCTGAGCCTTGCGGCCTGCATCTTCAGCAGCCATCTGAGCAGCATAGGGAGTCGACTTACGCGAACCCTTGAAGCCCATGGTGCCTGCCGACGACCATGCAATTGCATTGCCTTGGACGTCCGAGATCAGGATCTTGGTGTTGTTGAACGAGCTGTTCACATGCGCAACGCCGGTGGCGATGTTCTTGGAAACCTTGCGCTTAGTTTGACGCTTATCACGTGCCATTGGTCAGTGCTCCCCTTACTTCTTCTTACCAGCGATGGCCTTTGCGGGGCCTTTGCGGGTGCGAGCGTTGGTGTGGGTACGCTGACCGCGAACGGGCAGGTTACGGCGGTGACGGAGGCCACGGTAGCAGCCGAGGTCCATCAGGCGCTTGATGTTCATCTGAACTTCACGGCGCAGGTCACCTTCAACGGTGTAGTTTGCGTCGATGTGCTCGCGGATCGCCAGAACTTCGGCATCCGAAAGTTCATTGACGCGGCGCGAACGTTCGATGTTCACAGCTTCACAGATAGCTTCGGCCGAAGTCGAACCGATGCCAGTGATGTAGGTGAGTGCGATCGGCACTCGCTTGTTGGTCGGGATGTTTACGCCGGCAATACGAGCCACGTTAATCTTCCTTTTCGTTGCGGTTCCGTAGCACCAGAACCTTTTTTCACAACGGAAGCCCGAGGCATACATGCCGCCGGGCGCACGCTGAATTCGATGTGCGGGAGGGAATCAACCAAAAGGCGCGATTCCCCATAGAGTGCGCGTAGGTAGGAAAGTTTTGAGGAAAGGTCAATAGCGCCACAGACCATTCTACTACCGGCATGCATTTTCTCTGTTTTTGGTGAACAGCCATGCACACGGAGTAAATGATCAAACAGGTTGGGCCTATTGAGGAAGACCATACCCTGCCCTGCCCCCAAATGCAATGCGACCTCCGAGCATTTGCAGCATCGGAGGTCGCGTCAATCAGTTTGTCTGGCTGGAATTAGCCTAGGATTTTGGCGATCTCTGCCTGCACGGCGTCGATCTCGCCTAGACCGTTGACGCTGCTCAGGTCGCCCTTGGCGTAGTAGTACCCGATCAGCGGCGAGGTCTTTTTGTAGTACTCCATCAGACGCTGGCGGAGGCTGTCCTCGTTGTCGTCGGCGCGGCGCTTGAACTCGGTGCCGCCACAGTTGGAACACTTGCCGTCAGCAGGGATCGGCTTGGTGATGTCGTTGTAGACCTCGCCACAATCGCCACAGGTCGAGCGGGCGGTGATGCGCTGCACCAGTGCTTCGTCGTCCACACGCATTTCAATGACAGCATCCAGCTTGGCGCCCATGGCGGTCAGCAGATCACCCAGAGCGTCGGCTTGCGCCAGCGTGCGGGGGAAGCCGTCAAAGATGAAACCACCTTCGCTGCCCTGCTCCAGCTTTTCGCGGATCAGGCCGATGACGATCTCGTCGGTGACGAGCTGGCCCGCTGCCATGACAGCAGCAACCTTCTTGCCCATCTCGCTGCCCGACGCCTGAGCTTCGCGCAGCATGTCGCCGGTGGAGAGTTGGACCATGCCGCGCTCTTCGACCAGTTTACGTGCCTGAGTGCCTTTGCCAGCGCCCGGAGGCCCGAGAAGGATAATGTTCGTAGTCATCGACGTGCGGGTCCTTTGCGTTTTGCGCGCTTGGAGCCGCGGCCGCGAAGCTGCGACTTCTCGATCAAGCCTTCATACTGGTGGGCCAGAAGGTGCGACTGCACTTGCTGGATGGTGTCCATGGTCACCGACACAACGATCAGAACCGAGGTACCACCGAAGTAGAACGGAATGGCAAGCTGGCTGCGGATGATTTCGGGCAGCAGACAGACGAACGCCAGATAAGCCGAGCCCAGAACCAGCACGCGGTTCACGACGTATTCGAAGTACTGCGCGGTCTTTTCGCCGGGGCGAATGCCGGGCACAAAGCCGTTCTGGTTCTTCAGGTTGTCGGCCACGTCATCGGTCTTGAACGCCACGTTGTGGGTGTAGAAGTACGCGAAGAATACGATCATGCCGGCAAAGAACAGCAGATACAGCGGTTGGCCGGGGCCAAAGTACGCCAGAATGGTCGAGAGAACCGGACCAGTCGAGTTGCCCGAGAAGGTCGCGATGGTGGTCGGCAGCAGCAGCAGCGACGACGCAAAGATCGCGGGGATCACGCCAGCGGGGTTGACCTTGATCGGCAGGTGAGAGGTACCACCGTCGTACACCTTCATGCCCACCTGACGGCGGGGATACTGGATGTGGATCTTGCGCAGGCTGCGCTCGAGGAACACCACAAAGGCGATCAGGGCGATCATCATGACGATCACACCGATGATCACAGCGGGGCTGATCGCGCCCGAACGGCCTTGGCTCAGGAACTGGGCCAGTGCTGCGGGGATTTCCGCGATGATACCAACAAAGATGATCAGCGAGATGCCGTTGCCGATGCCGCGTGCGGTGATCTGTTCACCCAGCCACATCAGGAACATGGTGCCGCCGACCAGCGTGATCACGCAGGACGCGACAAAGAACATGCCGGGGGTGTGCACCAGATCGCCAGCCTCGAGGCTTTTGGCCAGACCAAAGGCCTGGAACGTGCCGATAAGCACGGTGGCGTAGCGGGTGTACTGGTTGATTTTCTTGCGACCCTGTTCGCCTTCTTTCTTCAGCTGCTCCATCGAGGGAACCAGCGAGGTCAGAAGCTGAACGATAATCGAGGCCGAGATATAGGGCATAATGCCGAGGGCAAAGATACCCATGCGGCTGATCGCGCCACCCGTAAACATGTTCAGGATGCCGCCGAGACCGGCAGCCGCGCCGTCCATGAAGTTACGCAGTGCGTTGCCGTCGATACCGGGCACCGGAATATAGGTGCCAAGGCGGTAGACGATCAGAAGCCCGAGAGTAAAAAAGATGCGGCTACGAAGATCAGCGGCCTTGCCCAATGCGGCCCAACTGGTGTTCGCCGCCATTTGCTCTGCTGCAGATGCCATTTGCGGTCTCTTTCATGACAGCGCCGCCAAAGCAGTTCCCCTGCTTGGCGGCGCTTTGGAAAACTAGGTACGATGTAAGCGGCTGGGGAGCCGCTCACAACACCTTATTCAGCCGCCGCAGCAGCGACCTTCAGCGAGCCGCCTGCTTTTTCGACAGCTTCGACAGCCGACTTCGAAGCACCGGTGACTTCGATGTTCAGGGCGGTGGTGACTTCACCTTTCGCCAGAACACGGATGCCGTCCAGCTTGCGGCGTACCAGACCCGAAGCAACCAGAGCGTCTTCGGTGACGGGCTGAGCTGCGTCGATCTTGCCGGCTTCGACGAATTTCTGGATCAGGCCCAGGTTTACAACAGCGAATGCCTTGCGGTTGGGCTTGTTGAAGCCACGCTTGGGCAGGCGCTGGTACAGGGGCATCTGGCCGCCTTCGTAGCCGTTGATGGCCACACCCGAACGCGATTTCTGACCTTTGATACCACGGCCAGCCATCTTGCCTTTGCCCGAACCGGGGCCACGGGCTACGCGTTTTTTCTTGGGCGCTGCGCCCGGATTGTCACGAAGTTCGTGCAGTTTCATGTCGCTTCTCCTTTGCCGGATGTGCCCCCCAGCGACGGATGGGACAAACGCGGCGTAGATAAAAATAAAGGTGGCCCTGAATCAGAGCCACCCGCGGCGTTTACACGCCTCATTGTGTTTTGGCAAGTGCGCCTGCTTAGGCGTGATCTGCCCCGCCATACCAGTCACCCATCCGGACTTCGGCGTTGCCCCCAACGAGCGACGCAAAGGTTTCAAGATCCGAGTAGGTCTTGTCCTTGTTGCGGAAGTGGTAGGGGTAAACGACGGCGGGTTTGAAGGCCGCGACGCCCTTAGCTGCGGCTTCGACACCCATGGTAAAGGGCAGGTTCATGCAGACGAAAGCCAAATCGATGTCGGTGAGCGCTTCCATCGCGGGGGTCACTTCGGTGTCGCCCGAGATGTAGGTTTTGAAATCACCCATGGTCAGCACATAGCCGTTGTCGCGCCCCTCGGGGTGGAAGTTCGCGCGCTCTGCAGTGGTGTTGTAGGCGGGAATCGCTTGGATGCCGATGCCATTGAAATCCGCCGTATCGCCGTTCGCCAGCGAAGTTGCTTTGCCCTGCATGGCGGCGTCCAGCATGTCATAGACGTTGGGGTTGGTGATGAAGGTGGTCTTCTCAACCGCCAGCGCGGCCAGTGTGTCCGCGTTGTAGTGGTCACCATGCTCGTGGGTGATCAGAATCAGATCGGGCTCGAGGAAATCAGCATAGAGCGCCGCATCGCCGACCGGATCAACGTAGATCACGCCCATCGGCGTCTCCATCACGATCGACGCGTGCTCGATCGGGTGGATGGTCAGGGGCCCCTGCCCTGTCTCGAAGGTGTTCATGCCATGAGCGGCAGCGTGGGCGGTAAAGGGCATAACGGCAATCATTCCTGCAGCTGCAGTGGTCGCCATAAAGGCGCGACGTGAGATGGTCATAATACAGTCCTCCTGTTCCCTCCGAAAGTATGGTCGGGGAACCGTGCGACCAATCACGAAGCCGTGACGTAGAAACGCCCCCTGGAGCGGATCCAGGAGGCTTTTGGTTTTGCACTCATTAAACAAGTCACGAGCACTAGGGAAATGTTCGGCCCTACGCCCGTCACGCTCAGGGAGGAGGAGAAGCGTAACGAAGGGAGGAGGAGTTGCGCGGGGCCTAACCGGTAATTCTTTATACCTTCGCAGCTTCCTGAGCAGCGATGGTGGGGATGTCCATGCGGCTGATGCCGATGTCGCTCAGTTCACGATCCGACAGCAGGGCCAGTTCGTTGAAGCAGCGGTTGAATGCTGCGCGGCGAGCGCGGAACGATTTGATCGCTTCGAGGGCGACATTGAAACGCTCAGCGACGTGGAAGCCGGTGCGGGAGGGTGCGTGTACAAATGCCATGTTCGATGTTCCTTCGTATCGGAGCGGGGCGTATTCCCCGGAGGTCTGTGTTGTGTCTTTCGTCTTTGGACATCCAATAGATACGATACCGTGATGGCGCTAACAATTTCCGGTTTGGTCTGCCCGTTATGCAGTTGCAGCATGACTGGCGTCTTGAAAGCTGAGTCTGATGCACATGGATCAAAGCGGCCATGCAATTCCTGCGCAAAACCAGCGTTTTATGGGGTTTTGGGATGCGATGGTATGCAGATGGCACAGGGCCGGTCCGATACGATACGAATCATTCTTACATGTAAGTCAGCCGGGAGCGGCTGATTCCGCGAATCTATTCTGCACCTGCGAAACGCAAAACGCCCCACAGTTTCCTGCGGGGCGTTTGCTGTCATTTGAAGACTGCGATTAGTCGCGCTCTTCGATGATCTCGACCAGGTGCGGGATTTTCCGAACCATGCCGCGGATCGAGGGGGTGTCCTCGAGCTCACGGGTCTTGTGCATCTTGTTCAGGCCCAGACCGATGAGGATCTGGCGCTGAACTGCAGGGCGGCGGATCGGGCTGCCGATCTGCTTAACAACGATGGTCTTTGCCATGTGTCCGTCTCCTTACGCTTCTGCCGATGCTTCTGCTTCCGCAGGAGCTTCGTCATACTTGTGCAGGATGTCTGCAACCTTCTTGCCACGGCGCTGTGCCACCTGACGGGGCGAAGCTTCGAGGCTCAGAGCGTCGAGAGTTGCACGGATCATGTTGTAGGGGTTCTGCGAGCCGATCGACTTCGCAACAACGTCCTGAACACCCAGCATCTCGAACACAGCGCGCATCGGACCACCTGCGATGATACCGGTACCCTGAGGGGCGGTACGCATCACTACGCGGCCTGCACCGTGACGACCTTCGATGTCGTGGTGAAGGGTACGCCCTTCACGCAGCGGCACGCGGATCATCTTGCGCTTTGCTTGCTCAGTGGCCTTGCGGATCGCCTCGGGTACTTCTTTCGCTTTACCCTTGCCGAAGCCTACGCGGCCTTTCTGGTCGCCGACAACCACCAGAGCAGCGAAGCCAAAGCGCTTACCACCCTTAACGGTTTTCGACACACGGTTGATCGCCACCAGACGATCGGCGAATTCCGGGGTTTCTTCGCGCTCGTTGCGGCGATCCCGGCGGTTTTCACGTTCTGCCATATCGTCTTCTCCTTAGAACTTCAGTCCGCCCTCACGGGCGGCATCGGCCAGCGCCTTGATGGTGCCATGGAAGAGATAGCCACCACGATCGAAGTAGCATACTTCCACGCCAGCGGCCTTGGCACGCTCGGCGATGAGGGCACCAACCTTGGCGGCGGCTTCCTGGTTGTTCTTGCCTGCGAGACCCAGGTCTTTTTCCTGGCTCGAAGCGGCGGCGAGGGTGCGTCCCTGAAGGTCGTCGATCAGCTGAACGCTGATGTTCTTGTTCGAGCGATACACCGAGAGGCGGGCACGACCATCGGCCATTTTCCGCAGTTTGTTCCGAACGCGCTGGCGACGCTTCAGAAACAGGGTACGTTTGCTGTTTGCCATCTTTCGCGTCCTTACTTCTTCTTGCCTTCCTTCTGGAAGATGTACTCGCCACGGTACCGGATACCCTTGCCTTTGTAAGGCTCGGGGCGGCGCCATTCGCGAATCTTCGCAGCGGTTTCACCTACCAATTGAGCATCGATCCCTTCCAGGACGATCTCGGTGGGCTTGGGCGTGGTTGCGGTCACACCAGCAGGGATCGCGAAGTCAACATCGTGCGAGTAGCCGAGGTTAAGACGGATCGAGTTGCCCTGCACCTGAGCACGGTAACCAACACCGACGATTTCCAGCTCTTTTTTGAAGCCTTCAGTAACGCCGTTGACGAGGTTCGCGATCATGGTGCGGCTCATGCCCCACTGCTGACGCGCGCGCTTCGACGAACCGCGAGGATCAACAGAGACAGTGTTGCCGTCGATGGTGATGGTGACATCATCGGTAGCAGTGAAGGTCAGGGTACCCTTGGGGCCCTTTACTTCAATGGTCTGGCCCGAAAGCGACGCCGAAACGCCGGAGGGCAGCTCGACCGGTTTCTTACCAATACGAGACATTACGAGACCTCCTTAGAATACGGTGCAGAGCACTTCGCCGCCAACATTGGCGTGACGTGCTGCTGCATCCGACATTACACCCTTCGGAGTCGAAACGATCGAAACACCCAGGCCCTGACGGACTTCGGGGATTTCTTTCGCGCCCATGTAGACGCGACGACCGGGCTTCGACACACGCTTGATCTCACGGATCACGGGAGCGCCTTCGTAGTACTTCAGAGAGATTTCGATGGCCGGGTGGCCGCTCTCGTCAGTGGTTTTCTCGTAGCCACGGATGTAGCCCTCATCGAGGAGCACATCCAGAACCCAGCCGCGGAGCTTCGAAGCGGGGGTGGTCACAGTGGACTTGCCGCGCATCTGAGCGTTACGGATACGGGTGAGCATATCGCCGAGAGGATCGTTCATTCTATATCTCCTCTTACCAGCTCGATTTCACCAGGCCGGGGGCCTGACCGTTGGAGCCCAGTTCGCGCAGCGCGATACGGCTTACCTTCAGCTTACGGTAGTAAGCGTGGGGACGGCCGGTCAGCTGGCAGCGGTTGTGCAGGCGGGTCGCCGAGCTATTGCGCGGCAGTTTCGCAAGCTGGAGGCGCGCTTTGAAACGCTCTTCCATCGACTTGCTTTCGTCATTCGCGATCTCTTTCAGAGCGGCGCGCTTGGCTGCGTATTTCGCGACCAGGCGTTCACGCTTCTTCTCGCGTTCGATCATTGCTTTCTTAGCCATGTCTTACCCTTTCGCGATTACGCGTTGAACGGCATGTTGAAGTGCTTGAGCAGCGCCTTCGCTTCACCGTCAGTTTTCGCAGTGGTGCAGATGATGATGTCCATACCCCAAACTTCGTCTACTTTGTCGAAGTTGATTTCGGGGAAGACGATGTGTTCCTTCAGGCCCATGGCGAAGTTGCCACGACCATCAAACGACGGCTTCACACCACGGAAGTCGCGGATGCGGGGCATCGCGATGGTGATCAGACGATCAAGGAATTCATACATCCGGTCGCCACGCAGGGTGACTTTTGCGCCAAGAGGCATGCCTTCACGTACGCGGAAGCCAGCGATCGACTTCTTTGCTTTGGTGATGACGGCCTGCTGACCAGCGATTGCGGACAGGTCTTCCTGAGCCGATTTCGCTTTCTTGGAGTCGCGAACCGATTCAGCACCGGCACCAATGTTCAGAACGATTTTGTCCAGCTTAGGGAGCATCATCTCATTCTTGTAGCCAAACTCTTCCATGAGAGCGGCTTTGATGGTTTCGCGGTACTGAGCCTTCAGACGCGGGGTGTAGTTTGCGGTATCAAGCATCGATCACTTCCCCCGATTTCTTGGCAAAACGGACCTTCTTGTCACCTTCCATGCGGAAGCCAACGCGGGTCGCACCGCCCTCTTTGGGGTCGACGAGCGCGAGGTTCGACAGCTGGATCGGAAGCGCTTTGGGCAGACGGCCACCCTGAGCGTTCTGGGTCTGACGAGTGTGACGGATGGCCATGTTAACGCCTTCGACAACGGCTTTGCCCGACTTGGGGTCTACCGAAGTGATGGTGCCTTCTTTGCCCTTGTCCTTACCGGCAAGAACGATGACCTTGTCACCTTTACGGAGTTTCGCAGCCATTACAGCACCTCCGGGGCGAGCGAGATGATCTTCATGAAGTTTTTGGCGCGCAGTTCGCGAACGACCGGGCCAAAAATACGGGTGCCAACAGGCTCGCCGTTGTTGTTGAGGATCACCGCGGCATTGCGGTCAAAGCGGATGGCGGTGCCATCTTCGCGACGTACTTCCTTGGCGGTACGAACGACTACGGCCTTGCGGACGTCGCCTTTCTTAACACGGCCGCGCGGAATAGCTTCTTTAACGGATACGACGATGATGTCGCCGACCGAAGCGTATTTGCGCTTGGAACCACCGAGGACCTTGATGCACTGAACTCGGCGTGCGCCCGAGTTATCAGCGACATCCAGATTGGTCTGCATCTGGATCATTTGGTTTCTCCGGACCTTTGGGGAGGCTTAGGGGCCTGAACCCCCAGGGTTTCTCTCAGCTGAGAGCTCAAGCTTTCGCCAGAACTTCCCAACGCTTGGTTTTCGAGTAAGGCGCGCATTCGATGATGCGGACGAGATCACCAACTTTGTAGGCATTCTCTGCGTCGTGTGCGCGGTACTTCTTCGACTTCTTGATGGTCTTCTTAAGCACGGGGTGCTTAAAACGACGCTCTACGCGAACGGTGATGGTTTGCTCGTTCGCGTCGCTGGTCACGGTGCCTTGCAGGATACGTTTGGGCATTCTTCAGAGCTCCGCTTATTCAGCAGCCGCTTGCGCGGCCTTTTCGTTGAGGATGGTCAGGACACGAGCGGTGTCGCGCTTTACCTGACGCATACGTGCGGTGTTTTCGATTTGGCCAGTGGCCTGCTGGAAACGCAGGTTGAAGGCTTCTTTCTTAAGAGCCGTCAGGTCCTCGCGGAGCTGATCGGGCGTCTTGCCACGCAGATCTTGGGCGTTCATTCGCCTTATCCTTTCAACATCACCGGCGGGCCCTTTGGGGGTAACCCGTGATCCGGTGGAGGTTCGTTTAGGGAACACAAATCCTACGCCGAAGCGCAGAGATGGGTTCCACTACATGTCATTCAGGTGAAAGGCAACCGATTCCTTCGAAAAACTTGGGGTTTCCGAAGAACTGCCGCGACTGGCGGGCAATCGTTGCGATGCGTCGATGAAAGCATACTGCTCCCTCTTGCGCAATAGGGCGAGAAAGCAGAAGTGTGGGGCAACGCGCACGTCCACGGCGCCTGCACTGATAAAAGGCGCCCACCAGCCCAAAGAGGACACCATGGCAGAGATCTCTTCGCTCTTCGTCACCCGCCTGTACCACGCCAAATTGTCCGAGCATGAGCCCGTGATTGATCCTCAAGAGCTCGAGGATTCCTGTGTCGCGATCGCCGAAGACGACGATGCTGGCCTCGAGTGGTGCGAGCAGAATGGCTATCCCGGTTACACCAGCTACGCCTCCCTGACCGACCTGCCGTGGCGGTCCCCTATCTTTGCTGATCTTGTGAAAGCACTGGACGCCCACGTCGCGGCGTTTGCTCAGGACCTGGAATTCGACCTTGGCGACAAGAAGCTGGTTCTGGAAGATATCTGGATCAACATCCTTCCTGAAGGTGGCATCCATACCTCGCACATCCACCCGCACTCGGTAATCTCTGGCACGACGTACGTCTACATGCCCGAAGGGTCCAAAGCGATTAAGTACGAAGACCCCCGCCACATCATGATGATGGCCTCTCCGATCCGCAAGAAAGACTGCCGTGACGAGCTGAAGACCTTTGTCTACCGCGCGCCCGAAGTGGGCGACGTGCTGCTCTGGGAAAGCTGGCTTCGGCATGAGGTGCCCATGAACATGGCAGAGGATGACCGCATTTCAGTGAGCTTCAACTACAAGTGGGAATAAGCCCCGCCCTTCCCCACTAAGAGCCAAAGGCCGATGCACGCGCATTGGCCTTTTCTTTGAACAGTTCCCCGTCCACGGGGGACGGGGCCAAAGAAAAACCCCCGCCGACGGCGGGGGCTTCTCAATTCTTGGAACGCAGCGGTAACTGCGACCCGATTACCAGTCCTCTCGGACCACAACGCGGGTCTTGATCGGCAGCTTCATCGCAGCGAGGCGCAGTGCCTCTTGTGCGATCTCTTCGTCCACACCGTCGATCTCGAACATGATACGGCCAGGCTTGACCTTGGCGACCCAACGGTCGACCGAACCCTTACCTTTACCCATACGAACTTCGATGGGCTTTGCGGTGACGGGCATATCCGGGAAGATACGGATCCAGACGCGACCCTGGCGCTTCATGTGACGGGTCATCGCACGACGTGCAGCTTCGATCTGACGCGCAGTGATACGCTCGGGTTCGATGGCTTTCAGGCCATAGGTGCCGAAGTTCAGGTCAGAACCGCCTTTTGCTTGGCCGTGAATACGGCCTTTGTGCATTTTGCGGAATTTAGTACGCTTTGGTTGAAGCATTTCTCATCCCTCCTTAGCGACGACCGCCAGCACCGCGAGGTGCAGGGCCATCCTGGAGTTCCTGGGCCTTACGGTCGCGTGCCGACGGATCGTGCTCCATGATGTCACCTTTGTAGATGAACACCTTGATGCCGATGATACCGTAGGGTGTCGACGCTTCGGCGTGTGCATAATCGATGTCAGCGCGCAGAGTGTGCAGGGGCACGCGGCCTTCGCGGTACCATTCGGTACGTGCGATTTCTGCGCCACCCAGACGACCTGCGATGTTCACGCGGATACCACCGGCGCCCATACGCATTGCGTTCTGAACCGCACGCTTCAGCGCACGACGGAACGAAACACGACGTTCCAGCTGTTGAGCGATCGACTCGGCAACCAGCATGGCGTCCAGCTCGGGCTTGCGAACTTCGACGATGTTCAAGTGCAGTTCGCTGTCGGTCATAGCCGCCAGTTTCTTGCGCAGAACCTCGATGTCAGCACCTTTCTTACCGATGATAACACCGGGGCGTGCAGTGTGAATGGTCACACGGCACTTCTTGTGCGGACGTTCGATGATCACGCGAGCGATGCCCGCCTGCTTGCACTCTTTTTTGATGAATTCGCGGATGCGGATGTCTTCCAGCAGGAGATCACCGTAGTCCTTGGACTCTGCGAACCAACGGCTATCCCAAGTGCGGTTCACCTGAACGCGCATACCGATGGGGTTTGTTTTGTTACCCATTAGGCTTGCTCCTCGACCTGGCGGACCTTGATGGTGATTTCCGAGAACGGCTTCATGATCTTGCCGAAGCGACCACGGGCACGGGGACGACCGCGCTTCATGACCAGGTTCTTACCAACGTAAGCTTCTGCAACGATCAGCTCGTCAACGTCCAGACCGTGGTTGTTCTCGGCGTTTGCGATGGCCGACTGAAGGCATTTCTTCACGTCGATCGCAACACGCTTGTTCGAGAAGGTCAGGTCTGTCAGAGCCTTTTCCACCTTCTTGCCGCGGATCAGCTGAGCAACAAGGTTGAGCTTCTGCGGGCTGGTGCGAAGCATGCGCAGTTTTGCCATTGCTTCGTTGTCCGCCACGCGACGGGGATTCTTTTCCTTACCCATGGCTTATTTCCGCTTCGCTTTTTTGTCAGCCGCGTGACCGTAGTAGGTACGGGTCGGCGAGTATTCACCGAACTTCTGGCCGATCATGTCTTCAGTGATCATCACTGGGATGTGCTTCTGGCCGTTGTAAACGCCGAAAGTCAGACCCACGAACTGGGGCAGAATCGTCGAGCGACGCGACCAGATCTTGATAACATCGTTGAGGCGGCCCGAATCGCGAGCTGCCGCGGCCTTCTTGAGGACGTAAGCGTCGACAAAAGGCCCTTTCCATACAGAGCGTGTCATCGATTAGCGACCCTTCTTCTTGGCGTGACGCGAGCGCAGGATGAGCTTCTGCGATGCCTTATTGGTGTTGCGGGTACGCGCACCTTTGGTCGGCTTACCCCAAGGAGTAACGGGGTGACGGCCACCAGAGGTACGGCCTTCACCACCACCGTGAGGGTGGTCGATCGGGTTCATAACGACACCACGAACCGAAGGACGGATGCCCTTGTGGCGGTTACGACCTGCTTTACCGATGTTCTGGTTGCTGTTGTCGGGGTTCGACACGGCGCCAACGGTTGCCAGGCATTCCTGACGGACCATACGCAGTTCGCCCGACGACAGGCGGATCTGTGCGTAGCCGCCGTCACGACCAACGAACTGTGCATAAGCACCTGCAGCGCGGGCAATCTGACCGCCTTTGCCGGGCTTAAGTTCGATGTTGTGAACGATGGTACCGATGGGCAGACCCGAGAAGGGCATTGCGTTACCGGGCTTGATGTCTGCTTTCGCGGACGAAATCACGGTATCGCCAACGCTCAGACGCTGGGGTGCCAGGATGTATGCCTGTTCGCCATCTTCATAGCGGATCAGCGCGATGAATGCGGTGCGGTTAGGGTCGTATTCGATACGCTCTACAGTCGCGGCAACGTCGAACTTGCGACGCTTGAAGTCCACGATACGGTAGAGACGCTTTGCCCCGCCGCCTTTGCGGCGCATGGTGATCCGTCCGGTGTTGTTCCGGCCGCCTTTCTTGGTCAGACCCTCAGTGAGAGCCTTAACCGGGCGACCTTTCCAAAGCTCCGAACGGTCGATCAGAACCAGCCCGCGCTGGCCAGGCGTTGTCGGTTTGTACGACTTGAGTGCCATGGTTACTGTCTTCCGTTTGCTTTGTGGCCCTCACCATGAGGACCCTTTCACATAAATCACAGGCCCCAGAACGAATCTGGGGCCGTGAGATTGCAGCGAGGTACCAGATAAAACTGGGGGCGTCCATAGACTGCCGTGGGTTTTATGCCCTTTGGCCGATTGGCGCGCCCTACCCTAGCCCCATACAAAAAGGCCCCCGCAAATGCGGAGGCCTTTCTGTGAACTAATTCAACCGATTAGAGACCGGTCGAGACGTCGATGGTGTTGCCCTCTTCGAGAGTGACATACGCCTTTTTCACGTCCTTGCGACGGCCCGCGATACCGCGGAAACGCTTGGTTTTACCCTTCGCAATGGTCGTGTTGACCGCTTTGACCTTCACACCAAAGAGAGCTTCAACAGCTTCTTTGATCTGGGGCTTGTTCGAGTCGATTGCCACTTCGAAAACGACAGCGTTGTTTTCCGACGCCATGGTGGTTTTCTCGGTGATAACCGGCTTGCGGATCACGTCGTAGTATTCGGGTTTCGCGTTCATTTCAGGCGAGCCTCCAGTGCTTCGACACCTGCTTTGGTAAGAACCAGAGTGTCACGCTTCAGGATGTCATAAACGTTCGCGCCCATCGACGGCAGGATGTCCAGACCTTCGATGTTTGCTGCTGCCTTCTTGAAGCCCTCGTTCACCGATGCGCCATCGATGATCAGAGCGCGCTTCCAGCCCAGGTTCTTTACCTGCTTGGCTAGTGCTGCGGTCTTACCTTCGGTTTCGGCGTTCTCGATGATGACCAGCTCACCGGCTTTTGCTTTCGCGCTCAGCGCGTGCATCAGACCCAGCTTACGGACCTTCTTGGGCAGGTCGTGGCCGTGGCTACGCGGGGTCGGACCCTTGTAGATGCCACCCTTGCGGAAGATAGGCGCCTTGCGCGAACCGTGACGAGCACCACCGGTACCCTTCTGACGGTAGATCTTCTTGGTCGAGTACGACACTTCGGTGCGGGTCTTCACCTTGTGGGTGCCGGCCTGCGCGTTGTTGCGCTGCCAACGCACCACACGGTGCAGGATGTCCGCGCGGGGCTCCAGGCCGAAGATTGCTTCGTCCAGATCCAGAGTGCCCGCTGCACCGGCGTCGAGGTTGATCACATCAATTTTCATGCTTCACCCCCTTCCGAAGCTTCAACAGCAGGAGCTGCTTCGGCTGCGGCGGATTTCAGAGCTGCCGGGAAAGGAACGCCTTCGGGCAGTTTCTTTTTCACGGCATCTTTCACGGTGACCCAGCCACCTTTGGAGCCGGGAACAGCGCCCTTCACCATGATCAGACCACGGTCTGCATCGGTGCGGACAACTTCCAGGTTCTGAGTGGTAACGCGGACGGCGCCCATGTGCCCTGCCATCTTCTTACCCTTGAAAACCTTGCCCGGGCCCTGACACTGACCGGTCGAACCATGCGAACGGTGGCTGATCGAGACACCGTGCGACGCACGCAGACCGCCGAAGTTGTGACGCTTCATAGCACCGGCGAAGCCTTTACCGATCGAGGTGCCCGATACGTCGACCTTCTGGCCTTCGAGGAAGTGCTCTGCCGAGATTTCGGCGCCGACTTCGATCAGGTTCTCCGCAGACACGCGGAATTCGCAAACCTTGCGCTTGGGCGCAACGTTGGCAGCCGCGAAGTGGCCACGCATTGCTTGGCTGGTGCGCTTTGCTTTCGCGGCGCCAGCACCAAGCTGAACTGCGGTGTAACCGTCACGCTCGCTAGTACGCTGAGCGACAACCTGCAGGCTTTCCAGCTGCAGAACGGTTACGGGGATCTGCTTGCCGTCTTCCATGAAGAGACGGGTCATGCCGACCTTTTTAGCGATGATACCAGAACGCATAATCGCCCCCTTATACCTTGATCTCGACGTCAACACCCGCCGCCAGGTCGAGCTTCATCAGCGCGTCCACGGTCTGAGGAGTCGGATCGACGATGTCGAGCATGCGCTTGTGGGTGCGGATCTCGAACTGGTCACGGGATTTTTTGTTCACGTGGGGGCCACGCAGAACGGTGAATTTTTCGATCTTGTTCGGCAGCGGAATCGGACCACGCACTTGGGCGCCGGTACGTTTCGCGGTGTTGACGATTTCCTGAGTGCTGGCGTCCAGCACGCGGTAGTCAAACGCCTTGAGCCGAATGCGAATGTTTTGGCCTTGCATAGGTAGAAGCCTTTCGCGGCGTTGGAGTTGATAGGAGGACTCGGAGGCTCATTCCGCCGGCCCTCTTCGAACCCGATAGTCTGGGTCTAGTGACTATACAGAGGCGCACCCTTTAGGGGGTGCGCCGCCGTTTGACAAGTCGAATTTTCTGCTTACTCGATGATTTTCGAGACAACGCCCGAACCAACGGTGCGGCCGCCTTCGCGGATCGCGAAGCGGAGCCCTTCTTCCATTGCGATCGGCGCGATCAGTTCTGCCGACAGCTTCAGGTTGTCGCCGGGCATAACCATCTCGGTGCCCTCGGGCAGGATGCAGGTACCGGTGACGTCAGTGGTACGGAAGTAGAACTGCGGACGGTAGTTC
>NZ_JAOARZ010000041.1:0-3244 GCF_025210255.1 Donghicola sp. | reverse complement strand
ATGGGGGATCGATCTGGTCTATCGGCCGCCAGGCAGTCCTCATTTCGGAGGGCACATCGAACGATTGATCGGCACGATGATGGGGGCCGTGCACCTGTTGCCTGGAACAACGCAATCCTCGGTCGTGGCCAAGGGCGACTACGATGCCGAAGGCATGGCCACGATGACTTTAGGCGACTTCGATCGCTGGTTTGCCCTGGAAATCTGCCGCTACAACAACAGCATTCATTCAAGTCTTGGCTGTACGCCCGTCGCCAAATGGGAGGCGCTCTCAGAGCAAATGATGGGCGACATCCCCTTCGAGATGGAAGCCTTTCGGGTGAGCTTCTTGCCGAGCGAATTGCGCAAGGTCAGGCGTGACGGCATCCATCTGTTTCAGATACGGTACTGGTCGGATGCTCTTGCAGGCCACATTGGGCGCAGCGATGGGAAGGTGGTCGTTCGCTACGACCCTCGCGATATCTCAATGATCTGGGTCGAATTGGACGATGGCCGATATGTTGAGGCGCGTTACAGAAACCTGGAAATTCCGCCCGTGCCGCTCTGGGAATATCGCGAAGCCATGAGGAAGGCCCGTGCACTTGGCAAGTCCGGGTCCAATGAGCTGGTCCTGGCTGAGCTGATCCGACAGCAACGCCAGATCGAAGCTGAAAGCCGGGGCCTCACGAAGGCCGAACGCCGATCCCGTGAAAGAAAAGGGACATTGGAGGGCGCCAACTCGGCTGTCGCGACAACCGAAGGGCTGCGCGCGATCGATACGGGTGATACATCGCGCCCATTGTTCAAGGTAGAGAGATGGTGAATTGACGGCAGGGACAACTGAGGAAGACGGTCGGATCGCCCTCATTCAATCGGACATTTGGATCGGCTTTCCGCGGGCCGAACAAGTGCTGGACCGTTTGCAGGGTATGATCGAGGCGCCAAGGCAAACCCGTATGCCTGGCCTTCTTGTGCATGGCGCGTCCGGGATCGGAAAGACGATGATCGCCCGAAACCTGTCGCGCAAGTACGCACCAGAATACGATCCGCCGTCAGGCATCACGCGCACACCGCTTCTGCTGTTGCAAGCGCCGCCCGCACCCGACGAACGGCGGTTCTATCTGCACATCTTGGCCGCCGTCGGCGCCCCGGCGACGGCACTGAGCGCCCGCGCTCAAAATGTGGCTTCCCTCGAAGTCCGTGTCATCGCACTCTTGCGCGACCTTGGCCTGCGGATGATCATGATCGACGAGGTCCACAATCTTTTGGCCGGGACCCACCGCGAACAGCGCCGCTTTCTCAATGTTCTGCGGTATCTCAGCAATGAACTCGAAGTGTCGCTGGTATGCCTCGGGGTCAGCGAGGCCGTCGATGCCATCCGTGGTGATCTCCAGCTTGCCAGGCGGCTGGACGAACATCACCTGCCAAACTGGCGCGACGATGCCGAGTTCTCGGACATGATTCAAACACTCATCGCGGCAATGCCCCTCGAGAAGAAATCCAATCTGAAGGTCAAGTCGCTCAAGCAGATGCTTGCACTGACCGGTGGGGTGACCTCGCGCATCTTCGCCCTGATCAAGGATCTTTCCATCGACGCCATTGTCACTGGTGATGAATGCATCACCGATGACGCAATCGCAAAATGGACGCCGGTTTGGTCGCGTCACGCGTCCGCTGGGCGGCGGCTCGAGAAGTCCCGGGTGTGAAGCCGCGCCCGCTGCCAAAGACTGTCGCGCCGCTGCCAGACGAGTTGTTGTCAGGTTGGTTGTCTCGGCTGGCTGCGGCCAACTACTGTAATGACGCGGAACTGCTGGCCCATATCGAGATCGATACACGACATGGCGCCGCCCTGGACTTCGACGTTGAGGCGGCCGATGCGGAAAAGATATCTATCGCTGCGCGTGTCGATCCCGACACCGTGCAGTCAATGACTTTTAGGGCAATGACGAAAATGGAGATGATGCTCACAGCGCAAGTTCCTTTCCAGTCTTGCCCCGAGTGTTCCCGACGCGGCCTCTCGCTCAGGCATTGGCGGCGATCCTGGGCATTTGATTGCCAATTTTGCGGGACCCTACTTGTTCGGAGCCTCGCAAAGCCCGGTGACGAAAAGTTGCCTGAAAAACTGATAGACCGTGCGCGCTGCGGGGCAGGGCTGCTTGAGCACGCAGCGACGTCAAACCGCCCCAACCTACTTCGACGTGCGATGCGCGCGGTCACCTTTGGCATGTCGCTCAAGGCCGTCCGCGGGGATCCGTTATTCGCTCTTCAGAGCCCCAGACCGGAAGTGAGGCTGTTCTGCCTTGCGGCGATCGCTGCGGCCCAGTCTCGTCCGCTGATAAAAGCGGCCATATCCAGCGCCGGTGCCGACGACTATGTAAGAATTGCTCTGTTGCGCGCCTTCGAGAGAGAGCCACGTCTGCTTGCCGCAGTTGATCATGTTGCGCAACAGCGCGCCAGAAGCACAGGACCAAAGACAGCCGAATCTCACAGTTAAGGACAAAACTCGACGCTCAAAGCGCCATGTCTCAGATTTAAAGGCAAAGCGACATGTGTGGAGAATTCGGGATACCCGCCCGGGTGGCTATGGGCGATGCCGACGATCAGGCCTTCTGCTTTTGCCACACGACACAGGTCAAGAAACGATTTCGTTGACCAAGTGACATGCTTGTCGCTGGCCGAAATCAGATCCTCGTCCGGAACTGGGATCACGCGGTAGGACGTCAGTCGCAAACGGGATTGGCGATCCCAAGGGTCCATCGCGACACGGCTCACTCCATAAAGCACGTAGGCTGCGGCTTCATGGCCATCGGGGCGGTGCAGGAGCGCCCGAAGCTCGGCTTCGTGACGTTCCTGCAAGGTGAAATCGAGGCGGCTCATGCCGCAATCTCCAGCGCCGTCTCAACCCGCTTAAGCATGGTCCAGATACCATCGGTGCCGGGACGCCAGTCGCTGTTGTGCCGCGACCAACGCTGCCAGCGCTGCCCATTGAAGATCAGCGGCTGGTCGGCTTGACGCGGGTAGCGGCTCGAAAGGGCCAGTGTCAGCCAGGGCTGCGCATAGAACATGTCCGGCGCAGCATCCGGATAGCCCCGCGGCAGCAGGATCAGGATGTCGGCCTGTGCCACCTGATATTTGCCGTCCGGTAGGCAATAGCCTCGCAGGATTACACCGGTCTGCGCTCCTTCGCGGTATTCGACGAAAGTCAGGCCGCGTCCTTCGAGGTATCGGCGATCACGCATAGGCAGGATGGGGGCTTCCGCGCCTT
>NZ_JAOARZ010000040.1:0-87383 GCF_025210255.1 Donghicola sp. | reverse complement strand
GCAACCCACTCTCCGGCCACCAAATGCTTGCCGTGCGGTTCAAATCCCATCTCTCATCTCCTCTGCGCTCCAAGCCAGCTCAACAGCCAACCCACAAAACGCTCCATCTTTCATCTTTGCAAAAATACTCCCGCCGGAGGCGGAAACGCCGCTAGTCACGATGCACAGGCTCCGCCGTGAACATGCCTCCCTGCCACAAGACATCCGGCGCATCAGCTGCCTTGCGGGGCTGCTGCTCAATCTCTTCGCGGAACACTTCACTGTCGTCTTTCGGCTTCCACCCTAGCCACCCGAGATGGCTGTTGTCCCACCACCCGCAGGTGTTGTCCGACGCGCCCCAGATGATCGGGCAGCCCAGTTTCGGCACCGCGAACACCCGCTCCATCAGCGACACGAAATCGTCAAAGCTGAGCCAAGTTGCCATCATCCGGCGATCCTTCGGCTTTTCAAAGCAGGATCCGATGCGCAGCAACGCCGTCTCTTGGCCGAACTTCGAGTGGTACATGCTGGCAACAGCTTCACCAAATACCTTGGAGATACCGTACCACCCATCAGGCCGCGTGGGCATGTCTGCGGACAGGCGCTGATCCTGCGGGTAATAGCCGATCGTGTGGTTCGAACTCGCAAACACAATCCGCGGCATGCCGTTCGCGCGCGCCGCCTCGTACAGGTTATAGAGACCACGAATGTTGGCCGCCTCGATCAGGTCATAGGACTTCTCGACCGATACACCGCCCAAGTGGATGATCCCGTCGCAATCCTTGACCAGATCAAAGACCGCAGCCTCATCAGCCAGATCGCAGACGACGTGTTCTTCATTGGCAGCAGCCTCTCCCATAGGCACGACGTCAGACAAACGCAGAGTTTCGGCCATATGCGCCAAACGGGAGCGGCACATGGTGCCCAATCCGCCCGCAGCGCCAGTGATTAATAGTCGTTTCATCATGAAAATCACTCCATCAGGCTCGGCAAGAACATAGAGAACGCCGGCACGTAGGTGACGAGCATCAGCGCCACCAGAATTGCGAGGTAGAATGGCAGGATCGATTTCACCGCCTGCTCGATCCGGATTTTGCCCACGACACAGCCCACGAACAGGCAAGCGCCGACAGGCGGGGTGCACAGACCCAAGCCTAGGTTCATCATCAGGATCACACCGAATTGCACTGGGTCCATTCCCAGTCCCACCGCAACGGGCAGGAAAATCGGCGTACAGATCAGGATCAATGCGGCCATGTCCATAATCATTCCCAGAACCAAGAGGATCAAATTGATCATCAAGAGGATGATTAACGGATTATCGCTGATACCGGTAACGAAATTTCCAAGAAGATCCGGGACACGATACAGCGCAAGCAAATAGCTGAACGCAGAGGCTGTCGCGACCAGCAGCATCACCAGCGCTGTCGTCCGTACCGAGGTAATCACCGCCAGCTTGAAAGCAGGCCACGTAAGTTCGCGGTAAACCAGCGTGGTCACGAGGATGGCCCAGATCGCGCCAAAGGCTCCGGACTCGGTCACAGTCATCACGCCGGACAATACGCCACCCACAATGATCACCGCAGTCATCAGTCCGGGCAGCGCTACGATGGTCGCCACGCCAAGCGCCTTGAAACCGGGGAAGGTTTCTGCCGGATAGCCACGACGCACCGCAACCCAATAGGCGACCAAGGCCAGACACAAGCACATCAGGATGCCGGGCACGATGCCCGCGATGAACAGCTTGGAAACTGACATGCCTCCTGCGGCCACTGCATACAGGATCATGTTATGCGAGGGCGGGATGACGATGCCTGCCACGGATGACGTGACCGTCACGTTCACCGCATAGTCGGGATCGTAGCCTTTGTCCTTCATGACAGGGATCAGGATCGACCCAAGCGCCGAGGTATCCGCCACAGCCGATCCAGAGATGCCGCCGAACAACATCGAAGACAGCACGTTCACCACGCCCAAACCGCCACGCACCGACCCCACAGCCGAAGACGCCAGACGCACCAGACGGTTCGCAATCCCGCCCTGCATCATCAACTCGCCCGCAAAGATAAAGAACGGGATCGCCAGCAGCGAAAAGACCGAGACACCGGACAAGATGCGTTGGAACCCGATGAACAGGGGCAGCCCTTCGTACAGAAAGCCGCCCACCGCAGCCAGACCCAGCGCAAATGCTACGGGCATGCCACAAAACAGACCCAGCCCGAAAATTCCGAATAGTACCGCGAGGCCCACTAGAGCTCTCCTGTCAGTTTGTAGTCACCACGGGCCAACTCGCCCACGTGATATAGGGAAAACACAACGGTCAGGGCACCGCAGATCGCCATGGGCACCGCGCGCCAGCCCTCGGCGATGCCGAGCATGGGGATGCTACGCGGCCACGTCTTTTCAGCCAGCGTCCAGCCCTGCCACGCAAGGAACCCGCCAAACACACAGACAGCGATCACGGCGATCCAGCGCATGGGGATGCGCAGCGGATCGGGCATCATCTCGCGGACGAAATCGATGGACAGGTGGCTCTTGTTCCACACGCCTGCCGCAGCACCCAGAAAGGTGATCCACACCACCAACAGCAGTGCCAGCTGCTCGACCCATGTAGGGGTATCGTTCAGCACATAACGGCCCCAGACCAGCCAACCAAAGATCGAGATCAGCGTGACCAGCTGCACGCCCGCGATCACCAAACAGGTCTGCGCCAGCGCCGCCAGAACGCGGTAAACCGGCCCGCGCGCCGTGTGTTCTAGTTCGTGTTCCACGTCGGTCTTCCCCGAAGAATGGTGGGCCGCACGCATTGGGGACATGCGGCCCGATACGCGCTTATTCAGTCGCCTGAATGTCCTTGATCAGCGACTCGAGGTCGGGATGTGCGCTGATAAAGTTCGCGTAGATCGGCTCCATCGCCGCTTGGAAGGCCGCAGGATCTTCGACCTCGTTCACCATGGAACCGGCCGCCTCGACCACCTCGAGGCTCTTGGCTTCGCGTTCGGCCCAAAGCTGGCGCTGGAGCTGAGCTGCTTCCATCGCGGCCTCTTTGATCGCAGCTTTATCCTCGTCCGAGACACCTTCCCAAACCGACTCAGCCACACAGAGGCACTCGGGCAAGATCAGGTGGTTGGTGATGGAGTAATACTTGGCGACCTCGTAGTGGTTCGAGGACTCATACGAGGGGTAGTTGTTCTCTGCTCCGTCAATCACCCCTGTCTGCAGGGACTGATACACTTCGCCATATGCCATGGGAGTCGCGTTGCCGCCCAATTGATCGACCATTTGAACGTACAGGTCGTTGTTCATGACGCGGAACTTCAGACCCTCGACGTCGGCGGGGGTGTGGATCGGCTTCTTGGTGTTGTAGAAGCTGCGCGAGCCGCTATCGAACCACGACAGAGCCACGATGCCCGCCTCGCTCAGCGCGTCGCTGAACTGCTGACCAACATCGCCGTCCATCGCGTGGTGCATTTGTTCTACATCGCGGAAAATAAAAGGCAGCGACAACACGTTGGTCGCGGGCACGATTTCACCCATCGGGCCCATGTTAAAGTTGGCCCAAGCCAGAGCGCCGCTGCGGACCTGCTCGATCGCGTCGGGCTGGCTGCCCAGAATGCCGTTGGCATAGACAGTAGGGGTGATGCGGCCTTCGGTGACTTCGGCGACTTGGTCCGCAAAGGACTGCATCGCGACAGTGTTCGGATAATCCTCGGGATGGATCGCCCATCCGCGCCACTCGGCCGCCTGCGCAATGGATGCCGCGCTGGTCAGAGCGACGATGGAAACAGAAGCAATCTTCAAAATCTTGTTCATAGTGTCCTCCCTTGGGCGCACCTCCTGCGCCAATGGCAACTTGTATGACAAATTGTATGATGAGTTGTCAATAGGTGGGATAACCACTTTCACCCCCTGCAAAACAAGGGCTATATCCAGTCAGCCCCGTAGGAAAAATAACTACATACTGCCAATCTACAGCTTTCAAAAGAATCAAGTCCTCAGACAGACTACTTCCCAGTTCTCAGGCACCTGCACACCCGCTCTGCCCGGACTCACAGAAAACTTCGCCCGATCCCCTGCCCTTTTTGGATTTCCATGCCTAAGTTCCCGCCAACGCGTTCGAACAAGAGGATCTATTATGACCGACAGCAGCTACACGCCCCCCGCCGTCTGGACTTGGGAACCCGGCAACGGCGGCGAGTTCGCCAGCATCAACCGCCCCATCTCTGGCGCGACCAAAGAGGTCGAACTGCCCGTCGGCGACCATGCGCTTCAGCTTTACTCCATGGGCACGCCGAATGGTCAGAAGGTGACCATCCTACTGGAAGAACTGCTTGAAGCGGGCCACACCGAAGCCGACTACGACGCATGGCTAATCAAGATCGGCGATGGCGATCAGTTCGGCAGCGGCTTTGTCGAATTGAACCCCAACTCCAAGATTCCCACCCTGCTAGACCGCTCGAACGGTCAGCGCGTGTTCGAAAGCGGCTCGATCCTGACCTATCTGGCAGAGAAATTCGGCGCCTTCCTACCCACAGAAGCTGGCGCACGCGCCGAAGTGTTCAACTGGCTATTCTGGCAGATGGGCGCAGGCCCCTATGTGGGCGGCGGCTTTGGTCACTTCTTTGCCTACGCACCCGAGAAGATCGAATATGCCATCGACCGCTTTACAATGGAGACCAAGCGTCAGCTTCACGTTCTGGACACCAATTTGGCCGACCGCAAATTCGTAGCGGGCAACGACTATTCCATCGCGGATATGGCGATCTACCCGTGGTACGGCGCCCTTGTTGAGGGCCGCTTGTACAAGGGGTCGGACACTTTCTTGAACGTGTCTGAGTACGAGAACGTGCAGCGTTGGGCTGCTGATTTGGCTGCCCGTCCAGCCGTTCAGCGCGGCGGTGTCGTCAACCGCACCGGCGAGGGCCAATTGCCCGAGCGCCACAGCGCAGAGGATTTCAAAGCCATCGGCTTTTGATCTGCAACGGCGGGCAACACACTCGCCCGCCTCCAACGCCTTTGGATGGTTGCGCTAAACGTGTGCGCAAGCATCTTTTTTCCGTGATTGCAGAGTTGTTGCAGTCTCGATCTATGGCTAGTGTCTCACCGATGTTCGGGGCACAGCCACGTGGCCCCTCAAGTCATTTCACGAAGGGTTACGAATGCTGGAATTGACCAACCATACCGCTTGCACCGCTCAGCCGCTGGACGACTATCTGGCCAGCCGCGGCGGCCCCGCCAAAATCATCAAGGCAATTGCGGACTCGCTCATGCCTATTGCGGACCGACTGGCGGCAGGTGCTCTTTATGGGGATCCGGCAGCAATCGTTGGGGTGAACGAAAGCGGCGACAAGCAGAAGTCGCTGGATCTGGGCACCCACGTGTACATGGTTGACGTGCTGAAGGCCGCAGGCGTGCGCTTGATGCTGTCCGAGGAGTCCGAAGAAGTTCTGACCCTGAACGAAGACGGAGACTACGACGTCGCCATCGACCCCATCGACGGGTCTGGCAGCATCGGCGTTGGGGCAATCCTTGGCATGTTGTTCTCGATTTTACCGGCCTCGGACAAAGGCTTCTTGCAGGACGGTCATTCCATCGTGGCGGCGGGCTATGCGTCCTTCGGACACTCGATGGATTTCGGCTTTGCCATGGACGAAGGCGTGACCATCGCCGTCTACGACCGCGCCAGCGACATGCTGCGCGTCACGGTCGAAAACCTGCAACTGCCCGAAACTACCAAGGTTATTGCTTATAACGCATCCAACGCCCGCCACTGGGGCGCCGGCATGACCGCCTATATCGACGAGATTTTGGTAGGCAAGGACGGCCCCCGCGGCAAGAACTACAACATGCGCTGGCCCGCGGCCGCCGTGGGCGATTTGCACCGCATCCTTCTACAGGGGGGCATGTTCCTGTATCCCGGCGACCGCCGAGAGGGCTATGAGAACGGCCGCCTGCGCTTGGTCTATGAAGCAATGCCCATGGCCTATCTGATGCAGGCCGCGGGCGGTTTGGCCACCGATGGCCACCAGCCGATCCTCGACAAAGTCGCGACCGACGGTCACGAGCATTCGGCCCTGATCTTTGGCGCGAAAGAAGAGGTCGAGGCCTATCTGCGCTGCATGGAAGCCGAGAAGTAAGGCACAAAAAAGCGCGGCACCGTTGGGGTGTGCCGCGCTTTCGATCACCGCAAGCCTTGGGAGTTACTTGCGGTATTTCACGTCCAGATCGTTGATCGCGTTGACGTTGCCCGCCGAGCGGCCATTTTCATCAAAGCTGTTGGACAGGAACGCGTCGGCGATGGCTTTTGCCAATTCACTGCCGATGACACGTGCGCCCATGGTGATGACCTGCGCGTTGTTCGACAGGGCTGCCCGCTCTGCCGAGTAGGTGTCGTGGGTCTGCGCGGCGCGGATGCCGGGCACTTTGTTTGCCGACAGACACACACCGATGCCGGTGCCGCAGCACAGGATCGCACGGTCGTAGGTGCCATCCAGAACGCCGTTAGCCACGCGGTCCGACAGGTTCGCATAGAAGGCATCGGGGCCTTCGTCAGTGCGCGACACTTCGGACACTTCGTATTTGTCGCCTAGGTAATCGGCCAAAACTTTAGCCAGACCTTCGCCCGCGCTATCGCCTGCTACTGCAATTTTCATGTGGATCTCTCCTCTGGGATCAAATCTTGGCCGCGCATTTGGCGAGAATGTCGAGGTATCCCTCGACGTTCCAAGCACTGCGGCCGATGAACAGCCCGTCGATATGCGGGCAGCTGATGAGTTCTTCGCAATTGCCGGGGTTGACCGAACCACCATAGAGGCAGGGCACTTTGCGCCCCAGCACGTCTTGGGCCACGGCAATGATTTCGGCCTGACGTGCATCCGCATAGTCCGAGGTCGCCGGAATGCCGTTTTCACCGATGGCCCAAACGGGCTCGTAGGCCAGCAGGATCTCTGCCGATTTCTGGTCGTCCGACAGTTTGGACAGGGCACCGCGTACCTGCTGCTCCAACACTTCGGCAGCGCGGCCCGCTTCGCGTTCGGGCAGGGTTTCACCGATGCAGATCAGCGGGATCATTCCGTGACGCACAGCAGCTTCGGTTTTCAGACCAACGGTTTCGTCAGTCTCGCCAAAGTGCTCGCGGCGCTCCGAATGCCCCAGTTCCACGATGTCGAGTTTACAATCCTTGAGCATCAAGGGGGACACTTCGCCGGTCCACGCGCCCTGATCGGCCCAGTGCATGTTTTGTGCGCCCACTTTGACCGAGGTCTCGGCCAGCACGTCCTTGACCTGACGGACATTGGTGAACGACGGGATCACAAAGCGCTGGATGCGCTCGTCGCGACCGCCATCCGCAACGGCCAGAGCCTCGGCAAAAACCATCGCTTCGGCGAGGGTCTTGTTCATCTTCCAGCTGGTTCCGATCCAGAATGAGGCGGTCATGTCCTTGGGTCCTTTAGTTGGCGACGATCAGGTCCACCCCGCCCTCGGCCATGGCGTCCAGCGCGGCCTGCGGAGGTGTGTCGTCGGTGATAATAGCGGTGTAATCGGTGAGGTCGCACAGCTTGTGCAGGGCAGTGCGTTCGAAACGGGTGTGGTTAATCAAAAGGCAACTCTGCCGCGCCGAGGCTTGCATAGCGCGCTTGGCGCGCACCACCTCGTCGTCCATGTGAAACGCCTCCATCCCCGCCACGGCAGGCACAGAGATAAAAGCAATATCCGCCCGCAGGCGATCCAATGCATCTTCGGTCACAACGCCAAAGTAAGCATTAAACTTCGCCGAATAAGTCCCGCCCAAGGCGATCAGCGTGATTCCGCTTTCATCCCTCAGCGCATCCATGATCGCGGCGTTATTGGTGATCACAGTCAACGGACGCTTTTCCACCAGACGCCGCCCCAATACCGCCGCGGTCGATCCGTCGTTGACCATTACCGTCATGCCGGGTTCGACCAGCTTCAGAGCCTCATCCGTCATCCGGTCTTTGGCCGCGCCACTGCGCCGTTCGCGAAACCGGAAATCGGATTCGAACTGGGTACCTGCTTCGGTCGTCGCACCGCCGCGGATTTTGCGCAGAACGCCCGCCTGCTCCAACTCGTCCAGATCGCGGTGGATGGTCATTTTCGAGACGACAAACCGCTGCGCCAGATCCTCCAGATCTACCGATCCCTGCTCGACCAGCAGGTCCATGATCGCTTGTTGGCGCTCGTCGCGTTTCATCTTCCAAACCTTTGTCTGCTTCACTTCGGCTTCAAATACCCCAGCGAAACGGTGAGTGCAGTCGTAACATCAAACATAACATGATCAACACAATTTTTGTGATTTTGTGATTTTTTCTTGTTACGAGTCGGTTTGGACGCTAACACCTCCCCAACGAAGGAGGACTGAGATGCCCAAAGACGTTCTGGTGGCTGACAAAGCCGCAATTGATCCCGCAACTTTTGCTCTGGCCAACTGCATTCGCGCCCTGTCGATCGACGCAGTCGAGGCTGCGAAATCCGGCCACCCCGGCGCGCCTATGGGCATGGCCGATGCAGCAACCGTGTTGTTCAAGAACCACCTGAAATTTGACGCTGCGAACCCCGATTGGCCTGACCGCGACCGCGTCGTCCTGTCGAACGGCCACGCGTCGATGCTGCTCTATTCGCTGCTGCACCTGACCGGCTACGAAGACATGACGCTAGATCAGATCAAAAACTTCCGCCAGAAGGGCGCGATCACAGCAGGCCACCCCGAATACGGCCATGCCAAAGGGATCGAGACCACCACCGGCCCCCTTGGCCAAGGCATCGCAAACGCCGTCGGCATGGCCATGGCAGAGCGCCGTCTGGCCGACGAATTCGGCAGCGATGTTGTCGATCACCACACGTACGTTTTCCTTGGCGACGGCTGCCTGCAAGAGGGCATCGGCCAAGAGGCGATTTCACTGGCAGGTCATCTCGGACTTGGCAAACTGATCGTTCTGTACGACGACAACGAAATCACCATTGATGGCCCGACCTCGGTGTCCTTTAGCGAAGACATCCCTGCCCGTCTGGCCGCTTGCGGCTGGCACGTGCAGTCCTGCGATGGCCACAACCCCGTTGAACTGGATGCCGCCATTACCGCTGCCAAAGCGGAAACCGGCAAACCCAGCCTGATCGCGATGAAGACCGTCATCGGCTTTGGCGCCCCGAACAAGGCTGGCACCGCCAGCTCCCACGGCTCGCCCCTTGGCGGGGACGAAGCCGCGGAGACCAAAGCGGCCTTAGGTTGGGACGCTGCGCCCTTTGAAATCCCTGCCGCTCTGTTGGACCAGTGGCGCGCGATCGGCTCCCGTGGTGCCGACGCCCGTCAGGCATGGGAAACCCGCCTCGCGGCCAAAGACGCCGACACCCGCAGCGAATTCAGCCGTCGCCTGACCGGCCAGTTGCCTGATGCCTACAAGACCGCAATGGCCAAAGCCCGCGGGGACCTGTTCGCAAACCCGCAAAAGGTCGCGACCCGCAAGGCCAGCCAGATCGCGCTGGAAGCGATCACTCCAGTCCTGCCCGAGATGATCGGTGGCTCGGCTGACTTGACCGGCTCTAACCTGACCCGCGTGCCCGCAGTCGACAGCCAGTTCACCGCAGAAAAATCCGGTCGCTATGTGGGCTATGGCGTGCGTGAATTCGCGATGGGCGCGGCCATGAATGGCATGTTGGTCCACGGCGGCCTGCGGCCCTATGGCGGCACCTTCATGGTGTTCTCGGACTATGTCCGCAACGCAATCCGCCTGTCCGCGCTGATGGAGATCCCTACCGTCTACGTGATGACCCACGACTCGATCGGCCTTGGCGAAGATGGCCCGACCCACCAGCCGGTCGAACACATGGCGTCGCTCCGCGCCATGCCCAACCTCTACAGCTTCCGCCCCGCCGACGTGGTCGAGACGCTGGAATGCTGGGACATCGCCATGCGCAGTGCGAAAACCCCGTCGCTGCTAGCCCTGTCCCGTCAGGGCGTGCCGCAGCTGCGCCTCGAGGAAACCGGCGAAAACCTGTCGGAAAAGGGCGCCTACGTCATCCGCCAGTTTGGCGAGGGCCGTGATATCACCCTGCTCGCGACCGGCACCGAAGTGTCGCTCGCGGTCGAGGCCGCAGAGGCTCTGCACGCGGATGGCAAATCCGTCGCTGTCGTGTCGATGCCAAGCTGGGAGTTGTTCGAAGCCCAAGATGATGATTATAAGGCCGCGACTCTGGGCAGTGCTCCACGCATCGCAGTCGAGGCCGCTGGCAAGTTCGGATGGACACGCTATGTGGCCCGCGAAGATGACGTGATCGGCATGACCAGCTTCGGCGCGTCGGCTCCCGCAGAGGAGCTGTATGAACAATTCGGAATTACCAAAGAGGCGATCATCGCACGTGCAAACGCACTGATGGCCTAATCAGGAGAGACCCCATGAAATTCTTCGTCGATACCGCTGTTGTCGAGGACATCAAAGAACTGAACGACTACGGCCTGCTGGACGGTGTCACCACCAACCCCAGCCTGATCGCCAAGTCGGGCCGTGACTTCAAAGAAGTGATCGCGGAAATCTGCGCACTAATCGACGGCCCCGTGTCCGCCGAAGTTGCTGCCATGGATTACGATGGCATGGTTGCCGAAGGTGACCACCTGGCACAGATCGCAGATAACGTAGTGATCAAGCTGCCGCTGACCCTCGACGGTCTGAAGGCATGCCGCTACTTCGCCAACAAGGGCGTCAAAACCAACGTCACCCTGTGCTTCAGCGCAAACCAGGCTCTTCTGGCGGCAAAAGCTGGCGCAACCTACATCAGCCCCTTCATCGGCCGCCTCGATGACATCAACATCGACGGCATGGAGCTGATCGCAGACATCCGCGCGATCTACGACAACTACGGCTTCGAGACCGAAATTCTGGCCGCATCGGTACGTACACCGAACCACGTCAAAGACGCCGCCGTTCTGGGGGCAGACGTTGCAACCATTCCGCCTGCGGTCATCAAAGGTCTGGCCAAGCACGTTCTGACTGACAAAGGTCTGGACCAGTTCGCCAAGGATTGGGCTGCAACCGGTCAGTCGATCCTGTAATACCGGGCGACAATCAGAATAGAGCAAAGCGGCCCTCGGGCCGCTTTTCCTTTTTGTGGCGATGTCGGATCAGAGTTTGAGCAGCGCCTGCGCCGTCAACTCATCCGTAATCAAGCCCTTAAGCTTGCCACTACAGAGCACGGCGTGAATGGCGGCCAGTTTATCCGCGCCACCCGCAATCGCGACGATCTCGTCGCCCTCGCCCATGCAGGCGCCAAGGGTCCGCGCTGTCAGTGTCGTTTCCATCACGGCCCCGCTTGCATCAAAGAAATGCCCCAGCATTTCCCCGCGCCCACCAGCGGCTTTGATTTCTTCAATCTCTTCGTGTTCGATCATGCCGGAATGCACCAACTGTGCATCCGGCTCTACCGTGCCAATTCCAACGATTTTCAGATCCGCGTTGTTCGCCATCTCGAACACTTCGCCCACGCCCTTCTGGTGCAGCATGACTTCACGATCCTCGACCGTGTTGGCAAAGAATGGCACTGGCATCATGAACGCAGGCGCGCCCGTTTTTTCTGCCAGCTTGTGCATCACCTCGTGCGGGTTCGCCGAGAAATTTCGTGCCAGCCCCCCCAGCAGCGACACGAAACGCTGCTTCAGCCCATCCATGCGCGGCAGTTGCTGCACACTCGCGGCCAAGGTCCGTCCGTGGGCCAGACCGATTACCGCGTGATCGCCGTGCTCTAGCTCGCGACGCAGATAGCTGGCCCCTGCCAGACCCAAAGCGCGCAGCGGCAGTCCTTCTTCGCCGATATCGGGGGCAACTTCGCAAAACTCGAGGCCAAAGCGCTCTGACAGTTGCATTTCCAGATCGACGCACTCGACGATATCGCCTTCGACAGTCACCTTGACGGCGCCCTCAGCGACGGCACGGGCGATCAGGCGGTGCGCTTTTACCGATGGCACGCCAAGACGTTTGGCGACAGCCGCTTGGGTCAAGCCGCCCGCGTAATGCAGCCACGCCGCGCGCAACGCCATGGACATCTCTGAATCGCCGTTTCCGTTTGGCTTCGCCACCGTGCATTACCGCCTTTGCAAAATTTTATTCAGTCTGAAAAATAATTCACCAAAGGTAAAGTCAACCAACAAGAAAAAGGCGACGCCACGCGCCGCCTTTCAATGTCGGATCAGAGGCCGATTGCCGCGACCATCCGGACCGCGCTTGCGGCCTCTGCACCCTTCTTGACGAAGTGGTCAAAGTAGAAACCCATGTGCTCTTGGCTGGGCTGGAAGTGGTGCGGGGTCAGCGACACAGAGTAGGTCGGCACGCCGGTCGCCAGCTGAGCGTCCATCAGACCCGTCACAACCGCTTGGGCAACGAAATCGTGGCGGTAGATGCCGCCGTCGACGACCAGCGCCGCGCAAACGATCGCATCGTATTTGCCGCTTTCCCCCAGCTTCTTGGCCAGCAGTGGCATTTCAAACGCACCGGGCACGTCGATTGCGGTCACGTCATAGTCGACGTCCGACGCATCCATATCGGCTTTGAACCCGACCAGCGCCTGATCGACGATGTCCGAGTGCCAACGTGCTTTGATGAAGGCGATATTCAGTTTTTCAGTCATGGAACCATCCTTGGTATTATCAAATGGTCCCAAGGCGATAGAAGCCACTGGCCCCGCGCATAGCGGCACCACTGACCATCCTCTTCCATCCGGACTTTAACCGTCGGCCCCGGAATTCCACCGGATCTGCTAGACCCTGCCGCTGTGGCAGGCGCTCGCGGGCTATCACCGCCGGTGGGGAATTTCACCCCGCCCTGAGAACAGTACAGATGTGCCCGCGCCGAAAGATAAGTTCAAGCGCCGCAGGCGACTTTTTCGTGCCAAACGCGGCAAAGGTCGCAACGTCGGCTTAAATATTGAGGTCCTGAATGCCGCTATCGATGTGCGGGGCCCAGAACGCGACGCTTTCCGCGATCTGTGGGATCACCTCGCGGTCATTCGGATCACGCTCTTTAAAGGACAGCTCCAGGCAGATCTCGTTGTCCTTCGCGCCGCCCTCGTCGAACGCCTTCAGCAGCGGTTCCGGCTGGATACGGCCCTTGGCGTTGAACTCGGCGGTAAAGGGACGGTGCCCGCCCTTGTCCATCAGCGACTGCTTAATGTGGATGATCGGGCTGACCTGCGGCACGGCCCGCGCCCACGCGTAGGGGTCAAAGTCATCGGGATTGTCACTGGTCACGTCGCCATGATCGATGTCGGCCATCATCCACATGGGGATCGCCATATCGGCGGCAGTCAGACGGTCTTGCAGCTTCATGCATTCAGAAATGGTCTCGCCGAACTCGCGGCCCACGCTCATCGGCTCCCAGAAGACATAGTCGAGACCCGCGCCTTTGGCGTGCTCGGCCACTTCGGCCCAGCAATCGATGGCGATCTGTATCAGGTCTTCGCGGCGCTGCGCGTCATCGAAGTCCCGATAGGTAAAGATCGCGAACTGGGTGCCGACCGAGGTGCCACCGAGGTCACCTATGATATCGGCAAAGGTCTTGAACCAGTCCACGTAATAGCGGCGCACATCCGCGTCGGGGTGACCAAAGTGATTGAGACGCCCATAAGGGCCGGTCATCCCGCTGGTCACGCGCACACCAGTACGGTCCATCGCGGCCTTCATCTGGCGGGTCAGACGGCGAATGGTATTCGCCTGCCAACTGGGATTGATGAATTCATGCGTCAACTGCAGGTCACGGATCTTCAGATCCCGCGCCACCGTTTCGATCAGATCATCGGGGTCAGCGTAGCGGTTCACCAATGGGTTGGTGTTCAAAGAAAGAGTCAGAGCCATCGTTACGCTGCCTTGTCCACGTTTGCTTCGAACCATTCGGTGAAGGCGGCCTGTTCAGCCTCGGTCATGTGCAGGCGGTGTTTGGTCCGGCGCCACAGAATATCTTCGGCGGTTTGGGCCCATTCGTTCTGCACCAGATAGGCGACTTCGGCCTCATAAAGGTTGCCGCCGAAGTGCTGACCCAATCCGTCCAGAGCCGTCGCATCGCCGGCGATCTGAGCGACACGCGTGCCGTAGAGGCGACCGTAATGCTTGCGCAGGGCACGGGGCATCCACGGGTAGTCAGCCTTCATCTTCTCGCGGAAGACCTCGTAATCGGCGTCGGGCATATCCCCACCGGGCAAAGGCGCGTGTTCGGTCCAGTCGCCCTTCATTTGCGGGAAGTAGTCAGCGATCTTGTGCAGGCCGCGCTCGGCCAACTCGCGGAAGGTGGTGATTTTGCCGCCAAAGATGTTCAGCATCGGCACGCCGTTCTGGTCATCAATGTCGAACACATAATCACGGGTCACCGCGCTGGGGTTGCCCTGCCCGTCGTCAAACAGCGGACGCACCCCCGAAAAACTGCGCACCACATCCTCGCGCCGCAGCTTTTCCTTGAAGTACCGGTTCACGGCCTTGATCAGGTAGTCGATCTCGGACTCGTCGGCGGTCACCTCTTCGGCGCGGCCTTCGTATTGGATGTCGGTGGTGCCGATCAGGGCCTTGTCGCCCTCGTAGGGGTTGATGAAGATCACGCGCTTGTCGTGGTTCTGCACCAAGTAGGCCTGCTGCCCCTCCCAGAATTTGGGAACAATGATGTGGCTGCCCTTGACCAGACGCACGTTCCGGCTGGAGTTCGAGCCGGCGACATTGTTGATCACCTGCGTGACCCACGGGCCCGCCGCGTTCACAATACATTTTGCGCGGAAGGTACGTTCCTCGCCCGTCATCGAATTCTTGGTGGTCACGGTCCATGCGCCATCTTCGCGGCGGGCGCTGGTGCAGGCGGTGCGGGTCAGAACCTCGGCCCCACGCTCGGCGGCGTCCACGGCGTTCAGCACAACCAGACGCGCATCATCCACCCAGCAGTCCGAATACTCAAAACCGCGGGTGTACTGATCCATGATCGGCGCGCCCTCTGGGTCGCGGCGCAGGTTCAGGGTACGAGTACCGGGCAGCTTCTTGCGACCGCCAAGGTGGTCGTACAGGAACAGGCCCAACCGCACGAGCCAAGCAGGCCGGTCATCGGGCGAATGGGGCAGGACAAAGCGCATCGGCCAGATGATATGGGGCGCAGCGTTCATCAGAACCTCGCGCTCGATCAGTGCCTCGCGGACCAGACGGAACTCGTAATATTCCAGATAGCGCAGGCCGCCATGGACCAGTTTGCCCGAGCGGGACGAGGTGCCTTGAGCCAAGTCATCCTTTTCGCACAGCACCACGGACAGGCCGCGACCGGCTGCATCGCGGGCCACGCCGGCGCCGTTAATGCCACCGCCAATTACAAACAGATCGACCATTTTATCAGTCATGGCTCGCTCCTTTCGGACACGAGGGTCGCGTCCAAAGTCATTTCAGTGTGTTCATCTTTGGGATCGGTCGCGTTCACCCAAGGCGCGCGGGGGTCGCCTTGCAGGGTGTCCCACACGGGCCGCAGGCTCTGACGGGCAGAGACATAGGCGGGGAAGACCTGATCGTAAATTCGAGACAGTTCAGGATCGGGCTGTTCAGCCTGCCCGAGCAATGGGGTCACCCATTCCGCGATACAATCATCCATCGTGTCATAGGCGCCGATGGCAACCGCAGCCATCATCGCGCAGCCCGCGGCACCTGCCTCTTCACGCTGGGACACCCGCACGGGGGCCTTGATGCAAGATGCCAGAATTTGGCGCAGGGCATTTGATCGCGCCGCGCCGCCCGTGATCCTGAGTTCGGTGGGGTCGGCGTCCATCGCGGTGTAGCAATCGCGCGCTGCCATCCCGAGCCCCTCGATCACGGCGCGCAGCATATCGGGGAAACGGTGATGCGCTGCAAGGCCGGTGAAACCTGCGCGGGCGTTGGCGTTCACGAACGGCCCGCGCTCGCCAGCTTCAGAGATATAGGGGTGGTACATGATCGCGCCGGGTTTGGCGCGACTGACCCAGCCTTCGATCCGGCCCACGAGATCAGAGTAGTCCACGGGCTTGCCGGTATCGCTCATCAAGTCCGCGGCTAAACGCAGAGCCCAGTCGATATTCAGTGTCGCCGCCATATTGGTCTGCACCTGCGTGACCACGTCGGGCACAGGCAGGGCAATGACATAGCCGGTGCCTTCGGCATTCAGGTGCACATCGCCGGACCGTTTCGCCTGCATATGCACGCCGGTCGAACCGATGGTCGAACACGCCGCGCCAGCGGTTCCGGTGTGGACCCCTGCCCCGAGCGCCGTCATTACCATGTCCACGTACCCCAGCGACACAGGCGTTCCGGCAAGCAGGCCGGTTTGTGCAGCCGCTTCGGCGGACAACGGATGGGTGATCTGCGTGCCGTCAATAATCTGGGGCAACAAGTGGCGGCGATGGGTCAGGCCCAATGCCTCGATCACCAAGTCATCGTATTGACGGGTGCGGAAGTTGCCAAAGGTAAAGCTGGCCTCGGAAGGGTCAGTCGCCCGTTCCCCCGTTAGACACAGATAGAGCCAGTCCTTGCAGTGCAGCGCGACCTCGGCGCCATCCAGCAGGTGCGGCGCGTAGCGATCCATGTGGGCCATCTGCGTGCCCTGCTGACATGTGTTCAAACCAGTGCCTGTCGCCTCGAACCGCGCACGGTTCAGTTCGCCTGCTGCTAGGTCTTGCACTGTCGGAGCCGCGCGGGCATCCAGCCAGAGCCAAGCGTTCGACACAGGGTGATTGCCCGCACCAACCAGCCAAGTGCCATCCCCCTGCGCTGTAACAGCCACAGCCGCCGTCCGCGCCGCTAAATCCGGTATCTTTTCGCCGAGCCCGCGCAAAGCCGTTGCGCAGTCAGTCCACGTCTGATCCAGTGATTGGCACGCAGACCCGTCAGCACCACTTAGATAGTGGTTCAAAACAGAACTCGTCCCCAGCTGGCGGCCACGCAGGTCAAAGGCCACCGCCTTGATCACCGAAGTGCCCGCGTCGATGCCGATAATGATATCGGTCATGGCCGCACTCTCGTGTCGTACCCGTTCATAGTATCCTCCCTTTCGCGTCGGACAGGCTGGTCGCTCCCCTGACCACAAACGCCATCAACAACGCGCAAAGTTCCTATGCACCCCCATAGGTGCGCTCTTCATATCACAGACATAACGCAAACATTCGGCGCTGTACATGTAATTTTTTTCTTTCGTCGTAAAAAATTTCATGTACAGTTGTCGACACACGGGGCACAGCGCCTCGCTCTCTCCGAATAGGAAGAGGCCGCATATTCCCCTTAAATTAAGGGATCGTTAGACGAATTGATGCCACATCAGCATCGCGAATCTGACGAGAATCAAACGACAGGCACCCTACTGATAGGTGCACGATCTTTTGAACGGCCTTGACCGAAAGCGTTCGATCATGAGAGAGCTACCGCAATATTTGTGGTTTATAACTTATTTATATCATCGACTACGGTCGGTGACCCGGAAGGTCCAGATGCACAGTGGAGGGTGCGGATGTTCCGGCAGAGGGAGGAAAAGAGAATGCGCCAGAACGCCCGTTCAATCCGGGATACGTCCCGTCTGATTTGCTTTCAGCAGGCATGACCCTTTCCATGTTCCCCGTCGCCGCACGTCGTCTTTCAGTCACAGGAAAGGTGAGACCGATATGAGTTACCAGTCCGAGACCCAGCATCAGATTGCCCAGAATAGCAAACGCCCTGCGATCATCTTTGGGGCGATCTGTCTGGCCGTGGTCGCCGCAATGGCCATCGACACCACCGTTGTACGCATCGGATCTGAACAGGATGTGCGCCAGCAGGGCTTCTCGCCCGAACAATTTGGGGCAGAGACGTTCCCAGAAGTGCGCGCGTTTGTTCAGGAACGTGCTGTCGACGCCAAGACCTTGTTTGACGAGGCGGTCGCCGACAAGAAAGCCGCAGGCGAGAAATACGGCGTGATGGCCGGGATCGCCCCCGTGATGCCCGTGACCTTTACTGGCGTTGTGGGCGAAGGCAAATCTGGCACCTTCTACGTCGCGATCGAGGGGATGGAAGACGCCAAGGTCCGCGTCCAGACCGGCCCTGCCGTCAACGGTACCGAATTGCGCGACGCGATGGGCACCATTTCATTCGGCGACTTTACCAACCAGATTGAATACCAGAACGCAGGCTCGGGCATTAACAACGCCATGAAGGCCGAGGTTCTGGCAGATCTGGACCGCGAAAACCTGACCGGCAAAACCATCGAGGTCACGGGCGTGTTCACCATGCTCAGCGCCAAGAACTGGTTGGTCACGCCGGTGGAGCTGTCGGTCCAATGAACGATATCCCTCAGGCAAATCCGGACACCCAAGAGGTTGTCCTTGCTGCGCGGAACGTGGCCAAATCCTATGGCAGCGTCCACGCGCTGAAGGGTGTGAACTTTGACATCCACCGCGGACAGGTCACGACCTTGTTCGGCGAAAACGGCGCGGGCAAGTCCACGCTGATGAAGGTGCTGTCCGGTGTGATCCAGCCCACCACGGGCAAGATTATGCTGGACGGCAAGCCTGTCAGCTTCACGTCGTCCAGCCACGCGCAGTCCTTGGGGATTTCGATCATTCACCAAGAACTGAGCCTCGCGCCAAATATGACCGTGCGCGACAACATCTTCTTGGGGCGCGAAATCCGCACGCCCACCGGCATCGACTACGCCGAAGAAGAGCGCCTGACCCGTCTGCTGATGGAAGAACTGGAAGAAGACATTGACCCCCTGACCCCGGTCGAGGAATTGCGTCTGGGTCAGCAGCAGATCGTCGAAATCGCGCGCGCCCTGTCGGTCAAATCGCGCATCCTGATCATGGACGAGCCGACCTCGGCCCTGTCCGCGACCGAGGTTGAGGTGCTGTTCAAGGTCATCCGCGACCTAACCAGCCGCGGCGTGTCGATTGTGTACATTTCACACCACCTCGAAGAGGCGCTCACCATCACCGACCACGCCGTGGTTTTGCGCGACGGCAACATGACCGCCTACGCACCGCGCTCGGAAATCGATCTGGAGTGGATCGTCCGCAACATGGTGGGCGAGAACTTTGATCTGGGCTCCCCGCCGTCAGGCTACGAATTTGGCGCGCCTGCCCTGTCAATTCAGGACTTGACCGTTATGGACGAGGCTGGCGCAGGCTTTGCCGTGGTCGATAACCTGTCGCTGGATGTCAAAGCAGGTGAGATCGTCTGCATCTATGGCCTCATGGGTGCCGGACGAACCGAGTTGATGGAAACCGTCGCGGGCCGCATGGGCCAAGCGGCTGGCGAAGTCCGGCTTCACGGGCACGAGGTCAGCCACCTGACAATCGCCCAACGCATCGAGTCCGGCCTGTGCTTGGTTCCCGAGGATCGCCAGCGCGACGGGTTGGTGCAGACCATGAGCGTGGGGCAGAACCTGTCTCTGGCGAGCATCCGCAAGTTCACGCGCGGGATTTTCACCTCTCGCAAGGACGAGAACCAGCTGATCGAGGACTCGATCCGTGATGTGACCGTCAAAACCGATGGTGGCGACGCGGCAATCGGATCGCTGTCGGGCGGCAACCAGCAGAAGGTCGTGATCGGCAAGATGCTGGCGACCCACCCCACTGTCATCATGCTGGATGAACCCAGCCGCGGCATCGACATCGGCGCCAAGGCCGAGGTGTTCCGCCTGCTCGCAGAGCGCGCCCGTGACGGGCTCGCCGTACTCTATTCGACCTCCGAAGTCAGTGAATGCCTGTCCATCGCCCACCGCATCATCGTCATGCACAAGGGCCATATCAGCGCAGAATTCGGACCCGACGCAACCAAAGAACAGATCATGGCCGCCTCTGGCGAGTCCGTGGCCGCTTAATCCATACGGAGTTCCCAGATCATGTCTGCACTCAGTTCATCTTCGAAATCCTCGCGCTCGGGTCTGTTTGGCGAAGGCTTTGACCTTGGTCGCTTGCTGCTCGAAGGCCGCGCCTTCTTTGCCTTGATCGCGATTATCGTGATCTTCTCGATCCTGTCGCCCTTCTACTTCTCGGTCAGCAACTTCCTGACCATGTCCAGCCACGTGGCGATCTTTGGCTTTCTAGCCATCGGTATGCTGCTGGTGATCCTGAACGGCGGGATCGACCTGTCGGTCGGCTCGACTCTCGGCCTTTGCGGCGTGGTCGCAGGCTGGCTCATGCAGGGCGTCACCATCGAGGCCGCAGGCGTCATCCTGTACCCGCCGGTTTGGGCTGTCGTCCTGCTGACGCTCGTCCTCGGGGCCATCGTCGGCGCGGTCAACGGCGTGCTCATTGCCTACTTCAAGGTCCCTGCCTTTGTTGCGACCCTTGGTGTGATGTACGTGGCGCGCGGCGTTGCGCTCTTGATGACCAATGGCCTGACCTTCAACAATCTGGCGGGCAAGCCGGAACTCGGCAACACCGGCTTTGACTGGCTCGGCTTTAACCGCATCGCCAATGTGCCGATCGGCGTAATCATTCTGGCTGTTTTGGCGATCTCAGTAGGCCTGATGCTGTCGCGCTCGTCCTTTGGCCGCTGGCTCTATGCGTCTGGTGGCAACGCCCGCGCTGCTGAACTGTCCGGCGTTCCGGTCAAGCGTGTGCAGATCGCCGTTTACATGATGTCCGGCGTATGTGCGGCTATTGCAGGACTGGTTCTGTCGTCGCAGCTGACTTCGGCGGGTCCGACCGCAGGCACCACCTACGAATTGACGGCGATCGCAGCCGTTGTGATTGGCGGCGCAGCCCTGACGGGTGGTCGCGGCACAATTCGCGGTACCATGTTGGGTGCCTTTGTTATCGGCTTCCTGTCTGACGGCCTCGTTATCATCGGGGTAAGTGCTTACTGGCAGACCGTTTTCACCGGCGCCGTGATCGTTCTGGCCGTGCTGCTGAATAGCATCCAGTACAAAGCCAAGCCAAAGAAATCCTGAATTCTGCGCAGGGGCACCCGGCAAAAGGAGGAGCCGCCCCCTGCGAGATACCCGCCGGCCCACCCGGCACAGTTTCAAACAACCAAATCCAAAGGGAGAGACCACCATGTTCACCAAAGGTAAGCAGATCCTGCTCGCAGCAGTTGCAGCCGCACCCCTGATGGCGTCGGGCGCCTGGGCAGACGGCCTGATGACCATCATCGTAAACGACCCCTCGAACCCCTACTGGTTCACCGAAGGCGCCGTCGCCAAGGCAACCGCCGAAGAGCTTGGCTACGAGACCACCGTTGGCGCACACAAGGGCGACACCAACACCGAAAGCACCCTGATCGACACTGCGATCACCAACCAAGCCAAAGCGATCATCCTTGACCCCGCGAACGCGGACGGCTCGATCGGTGCGGTGAAAAAGGCAGTAGATGCAGGCATCCCCGTGTTCCTCGTGAACGCAGAGATCAACCAGTCGGGTCTGGCCAAAGCGCAGCTGGTGTCGAACAACGCACAGGGCGCGGCTCTTGGTGCTCTGCAGTGGGTTGAAGTCGTTGGCGACGAAGGCAAGTATGTCGAACTATTCGGCGCACCCTCGGACAACAACGCACAGACCCGTTCGAACGGCTACGAAACCGTTCTGACCCAGTACCCTGATCTGGAAAAAGTGGCGATGGAAGTGGCCGACTGGGACCGCACCAAAGGCTACAACAAGATGCAGTCGATGCTGCAGGCAAACTCGGACATCAACGCTGTAATCTCGGGTAACGATGAGATGGCACTGGGTGCAATCGCTGCACTGAAAGAAGCGGGCAAGCTGGAAGGCATGACCATCGGCGGCTTTGATGGCTCGCCCGACGCAGTCGAAGCAGTGAAAGCAGGCGAAATGGCCTACACTGTTCTGCAGCCCGTTGCTGTCTTCTCGGAAGAAGCAGTGCGCCAGGCAGACCACTTCATCAAAACCGGCGAGCTGAAGGTTGCAGAAGAGAAGCAGCTGTTCGACTGCATGATCATCAACGCGGACAACGCGGACAAATACTCCGCACCGTTCGTTCTGTCCGAATAAGTCTTTCGAACAGGTTCTGATCGAAGGGGCGCCTCGTGCGCCCCTTTTTTCGTTGGCAAAACATGGTGCGCCACAACGCGGGGAAACATGCGCGGCAGAATAACTTATTCTGAGATATAGGTTTTATCTCGTGCGCCGCTTCCGCATGACAATTGCTGCCACTGTCCACCCAAAGATACCCTAATCACATTGAAATCACGCCGTTTTTCTTAGAGACCGCATTGAAACCCCGAGAGGCGACCCATGGCTGATTTGCATCCCGAAACCTGCATGGCGCTGGACATTCTGTCGAACCCGATCATGATTGCGCACTCTGACATGACGGTGAAATTCGTGAACAAGGCGGCGCTCGCGCTTTTCAGCGATCTGGAAAGCGCAATCCAGCAGGACCTGCCACATTTTCGCGTAGATAATGTGATCGGTCAGTCCATTGATCAGTTTCACAAGACCCCGTCCAAGCAGCGCGCCTTGATCGACGGCATGACCGAGCCCCACAAAGCCGGCTTCGTCCTAGGAGGTCAGACCCTGCACTTCACTGCAACGCCCAAGCACGATGCCGAGGGCAACCTGCAATGTGTGTTCGTCGAATGGGTCGACATGACCGCGACCCTCCACGCGGAACAGCAAGTCGAGACCTTGATCAGCGGCGTCGCAGGGATGGCCAAGGCCCAGGCGGACGGCAACTTTGGTGCACGCGTCGACAGTGCCTCGCTGGATCAAACCTACGCCAAGGTCGCGGACAGCGTGAACCACATGATCGGCCATCACATCGCGATCAAGGACACCATTATCAGCACAATGAAGGCATTGGCCGCAGGGGACACCAATGTGGCGATCCCGGACCTGCAAGGCGATGGGGCCCAGATCGCAGAGGCGATCGCCCAAGCACGGCAGAGCCTTGTCGACGTCTCCCAAGAAATCTCGCGCCTGACCGAAGCCATGACCAACGGCAACCTTGCGATTGACGTGAATGCTGCGACGCATCAAGGCGTCTATCAGTCGATCATTTCCGAATTCGCCAAGGCGTTTGATGGGCTCAATGCGAAGGTGAGCAACCTGAATACGCAGGTCGAACAGATGACAGGCGGGATCACGGATGTGACAGAAACAGCCCAAGATTTGAACCGCATCTCATCCCAGCAGTCCGAAAACGTCGAACGGATTGCAGCGAGTGTCGAAGAGACCGACGCCATGGTCCAAGCCAACGCCGAAGCGACCCGTGGGTCGAGCGGGCTGGTGCGCGACGCTATGTCTATCGTCACAGGCGGCAAAGACAAAGTCACCCAAATGGTAACCGCGATGGAGGATATCCAGAAGTCCTCGGGTGATATCAGCCGCATCATTAAGGCAATTGACGACATTGCCTTCCAGACCAACCTCTTGGCCCTGAACGCAGCGGTTGAGGCCGCACGCGCAGGGCAACACGGTCGCGGCTTTGCTGTTGTGGCTCAGGAAGTCCGCAATCTCGCCGGACGGTCGGCCAAAGCGGCACAGGAAACCTCGGACCTGATCGCTGATTCAACCAAGCGTGTCTCTCACGGCGCGGAGTTGGCCGCAGACACCGAGACGTCTTTCGTGACCATCGCCGAGACGATCGCGAAGATCGAGGCAGAAACCCAGCGCATCGAACAGTCCAGCCAAGAGCAATCACGCGGCACGTCGCAGATCAGCACGGCTTTGGGCGAACTGACGAGCACGACACTCCAGAACACCAAGCAGGCGGAAAACATGGCGCAATCCGCGCAGACCATGCAAGACGCGATGCGGCAAGTGCAGGCTGTGCTGAATCAGTTCACCTTGCGTGAGAGTACCGGAGAATTGGATCTGAATAACCTGTCGCCAGAGATGGCGGCGAAGATCCAAGCCTATCTGGCGGCGAACGCGTGATCCTTTAGTCGTCGTCGGGCAAGGTTTCACCCGCGGCCTTGAGCCGGCCAGCCAGTTGGCTCATGGCGCGATACACCTCTCCGGCTTCAGGATGCCACGCTGACACTTCTGCCCCTTGGCGGGTCAAGACATCTTGATCCCCTCGCGCCGCCGGTCCTGTCAGCGCCGCAGCGGGCCCAAGCCGTGCCACATTCGCAGCCGCCCCAGCGAGGAGCTTGTCCCCGAGCGCCGCTGCCACCACATCCGGTACGCCCGCCTCTGCCCACGCCTCTGCCGCTATGGCCTGCAGCACCACAGCAAAGTTGTTCGAGAATACCGCCGCCGCGTGGTAGAGCGCCTTTTTCTCGGCATTCACGGGAAACGGTTGCCCCCCGACTTGCGCGATCAGGTCCGAGATGAGCGCCACCGCTGCGGCATCTCCTTCGACGGCGCAATAGGTTCCTGTGAACTGATCGCGTGCTGTTTGGGGATCCGCAAAACTCAGGACGGGATGACAGCTTGCCACTTGCCAACCAGCCTGCGCGAGTGGGGCCAGAGCCTGAGATGAAAAGAAGCCGCTGCAGTGGATCACAACAGACGGCTCCGCGCCCGAGTCCACCAGCGCTTCTGCCGCAGCGGTGATCTGATCGTCCGGCACAGTCAGAAACCATAGGTCCGCAGGTTCCATGTCCGACAGCCGAGTAACAGCCTGCCCTACCCCGGCAAGCCCCACTGCGCCATTGGCGGACTCGGGCGACCGGCTGTAAACCGACTGAACCCGAATGCGATCGGACTTTTGAAACAAGAGCATCAAAGTCTGCGCCACTTTGCCTGCTCCGACGACGTTGACTCGCAACATTTCGACTCCAATCCGGTTGACGCAAGGGAATGCTTCGCGCTTGACCCAAGGGCGCGCTAGCCTTGCATTAAAGGGTACTTCGCTCAATTTCCACGCGTCTCTAGGGACTTAGTAAAAATTTTTTACCACTGGAAAAATTTTTGTTGTCTTTATTGATCAGGTGGTCAAATACTCGCGGCCATGCAGAGTGAAGCACCCACAATTCTGGACAAACCCACGGGGCCAAAGCTTGGCGCGCTGATCCGAAAGCGGCGCAAAGGGCTGGGGATGACCCTGCAGGGCCTGAGCGAGGCCGCAGGAGTTTCGGTCGGGTATGTCAGTCAGATCGAACGGGATCTGGCGGTGCCGACACTTGGCACTCTGGCGCAACTGGCCGAAGGGTTGGACGTGCGGCTGGAGTATTTTATCAAAACACACAAACCGACCGATGCGATCAGCCGCGCCGCACAGCGCGAGCAGTTTTCGCTGGCCGGGTCCTCGATCACCTACGAGGCCCTGAGCAACGATTACCCGGGGTCGGAAATGTCGTCCTACATCATGCACGTTCCAGCGGGCTACCAGTCCGAGACCGTGTCCCATGAAGGCGAGGAGATCATTTATATTCTCGAGGGGCAGATCGAACAGTCTCTCGACGGTCAGACCTTTACCATGCGTCCCGGAGACAGCCTGCACTATAGCGGCACTGTTCCTCACGCATGGGCCAACCTGACCGACCATCCGGCGCGCATACTCTGGACCGGAACGCTCAGCGTTTTGACGGTCAATGACCAGCGTCGGCTCCCCCCCGCCTCGACCGAGGGCGAGGGTTAAGTTTCCGGCCCATCGCGGCCGGAGAGCAGATCCGCACAAGCGGGCACACGGTGCATCAGACACCGGAAATCCACACCATTAGATTCAACATGGAGGTTGATCGAATGTTACTTAAGGCAAAAATGCTAGGCATGGCTGCGGCTATGGCTCTGACCGCTGGCGGCGCTCACGCGCAAGCTCTGGTCTACTGCTCCGAAGGGTCGCCCGAGGGTTTTGACCCCGCGCTCTATACTGCTGGCACCACCTTTGATGCGTCCAGCCACCCGATCTACAATCAGCTGGTCGAATTCAAAGTCGGCACCACCGAGACCCAGCCCGGCCTGGCCGAAAGCTATGAGGTTTCGGAAGATGGCATGACCATCACCTTCAATCTGCGTCAGGGCGTGAAATTCCACTCGAACGACATGTTCACCCCGACCCGCGACTTCAACGCGGACGACGTGATCTTTACCTTTGATCGCCAAGGCAACCCCGAGAACCCCTACAACGAAGTGTCCGGCGGTACTTGGGAATACTTCAACGGCATGTCGATGCCCGACCTGATCAAAGAGATCGAAAAGGTTGACGACTACACCGTTGCCTTCCACCTGAACCGCCCCGAAGCGCCGTTTATCGCGAACATGGCGATGGACTTCGCTTCGATCGTTTCCAAAGAATACGCGGATGCCATGCTCGAAGCAGGCACCCCCGAGATGGTAAACCAAGCGCCCATCGGCACCGGTCCGTTCACGTTCCAAGCCTACCAGAAAGACGCTGTAGTTCGCTACGTGCGCAACGACGACTACTGGGGTGATCCGGCCAAAGTCGAAGCGCTGATCTTTGCGATCACGCCCGACGCGTCGGTCCGTTACCAGAAGGTTCAGGCTGGCGAGTGCCACGTCATGGCCTACCCGAACCCCGCTGACATCGAAGCGATGAAGGCTGACGACGGCGTCGAAGTACTGGAGCAAGAGGGCCTGAACGTCGGCTATCTGGCCTACAACACTCAGGTTGCCCCCTACGATAACCCCACCGTCCGCAAGGCGCTGAACATGGCGATCGACAAGCAGGCGATCATCGATGTGGTGTTCCAAGGCTCTGGCCAAATCGCCAAGAACCCGATCCCGCCGACCATGTGGTCTTATAGCGATGCGACCGTCGATGATGCGTATGATCCCGAGGCCGCCAAGGCGATGCTCGAAGAAGCGGGCGTCAGCGATCTGTCGATGAAGATCTGGGCAATGCCCGTTCAGCGTCCCTACAACCCCAACGCCCGCCGCATGGCAGAACTGATGCAGTCCGACTTTGCCGAAATCGGCGTTGACGTAGAGATCGTGTCCTACGAATGGGGCGAGTATCTGGAGCGTTCGAAAGCCACCGACCGTGACGGCGCAGTCCTGCTGGGTTGGACCGGTGACAACGGTGATCCGGACAACTTCCTTGCTGTTCTCTTGGGCTGTGACGCTGTGGGCGGCTCGAACCGCGCCCAGTGGTGTAACGAAGAGTTCGACGAAGTCGTGAAGGCCGCCAAGGTGACCAGCGACCAAGCCGAGCGCACCAAGCTCTATGAAGAAGCTCAGGCGATCTTCAAGGATCAGGCACCTTGGGCCACCATCGCGCACTCGGTTGTATACATGGTCACCCGCCCCGAGGTTGACGGCTACGTTGTGCACCCGCTGGGGGGTCACATCTTCAACCAAGTTGGCCTGAAGTAAGCGAACGTTTGACAATCGGGATCGGCGCGCACTCCTGCGCCGGTCCCTTTTTTGCATTATTCCCGAGGGACACATGACTGGCACACTCTCTGACAGGCTGGCCGATTACTCCGCCGTGGCGCGTAGCCTTGGCGTCGACGCAGTCGCGCTGGTCCCCGGCCCGAATTTCACCCGCGTGGTCCACCACCCGTTCATGAGCAATGAGCGTCCATTTCTGCTGGCCGCTTGCGCGGATGGACGCGCTGCGGCGATCGTCCCTAATCTGGAGCTGCAAAGCTGGGAGCTCGTCGGCTTTGACGGACCCGTATTTGATTGGCGCGATCAGACCGGCTACGCCGAGGCATTTACGGGCTTCATGGACTACCTGAACGCCGACAGCATCGCAGTCGAAGGTCAAGTCATGCGGGTTTTTATCCACCACGCGATGACTGCCGCCCGCGCTGATGTGCAAATCGTGGACGCAGAGCGCGAAATCTCGGCCCTGCGGATGATCAAAACGCCCGAAGATATCGAGGCCATGCGCACCGCAATCCAGATTTCCGAACGCGCTTTAGAACGCACCCTCGAAACGATCCAGATGGGCCACACTGAAAAGCAGATTGAGCAGGCGCTGGTCCTGAACCTGTTCGCCGAGGGCGCATCTGACCACGCCTTTCGCCCGATCGTCGCCGCCGCTGAAAACTCTGCCCGTCCCCACGCCGAGGCCCGCGATGTCCCGATCAAATCCGGCGACGCGCTGCTGTTTGACTTCGGCGCCCGCTGGGGTGGGTTCTGTGCGGATATCACGCGCACCTTTTTCGTTGGCCATGTCGCAGACGAAGACGCGGAACTGTACGATACCGTCCGCCGCGCCAACAACCGTGGCCACGAGATTGCTCGTGGCGGCATCACCGCGCACGAGATCGACGATGCGGTCACGGGCGTGCTCGAAGCGTCGCCCTTTGCCGAATACATCCGGACCAAGACCGGCCACGGTCTGGGCCGCGAAGTCCACGAAGCCCCCTACATCATGCGCGGCAACCACATGACACTGCCTGCTGGCACCGTCTTCACGAACGAGCCCGGCCTCTACGTCCCTGGACGTCTCGGGGTGCGGATCGAAGATGACGTGCTGATCACCGACGCAGGGAGCACATCCCTTACAACCTTCCCGACCGAACTACGGGTGCTGGAATGCTGAAATATTTCGCCTCGCGTCTTCTGACGTTTATCCCAACCTTTATCGGCGTCACGCTGATTTCGTTTGCCTTTATCCGTCTGCTGCCCGGTGATCCGATTATCGTGATGGCAGGTGAACGCGGCATGTCCCCCGAACGCCACGCAGAGCTGACCGCCCAATACGGGTTCGACCAGCCGATGTACGTGCAGTTCTGGAATTACCTGACCGGCGTTGTCCAAGGCGACTTGGGCAATTCGTTTGTGACCAAGCGTCCGGTGTGGGACGAGTTCTTTGCCCTCTTCCCCGCGACGCTGGAGCTGTCGCTATGCGCGATGATTTTCGCTGTGGCTCTGGGCCTGCCCGCAGGCGTGATCGCCGCCGTGAACCGCGGCAAGTTCTTTGACCGCGCGTTGATGTCCACCGCGCTGATCGGATATTCGATGCCGATCTTCTGGTGGGCGCTGCTGTTGATCATCGTATTCTCTGGCATCCTGCAATGGACGCCCGTGTCGGGGCGGATTGATCTGGTCTACTACTTCCCCAATGCGAGCGGCTTTATGATCTACGACGCGATCATGTCCGGCCAGTCGGGCGCGCTGTGGTCCGCCATTCGCCACCTGATCCTGCCGACCATCGTTCTAGGAACCATCCCTCTGGCAGTCATCGCCCGCCAGACCCGCTCTGCAATGCTCGAGGTGTTGGGCGAGGACTACATCCGCACCGCCCGTGCCAAGGGCATGTCGCCATCGCGCATCAATGCTGTCCACGCCCTGCGCAACGCGCTGATCCCCGTGATCACTGTGATTGGCCTGTCCGTGGGCACCTTGCTGGCCGGCGCAATCCTGACCGAGACGATCTTTAGCTGGCCTGGCATCGGCAAGTGGATGGTCGATAGCATCTTCCGCCGCGACTACCCCGTGGTCCAAGGCGGCCTGCTGCTGATCGCTGTGATGGTGATGATTGTGAACCTGACTGTCGATGTCCTGTATGGCATCATCAACCCCAAGATTAGGAAACGCTGATGACCGAGATGTCTAACACTCCGTCCCGTCCCAGCGCCCTGCGTGAATTCTGGTACTACTTCCGCGAAAACCGTGGCGCCGTGATCGGCCTGTGGGTCTTTGGCGCCTTTTTGATCGTGGCCGCACTGGCCCCCTATATCGCGCCCCATGACCCAACCATGCAGTATCGCGGCAACATCCTGCAGCCCCCTGTTTGGCAAGAGGGCGGCACTTGGCAATTCCCGCTGGGAACCGACCCCTTGGGCCGTGATATGCTGTCCCGCCTGATCGTCGGCGCACGGTTCTCGTTCTTTGTCGGCATCGTGGTGGTCTCGATCGCCTCGGCTGGGGGGATCATAATCGGGCTTTTAGCGGGCTTTGCGCCGCAATGGCTCGACACCATCATCATGCGCCTGATGGACATCATTCTGGCGTTCCCTTCGCTGCTGCTGGCGCTGGTGCTGGTGGCGGTTCTGGGGCCGTCGCTGACCAACGCGATGATCGCCATCGCCATCGTCTTGCAACCCCACTATGTCCGCTTGACCCGCGCCTCGGTGATGTCCGAACGGCAAAAGGACTACGTGACTTCAGCCCGTGTGGCGGGTGCTGGCCTGATGCGCCTGATGTTCATCACCGTGCTGCCCAACTGTTTGGCCCCGATCATCGTGCAGGCGGCGCTGTCTTTCTCGACCGCCATTCTGGACGCGGCGGCCTTGGGCTTTCTGGGGATGGGCGCGCAGCCCCCGACCCCTGAATGGGGCACCATGCTGGCCGAAGCGCGTGAGTTCATTCTGCGCGCGTGGTGGGTCGTGACGTTCCCCGGTGTGGCCATCCTGATCACCGTTCTGGCGATCAACCTGATGGGCGACGGTCTGCGCGACGCCCTTGATCCCAAGCTGAAAAGGAGCTGAGACATGAGCCTCCTCCGTATTCGAAACCTGAGCGTCGAATTCTCGACCTCGACCGGCATGTTCCGCGCTGTCGACAGTGTGGATCAAGACGTCGCGAACGGCGAAATACTTGCCATCGTGGGCGAGAGTGGATCGGGTAAATCCGTGTCCATGCTGGCGCTGATGGGCCTGTTGCCGTGGACCGCCAAAGTAACCGCCGACGAACTGTCCTTTGACGGGCACGACCTGCTGAACATGAGCGGTCGGGAACGCCGCCGAATCATTGGCAAAGACCTTGCCATGATCTTTCAGGAGCCGATGTCGTCGCTGAACCCCTGCTTCACCGTGGGCTGGCAGATCAAGGAAGCCCTGCGCAAGCATCTGGGCATGGATCGCGCCGCGCGCCATAAGAGAGCGATCGAACTGTTTGAACAGGTCGGCATCCCTGCGCCGGAAAAGCGGTTGTCGTCGTTCCCCCACCAACTCTCGGGTGGCATGAACCAGCGTGTGATGATTGCGATGGCGATTGCCTGCAAACCCAAGCTGCTGATCGCGGACGAACCCACCACCGCGCTTGACGTGACCATTCAGGCGCAAATCCTCGACCTGCTGACTTCCTTGCGCGAAGACAGCGGGATGGGGTTGGTTCTGATCACCCACGACATGGGAGTGGTCGCGGAAACCGCGCATCGCGTCAGCGTTCAGTATGCCGGTCAAAAGATCGAGGAACGTCCCGTCCGCGACCTGTTCCGCGCCCCGCACCACCCCTATTCGGACGCCCTGCTGCGCGCACTGCCAGAACGCGCCACCGAAAAGCGTCTGCCGACAATCCCTGGCGTGGTGCCCGGCCAGTTCGACCGACCCGCAGGCTGCCTTTTTAGCCCGCGCTGCCAGTTCGCGAACGATCACTGCCGTACGGTCTCGCCTGCGCCTTTGGGCGCTGATCTGGGCTATGCCCGCTGTCACTACCCGCTGAACACTGACCGGAGGATCGCGTCATGACCGATGCGCCTGTAATGACCGCCACCCATCTGGCGCGCCACTATGCCGTCGGCGGAGGCCTCTTCAGCAAACCGCAAACACTACGCGCTGTGCAGGACGTGGACTTTGAACTCTATGCAGGCAAGACGCTGGCCGTGGTCGGCGAGTCGGGCTGCGGCAAGTCCACGCTGGCCCGAATGGTCACCATGATCGAGGAACCCACCAGCGGCACTCTGACCTTGGACGGGAACGCGGTGACACCTGACCAGTGGGCGTCCCTGCGGCAGTCGGTGCAGATTGTGTTCCAAGACCCCTACGGATCGCTGAACCCGCGTCAGCGGATCGGGCAAATCTTGATGGAGCCCTTGGTCATCAACCGCCCTGACCTGTCCAAGGCCGAGAAGGAAGATCGCGCCCGCCAAATGCTAAACATGGTTGGCCTGCGCCCTGAACATTTCGACCGCTACCCGCATATGTTCTCGGGTGGTCAGCGCCAGCGGATCGCCATCGCCCGCGCCCTTATGCTGGACCCCAAAGTGCTGGTGCTGGACGAGCCTGTGTCTGCACTGGACCTGTCGATCCAATCGTCTGTGCTAAACCTTCTGACCGATCTGCAGGAACGTCTCGGGCTGGCCTATCTGTTCATCTCGCACGATCTGAGCGTGGTGCGTCACGTGGCCGATGATGTCATCGTGATGTATCTGGGCCGCGCCGTTGAGAAGGGCAGCAAAGAGGACGTGTTCCAGAACCCGTCGCACCCCTACACTCAGGCGCTGCTGTCCGCGACTCCGGTCGCCGACCCAGAACACCACAAAGAGCGGATTAAGCTGACTGGCGAGTTGCCTTCGCCCTTGAATGTGCCCGCGGGTTGCGCCTTTGCCCCGCGCTGCTGGAAGGCCACCGACAAATGCCGCGCGGAACGCCCTGAACTGATGGACGAAACACATCAGGCGGCGTGTTTCTACGCCTAAGGGGATCAAAGGCTCTGTCTGGTCGAGACGCCGTTCAAGACAGAGCCTACCTCACCTACTCAAAGCGCAGTGCTCTGCTGTCTGCCGGCGTCGCTGAAGCGGGACTGTTGCCCAAAGCACCACCATCCGCCTAGGCTAGAGGCACATGCCATATAGCTGCCATTAGGATCCAGAATGAGCGCGTACATTATCGGACAGATGACGATCCACAGCTCCGACTGGATGGAGGAATACTTTTCCAAGATCCCCGCCGTCGTCAGCTCGCACCAAGGCACGTTCAAGGCTCGCGGTGGAAACCCGCAGCGGATGGAGGGGGAGGCACCGCTCCCAGACGCCGCGTTTATCATTGAATTTCCGGATCGCAAGCATGCAGAGGCCTTCTGGAACTCTGCCGCGTTTCAGGAACTTGCGATCCTCAGGCGCACGGGATCTACGTTGAACGCGATGCTCGTTGACGGTGTGGAGTAGCGGCGGGCGTTACGCCCGCACTGCCCCAGTCAGCCGGAAGCGCAGGCCCTCAGGGTCGTACTCCAAATGCGCCTCGCCCTCGAAATAAGAGGGCACGATCTGCTCGATCAAACTTGACCCGAAGCCGCGCCGCGTTGGCTTCTCGACTTGCGGACCGTCCGCTTCGATCCAATCAAATGTAAAGCTGCTGCCCTGACAGCGCCACGTCACCGCAACGCTTCCCTGCTCGTTTGAGAGCGCACCATATTTGATCGCATTCGTCGAAAGCTCGTGGATCGCGAGAGTCATCCCCAATGCCTGCTGCGCGTTCAGGACCATCGGCGGTCCGTCCAGCTGCATTTGCTTTGCCTCTTCTTCATGCGGGACCATTGCTGCGGTGATCACCTCCCGAATGTCGGCTCCGGCAAGGGTTTCACCAGTGAGCACATCCTGCGCACGCGAAAGTGCAGCAAGCCGTGCGCTGATGGCCGCGCGCCCCTCTTCGAGGCTGCTTGCGCCCCTGAGCGTCTGACTTGCAATCGCCTGCACCATCGAAAAGATGTTTTTAATTCGGTGGGTCAGCTCGTCGTTCAAAACCTGCTGCAGGTCTGTCGCGGTCTTGCGGTCAGTGATATCAGAGGCCGCCCCCATCCAGCTCGTGATCTCGCCGTTTTCGTCCAAAAGCGGCACCGCCCGAGACAGAGCCCAGCCGACAGACCCATCGACGCGGTTCACCTTGTGCTCGATGTTGTATGTGTCTTTGGCAGCAATCGCGCGGCGGATTTCCTCGCGGACGCGCTCTCGGTGCTCTTCGGGGATATATTCCTCGAGCCAATTCGCGTTCACTGCTTCTGTGTCCGGTATGAAACCGCCGCCCGAAAGTGTGCCGAGCGCACTCCAGTCTGCATTGATCTCGTAGCGCACCTCGGACGAAGAGCGGATCAACGCGTCGAGCCGCGCAGTGTGCTCGGCGCGCTCTTTGCGCCTGTCGGCTGCTTCGCGTTCCACCGCAATCTGCATCGCCTTGGTGCATTCGGCATTGGCAGCGCTCGCATCAAGCGCCGCGCGAAGCTCCGCAAGCTCTGACCGAAGAGCCAAGTTTTCGGCCGTCAGATCAGCCACGATGTCGCGCTCTTCGGATGGCTCGGTGGAGTTTCGGGGGGACGTCACATCACTGCTTTCTAACCGCGAACAATTCAACGCCTAGTTAAGCACATTGCACGGACATGTCGACAAGCTCGGCCAGGACCACCTCGGGTAAAGAAGGTCGGACAAACCAGTAGTTTGGTTGATTATCGGCGATTTGTCCCGCTTGGTCGCGCACTGCAGCAGTCAGGCACGAGCCTTGGTGGCATTAGTCAGAGCCAGCAGCCGCAACATACAATTCAAAACTTCTCATTGTTCGGTCAAGATAGGCGACAATCATTCTGGCCAGTTCCTCGTGGATCTCACTCCGGCCGCGTCCCCCTGCATCTGCGCAAAGAGGGTCCAGTTCGCCCTCGTTCTTCAGAATGTCAGCGCCGCGCTCGGTGCATTCTGCTAGAAAGCTGAAGTGGGTGGCATCGGGCACGAACAGGTGTTCTGCATTCGGAATGACCCCAGACGCTGCCAATGCATGAACGCCCGAAGGTACGCTTTCTTTCGTCCCTAGGTTGATCACGAAGAGCGGGATCTGAATATTCTCCAAGCTTTGCTCAGTGATCGTGCTGATAATCCCTGGGTCCACGATCACACCAGCTTTGATCCGCGCATCATGCAAGTCTTGCGCTGCAGGTGTCAGATCCATCTGATGCAGGTCGATTCCAAAGCGGCGCAGGAATGCGCAATCGGACATCCCGTGATCGCCCGCATCGCAGAACCCCTGCAAGCGGTCAGGATCGACGCGCGCGCCTGACACGGCCAAGGCCGTATACCCACCTGCCGAGAACCCAACCACAGCGATTTTATCGAAATCAATATAGGAAAACTCTTCCTGATGATCCGCCATGTGATCCAGCACTGCTGTGACGTCTTGCGGACGCTCCCAGACTCGAACGGCCGCTTCTGCACTGGCGTTCCCGCTTGTCGTACCGGGATGATTGGGCAGCACAACCACAAACCCTTTCTCTGCCAGCGCCGACGCGATCCAACCGAACTGTCCTGCATTTCCACCTGCCCCATGCGAAATGACTACCAAGGGGAACTCTCCCTCGCGCCTCGGCGCTTTGCGACCTGCCGGAGTGCCAATAAACACGCCGTTCCCGCCGACAGTCACGACTTTTCCGCCCGGGCGGGCTGGATACCAGATATCGAAGGAGACATGCGACTGACGGGCGGGCGCATAGGCCTTGCCATGTGTGACCCCGACATTTCCCTCGTAGGTGGGACGCAAGGCTTCGTATCCGGCCCAGCAAATCGCAACTGCAGCACATGCCGCCGCAGAAACCTCGGCCACTTTTTTGAGTTTGAACATCCACTTTCCTCTGAGGTTCTGGATTGGGTCTCGCGGCGACTGGCGCGCATTGCGCACGGCTTACTTCAGCGAGTTGAACCCGATCAGGTTGCCTTCGGTGTCCTGCGCCAAGGTTACGTAACCGTATTCCCCGATGGAAAACTTTGGCCGTATGATTTGGCCGCCCGCTGCTTCGATCCGCGCTTGCTGCGTCGCGCAATCTTCGACAGAAAAATAGATCTGTGCGCCACCCGGCCCCGGTTTGGCGTAGGGCGCTTTGACCAGAGCGCCTGCCGCGCCATAGACCCCCATGTCGGCGACAAAGCTCTTCATTTCGGTCTCGCCTGTGGGGTCTTTCATATCCTCCATCTCGGCTCTTAGTACCGTCTTGTAGAACCCCTCGGCGCGTTCCATTTCGCTCACGTAAATGTCGAACCAACCGACCGCATTCATCTGTGTCATGTCATTTCCCCGTGCGTTTGACCCGTTCCCCTGCTGCGTAACCACTCAAACGCTAGGCGGCAGACAACATTTGAGAAATCCCCGCAATTGAGGGGGCTCGGGACGCGTGGCCCTAGATCAGACCGAGGCTAATGGCTTTGGACACAGCCTGAGCGAGCGTGACGCAGTCCAGCTTCACGCGGGCATCTTTCAGATATCCACGCACAGTGTGGCCTGACAAACCAAGAATAATGGCAATGTCCGTGTGAGCTTTGCCCTCTGCCGTCCATCGCAAGCACTCCACCTCGCGAGGTGTCAGCTGAGGGAATGTTTCGCCATCCACATAAATCTCTGCCAGAGCCACGTTGTGCATTGCCTGCGCCAGTGCAATCAGATCATCGCGCATCGCGGGGAGATGCGCGTCCCACGTTGTTTCACCTCTGGCGTCATGCGCGTTGAACGACAACACCGTGCGGCGGCCAACGGCATCGACGTGCCGCACGCTAAAGCCTGTCTGGCCTAAGCCGTGCTTCACAGCCTGCGCCATCATCTCGGCTTGCCCCTCATGCGGCGTTATCTTGGACCAGCAAAACGGACCTTGGATCTGCTCGGCCATGTGCAAGACAGGGTCGATACGCACGTAGTCATTCAGCAGGTAGCGGCTCACCCAAGCGTCGGGGTAGTTGGTGCGGACGTAAGGCTTGTTCTGTGCATCCTCACCCGAGCGAAAGAGGTGGAGCGTCACAAAATCCACTTGATATGCACTGGCGATCCTACGAACCGCTTCCTGCACCCTGCAGCCGGTCAAGTTGATGTCTTCCGCTTTCACCTCAGAATGCTCCACGAACAAGGGCCCCGAACCACACGTATAAGGGTAGTGCGCGATGTATGGAAATGCTCTTGTTTTCAGGAGGGCACAGCGCGCCCGCAGCGCGTCCTTCAGGGCGGAACGCAGCCTTCGGGCCCCGACCACCAAGGTCATGTTCGCCGTCGCCGGTCCCATCACTTCCATCACTTCCATCCGGAGCCTCGGTTCAAGAGTAGCGATTGGCGAGTTCTTTCAGCTGGTTCATCTACAGGAAATCAAAAGCAATCAGTAATTGTATCGCGGTATCCGTGGATGCCAGAAACCACGATAGCCCCACATCACGACATCGAACCCTTCCTTATTTATATGGCTATTTGGCACAAGACATGGTATCCACACGCAACCATAGCGTGTCAGGAGAGTCGAATGGACATCCACCAAAGGGCAGACTCTTTGCGCGCTCTGATCGTGCGCCTTCACAAGCACGAGGGGGCACGTCTGTTGAATGCGCAATGGCGCGGACAAGTTACCGCGCAGCAGAAATCTTTGGCGCGTGTCAAACGCGCACGCAAGATGCACCTCGCGATGATAGACGCCGCAGTGGCCGAAATACCGGGTCCAAAGTCCCTAGATGCGGCCAGACAACAGTTCGCGACGCTGCAACTGGATATCGCAGAGGCCATCCTCAAGGAACACAACAGCGTTGAGAACCGACTTGAGAAGATCCGAGAGTATTCAGACGGTCTGAATAAGCAGCGGCAGACCCTCGAGCGAATTGGACACTCCTCGGCCGCTGACGCGAGCGGAGCCCTCCAAGAATGGCTTGATCGGGTGGAACAGGTCAAAAACTTCTTTCTCGAACTCGCCACCAACAAACTCAAATATCAGCAAATCGCGGTAGAGTTCCTGACGGGCAAGACCCAACTCTTCCTCGTCAAATACATCTCGAAGGCAACAGGCAAGGTCGCTTCGCTCGTAGCATCCAAGTTAGGAAAGGCGTTGCCAGACGCCCAAGAGATCGCAGCGCTCCGCGCCTATCTCTTCACCGAGAATTTCTCTGACGCAACCAAGGCGCCAAAGTGGCTTCGGGCGCTCGATGATTTTATCTCTGCCAAATGGTTTAAGTATGGCGTGCCGCTCATCGAAGTGGTCACCACGTTCTTTAGCGAGATGGCCACCAAAGGCAGTTGGGCCAACGCAGTCGCCAAAAGCTCTTTGGTGGCTGGTTTTACGATTGCAACAGTTGCGGCTGAGGGCGCTATTAGTGCCGCTGTCACCTCTACCCTTGCCACTATGGGCGGCGCGCTGACCGGGTTATTCTCCGCCGCTGCAGCGACTGTCGAAGTGCCACCTGTTGCCGTGGCTCTGGTTGCTGCAGGCATCGTCACAGCGGTGGGCATGGGGCTTTACAAGATGTTCGACGTGATCGTCGCGTCTCTATTCGGAAACCTAACGGTCAGCCCCTCAATGCGCTTGCCGATGTCGACCAGCACCTACGCTGAGATGAGCCATACGATGTCGTCTGAGATGGCCACGTCACTGCTGCCTGATTAGTCACTTCATTTTTTCACGTACCCGCCAAAGGAGCACGCACTCTACTGATACGGCGCTTTCCAAGCAGCCAGATCGACAACCACATTCATTTGATTTTCTTGCGCCATAGGAGCTTTCAATGCCCGATTTCGTGTTCGGTACGCCGATTTTCTACGAGCAATTCAAGTCCAATCTAGCGGTCACTCATGACGACCCCGAAAGCCTTGACGAAGACGATGTGTGCAAACTGATGGCGCAGCAAGCAATGCGCGCGAAAGACGAGACCGTCAACGAGGCGATCAAGCAACTCAATGGGATGAAGGAAGACTGGGGTACCGGTGTGTCGACGCGTGTGATGGTCTATAACGGACTCGGTGTGCCGCTGAAATTTCGCTCCAAGCATGACGATTATGGCTATTGGTCAGCGAACACGCTCGCTGAGAGGATCGAGGTTGGGCAATGGTCCATCGGGTTCCATCACAAGACGCACGGGGCGGCATCGGGGTCCTGCGGAGTCGTCGGCTATGACTTGCTGGGATATGGTCATGATGACGTCTTGATGGTCGGCTTTTCGACGCCATGGGGCAGTAAATCGTCCTCTGCCCTTTGCAAGGTCATGACCGCCAAGAAGTGGGCTCCGACGCCGTGGAGCGATGTCATGAACTGGATTTACGATTCCGACCTTCGGGGGACAGAAAACTTTGGCCGTGCGTCTGTTCGATACGAAACCCAAGACGACTCTTCGCCCACTCTGGAGGTTGTCGTGACGCGCAGCGACATCGGGCTCTGACCGTCCTGTCGGACATCATCGCTGTTCAGGGTCGCACGCATGCGATTTGCTCGCGACAGTTTGGATTTCGATGCGCAAGAGATTTGGCCTTGGAATGAGATCGTTTTTTCGCAACCAGATCTATCTGCTTTGGGGTGTGCTGCCTGTCCTGCCCCTCGGGGTTGCCTTGCTGGCTCTCGAAACACTCCACGGGAACGCGGGCTTGCTTGCGCTCGAGACCACACCGCTTTTTGTGGGGGCGGACAGCGATCTGCGTTTGCTCAGCGGGCTACTGGTCTATTCGGCGGTTGGACTGTTTCACCTGACTGTGTGCCTTGTCATCGGCCTTTGGGCTATCGTGCGATTGCTTGCCCAACCGCGCCGGATTATCGCGAGAACGGCGGTCGTTCTAGGGTTGTCGCTCGGTGCCTGTGTTCTAATGGGATATGGCGCGCGGCAAGAGGGCCTTGATGGTGCTCTGTTCCTGACCTACCGAAACATCTGTGCGGTCATTAACGCTGCCGACCTTGGATCAAACTTCTTGCCCACGAGTTGCACCAGCGCAGGAGTTAGCTTGCTCGCTTGGATTGCGCTTCTGCCATTGATCGCGGGCATCTTGGCGACGGGCTTCGTCTCTGCGCTCGTGAGCGCGGGGATCGGCGCATCGGAAAGCGACGAGGAGGGGCTAAAGCGCACCGCATCGATTTTGAAAGATGCCTTTCAGGCCAATGTCGTTGTTTTGGTGACCAGTGCAGTCACCCTTTCGCTATTCTTTAAATTGCCACTCAGCATTTTGCATGCGGATGCGACAGCTGCGTTCAGCGGATACGGATCAGCCCTGACCCTGTTCTACGGTATGATTTTCACGCTCACCCTCCTTGCGATCTTTGCGCCAGCGCGGCTTCTGCTGTTACGCGCAGCCCGCAGCAAGGGAGATGATACATTGAACGCATCCTTGTCGGACGTGCTTGGTGACAAGGATATGCGCCAGCGGTTTTTGAGCTTTCTGCTCGCCCTGTCCCCCCTGCTGGTCGGAGCCGCAAGTCCGCTACTTGAAGCTTTCGTGGGCATGCTGTGAGCAACGCAGCTCAGGCTCTGAACCCCACGCAGCGCCCCTAGGTCCGACTGATTAGCTCGCTAAATCACAGATACAGAAAATGCTGCACCGCAGGATGCGCGTGCAGCAAATTTGATAATCTGAAATTATCACAACAAGAAAAACATACGATTATATTTTATCACCACCAATGCATACTGTCCGCATCAAGGCGCTTCAAAAACGATTCTAAAGTTGCTGGAACTTTAGGCGGCCGAGGCCACTTTTTATTGAAAACCAACGTGAATGACTCGGAGGAAAGACAATGGACGGCAACGCACCGATGACTGGCAAATGCCCGGTGATGCATGGGGGCCAAACCTCGAACGGCAATTCCGTCACCAGCTGGTGGCCGAATGCTCTGAACCTCGACATCCTGCACCAGCATGACACCAAGGTTCAGCCCTTTGGCCCGACCTTCAACTATCGCGAAGAGCTGAAGAAGCTGGACGTCGAGGCGCTGAAGCAGGACCTCCGTGATTTGATGAAGGACAGCCAAGACTGGTGGCCCGCCGACTGGGGCAGCTATGTCGGTATGTTCGCGCGGGTCGCATGGCACGCGGCTGGTTCGTACCGTCTGGCCGATGGCCGCGGTGGTGGTGGCACCGGCAACCAGCGCTTTGCGCCGCTGAACAGCTGGCCCGACAACGTGAACACCGACAAGGGCCGCCGTCTGCTGTGGCCGATCAAGAAGAAGTACGGCAACAAGATTTCGTGGGCCGATCTGATGATCCTGTCGGGCACCATCGCCTACGAAGTTGCGGGCCTGAAGACCTTTGGCTTTGCCTTTGGCCGCGAAGACATCTGGCACCCCGAGAAGGACGTCTATTGGGGCGCTGAAAAAGAATGGCTGGCACCGTCGGACAACCGCTACGACGACGTGACCAAACCAAGCACCATGGAAAACCCGCTGGCCGCTGTGCAGATGGGTCTGATCTATGTGAACCCCGAAGGCGTGAACGGTCAGCCCGACCCCATGGCAACCGCCGCACAGGTCCGCGAGACTTTTGCCCGCATGGCCATGGACGATGAGGAAACCGCAGCCCTGACCGCAGGCGGCCACACTATCGGCAAATGCCACGGCAACGGCGACGCGGCGAACCTGAGCGCCGATCCCGAAGCGGCTGACGTCGAATATCAAGGCATCGGCTGGATGAACACCAAAGGCCGCAGCGTTGGCCGCGATCAGGTGGTGTCCGGTATCGAAGGCGCTTGGACCAAAAACCCCACCCAGTGGGACATGGGCTGGTTCGACATGCTGTTCGGCCACGAGTGGGAACTCAAGAAGAGCCCCGCAGGCGCTTGGCAGTGGGAGCCTGTCGACATCAAGGAAGAGGACATGCCGGTCGACGTCGAGGACCCCTCGATCCGCCGCATGCCCATCATGACCGATGCAGACATGGCTATGAAGGTGGACCCCGCTTATAACGCGATCTGCCAGAAGTTCATGGCGGACCCCGAGTACTTTGCGGACACCTTTGCGCGTGCATGGTTCAAGCTGACGCACCGCGACATGGGCCCCAAAGCACGTTTTTTTGGCCCCGATGTGCCCCAAGAAGACCTGATCTGGATGGACCCCATCCCCGAAGGCACCACCGGCTACGACGTTGCTGGCCTGAAGGCCGCCATCGCCGCCAGCGGCCTGACTGTGGCGGACATGGTGAACACCGCTTGGGACAGCGCTCGCACCTATCGCGGGTCTGACATGCGCGGCGGCGCAAACGGCGCCCGCATCCGTCTGGCCCCGCAGAAGGACTGGGAAGGCAATGAGCCCGAGCGTCTGGCGCGTGTCCTGTCGGTGCTGGAGCCCTTGGCCGAGCAGTTCGGTGCAAGCGTCGCGGACACCATCGTGCTGGCCGGTAGCGTCGGTGTCGAGATGGCAGCGAAAGCCGCAGGGCACGACATCGAAGTGCCCTTTGCCCCCGGCCGAGGCGACGCGACCGCAGAGCAGACTGACGAGGACAGCTTCGAACCGCTGGAGCCCATCCACGATGGCTACCGCAACTGGCTGAAGAAGGACTACATCGTCTCGGCCGAAGAGATGATGCTGGACCGCACACAGCTGCTGGGTCTGACCGCGCACGAGATGACTGTTCTGGTCGGCGGTATGCGCGCCATGGGCACCAACTACGGCGGCACCAAGCACGGTGTCTTCACCGACCGCGAAGGCGCACTGACCACGGACTTCTTTGTGAACCTGACCGATATGGCCAACACATGGCACCCGATCGGTGATGGCACCTACGAAATCCGTGACCGCCAAACTGGCGAGACCAAGTGGACCGCCAGCCGCGTGGATCTGGTGTTCGGGTCAAACTCTGTGCTGCGCGCCTATGCAGAGGTTTACGCTCAGGACGATGGCACCGAGCCCTTCCTGAAGGCCTTTGTGGACGCATGGACCAAGGTGATGAACGCAGATCGCTTCGATCTGAAGGCGTAAAAATATTCCCGGCCCGTGAGAGCGGGCCTCGAAATCCCCAAGGGCGCGGCTTCGGCTGCGCCCTTTTTGTTTCAATCTCCCTGCACAGCGCGGACTGATTTCGCCCGAAATCCCGCAAAATCCCGCTTTTTCTGTAACACCCATCACGGAACGCCCATTGGCCATAACGGGGGTGTGAGCGCCGTAACGAACGGGCCGCTCTCTGCGAACTGATCAGTGAAGGGCAACGGAGAACGCCCTTTGATTTAGTGATGGAGAGCTAAAAATGACCGCATTGAAAAACAACATCGTTCTGGGTGCTTCGCTGGCCTGTACTCTGGGTGCCATGGCAGCCATTCCTGCGCACGCGGCAGAAGACGGCATGGAGAAATGCTTTGGCGTGGCGCTGGCCGGCCAGAACGACTGCGCCGCAGGCCCCGGCACCACCTGCGCCGGCACATCGAAAGTCGATTATCAGGGCAACGCATGGAAGCTGGTCCCTGCAGGTACCTGCGTCAGCATGGAGCTGCCTTCGGATGACATGGGCAAATCGCGCATGGGCTCGCTCGAGGCTCTGACCCGCGACATCCCTGCCTAAGACGCGCTTGGGGGCGCTTCCCAACAGCGCCCCCCTTTCTTCATTTGCCCCAAAGGTATTGCCATGACCGGACTTCCTGCATCTGTCGGCGTCGGCTTCAAGCCCGACCATTTCACCGCCATCCGCAACGACGCGCGGCGCGTGGACTTCTTTGAAATCCATGCCGAGAATTACATGGGCGCTGGCGGGTTGCCGCACGCACAGTTGACCGCTCTGCGCGACGACTATGCCCTGTCCGTGCACGGAGTTGGCCTGTCCATCGGCGGACAGCGCGGTTTGGACGCAGATCACCTGCAGCGCCTGAAAACCGTATGCGACCGCTATCAGCCCGACAGCTTTTCCGAGCATCTGGCATGGTCCAGCCACGGGGCCGAATACCTGAATGACCTGCTGCCCCTGCCCTACACACAGGAAACACTGCAGACCATCTGCGACCACATTAATCAGGTCCAAGAGGTTCTGGGCCGCAAGATGCTGCTAGAAAACCCCTCTACCTATGTGCTGTTCGAACAATCTACGATCAGCGAAACCGATTTTCTAAAGGCGATCGTTCAGCGCACCGGCTGCGGGCTGCTGCTGGATGTGAACAACGTCTTTGTGTCCTGCACCAACCATGGCCAAGACCCCTACGACTACATAGACGCGTTCCCGCTGGCATCGGTCGGAGAAATCCACCTTGGCGGTCACAGTACCGAAGAGCTGCCGTCTGGCCCTCTGCTGATCGACGCGCACGGCTCGCCCGTGGCTGATCCCGTGTGGTCCCTGTTTGCCCATGTCATAGGACAGACCGGCGCGCTGCCCACGCTGGTCGAATGGGACAACGATCTGCCCGACTGGCCCATACTGGCGGCCGAAGCCCGCGCTGCTGCAGACATCCTGGCACAAGGAGGGGCACGCCTTGACCTCGCATCATGAAACACTGGCGGCGTTCGACCGCGCCCTGACAGGCGGTCCGCTGCCCACAGGTATCACCGCGCTCGACCCGTCAGAGGCCGAGCAGCGCTTTAACGTCTACCGCAATAACGTGATGGTCAGCCTGACCGAAGCCCTGAACGCCCGCTACCCTGTAATCCGGCGACTGGTCGGTGACGCGTTTTTTGGCGCGATGGCGCGGGTGTTCATCGAGCATCACAAGCCGACCTCGCCCGTCCTTCAGGAATGGGGCAAAGAGTTTGCCATCTTCCTCGACCGGTTCTCGCCGCTAAAGGAGTACCCCTACCTCGGTGATGTGGCGCGGATCGAATACGCGCGCGGTGTGGCCTTTCACGCAGCAGATGCCGAGCCGATCGCAGCCAGCACGCTGACCAGCGCCAACCCAGAAACCTTGCGCATGGGGCTGCATCCGTCGGTCCAAGTTCTAAAACTGCGCTATGCCGCAGTGTCGATCTGGACACGCAATCAGCCCGGCTTCGAAACGCACCCCATCGGCCACAGCGGTGAAATCGCATTGGTCCTGCGCGACCGCATTTTCGACGTGCCCGTCGCAGCAATTAGCCCTGCCGAAGCTGAGATGATCGAAGCCCTGCGCATGGGGCGCCCTCTGGCCTCTGCCGCCGCGTCGGGATCGCTCAAGGATCCGATGTTCAATCCGCAACCTTTGCTGGTCAGTCTGATGCAGGCCGGCGTGCTGACCGAAGAGAGCCCCAAGATATGACACCGATCACCAAATTGAACGCGCTTGGAGACCGTATTCCTGCATCCATCACCGCTCTCGCCTTGCGCATTTTTCCCGCTGCGGTGTTCTTGCAATCAGGCCGCACCAAGGTCGAGGGGTTCTCGATCAAGGACAGCACGTACTTCCTGTTTGAACACGAATACGCCCTGCCCTTGATCCCCCACGAACTGGCAGCTGTGCTGGCGACACTGGCCGAACACATCCTACCCGCCTTGATGATCATTGGCCTATTTACCCGCCTGTCAGCTCTGGGCCTGTTGGTGATGACCGCGACGATCCAGATTTTCGTCTATCCCAATGCGTGGATCACACATGGGCTTTGGGCGTCAGCCCTGATTGCGTTGATCGCCATGGGACCGGGCCGGATTTCGGTGGACCACAAGTTGGGGCTGGATCACGCGTGACACAGACAGCTTTACTCGCTCTCTCTGCCAATTGCGCCGCACGGCCCGCGCCGTATACTCGGGCCAAACTGGGCGGCACGCGCGCGGAGGAAAAAGTGTCCCAACCGGACGAACTCGCAGAGCTGTTAAGACGCGCGAATGCCGGGGACGGTCCGGCCTTTGCCCAGTTCCTGCGCCGCATCACGCCCGCGATACGGACCGTCATCCGCGCCAAAGGTAGCAGCCTGCCCGAACACCAGCACGAAGATATCCTCCAAGAGGTTCTGCTGGCAATTCACCTCAAGCGCGGCTCATGGAAAGAGGGGACGCCCGTCAAACCATGGGTCTATGCGATCACCCGCTACAAGGTCGTGGATGCCTTTCGCCGCCGGGGCGCTATCATTCACGTGCCGATCGAGCCGTTTTCCGAAACGCTCGAGGATCTGTCGGCCGCTGTACCGCTGGCGGGCAAGGACGCTGAATACATGCTGAGCCATCTGGACGGGCGCGGCGCAGCGTTGGTGCGATCTATGACCCTCGAAGGCGAAAGTGCAGAAGACGCAGGCGAAAAGGTGGGGCTCTCGGCCTCGTCGGCGCGGGTTGCCTTGCACCGCGCCCTAAAACAATTGGCACGTATCGCCGAAAGGACAAAGAATTGACAACTCCTCAGGACACTGACGCGTTCATCGCCTCGCTCGCGGCGCGCCCGACGCCTGGACCACTGGACCTGCCACGCGCGGCTGGCTGGATCGGCGGGGCCTTTGCCGTGGGCCTAGGCGCAGTGCTTGGCTCACTCGGGATCCGTCCAGATCTTGGGGCGGCCCTTCAAGACCCCGTCACGCTGGCGAAAAACGCGCTGCCTTTGTTGTTGGCGTGCCTGGCGCTGCCCATCGCGTTCCTCACCACCCGCCCCGAACGAGACGGTCCTGTTTGGCCGCTCATCGTGCCTGTCGCATTGGCCGCGGGCCTTTTCGTCTTACAGGCCGTGAACACAGCTCCCACCAACTTCCTACCCGAGCTGATGGGCCAGACGGCAGGCGCCTGCCTGATCTCAATTACCGCCATCTCGGCTCTTCCGCTGGTGGTTGGTATTCGCACCCTGCGCCAAGGAGCCACAACTCGCCCAATTCGCACCGGCGCACTCCTTGGCCTCGCGATAGGCGCACTGGCTGCGGCGGGCTACGCTCTGCACTGCGACGAAGACGCGCCGCTGTTCTACGTCACATGGTACGGTATCGGGATATTGATCAGCACCGGGATCGGTGCGTTGGCGGGCCACAAGTACTTGCGCTGGTAAGAATAACCCCAAGCGAAAACACAAAACGCCCTCGCAGATTGCGACGGGCGTTTTTTGTATTTGAGCGTGTAGCGCAGAACAAATGGGATCCCACCACTGCGCGAGCCAAGCGGGTAACATTTTATGTTCATTGGTAAAATGGTGCCCGGGGGCGGAATCGAACCACCGACACGAGGATTTTCAATTTTCCTAGATGGGACTGCAAAGTAGTTCACAACGTAGCAATCCGTCCAAGAAGTGCAGTGACTTCAACGTTTTAAGGGCAGCAGACCGCGCCGACCCGTTTCACGTCAGATCATTCTAGCCTACGCTCTGGAACACCCCCACGACACCCATGGCCCAGTTCCGAGCCTTGAGAAAGTTGTTCGAGCCTGTTTGATTGAGGTTTGTGGCCCTGAAGCTACCCCCAGCAACTAAGGTTCTCATTTATGGCATTGAAAGATCTCGACGCAGAAATCGTGAGAATTAGAGACCACAGGTCTAGAACGTACTACAAAGAAGCGTTGCGTGCCTATCGCTCTGGAGCGTATCGCGCAGCGATATCCGCAGCGTGGGTGGCGTTGGTATTCGATATTTTGCTAAAGTACCGGGAACTTTCTGCAGCAGGTGATGCAGAAGCCACGGCATTCATCGGTGATTGGGACAAGGCTATTGCGGCGAACGATGTCGCAAAGCTGCTTGAGCATGAACGCAGTTTGCTAGAGCATGCAAAGACAAAGATGGGCCTGATGAACTTGCAGGAGCATCGCCTACTACAGAGGCTATACGAGGATCGGCACCTGTGCGCTCACCCGGCATTTGCGGTTGAAGATAAGCTGTTTGAACCGACTGATGAGTTGGTGCGAACGCATATCGTGGGAATTGTCGACATTGTTCTGAGTCAGCGTCCCGTACAGGGGCGAAAGATCTTTGAGGCCTTCAGTACCGACGTCCAATCGCCCGGCTTCCCAAGTGACGAAGGAAAGGCAATCCAATTCGTTGAAGATAAATATCTTTCTGGTATGCGTAGCGAGGTTCTTAAGAATTTTGGAATAATACTGGCAAAGTCCCTCATCAAGAACGTGCCTCCCGAGTGGGACAACCATCGCATTCGTATTGTTGACGCGCTAAACGCCCTGCGGCTCCGCCGATCAGAAAGCTGGCAAGAGGTTCTTACTGCTGTCGCAAAGCTCATAAATGATGACGATCCGGAGTTTCGACCGCGCGCGCTAGCCATGCTCGCAGACTTCCCTGAAGTTCTGCCAAGAGTTCAGGAAGCCCCTTTAGCCGCTTTGCAGGAAGTTGCCGCCTCCGATGCACAGCTCGCAGACCACCCAGAAGCGTTTGCAGCTGTTGAGCTTGAACCGTTTGAAGAGGTGCTCCTTACAAGGTTTGCAGGCCTTTCGCGCACTGAGGCAGCTGAAGTATTGAACGCAGTCCCTGCAAAAAAGTTCTGGCCAAACGCACTTGAAAGGTTCGGCAATTCAGGAAGTTACCGGAATGCTGAGGCAAACTTTGACAGATTCATACGGCCATTCACCGAAGACATAACGGAAAAAATGCTGGATCAGGTTCTAGAGGCAACCCGAGAGAATGGGCAAATCTGGGATGCGGGCGGAGTACCGGACCGTCTTTTAGAGTTGTTAAAAGCCAAGCAACCGACATGCCCCAGTGCCGGTTCGGTCGACGAGTTTTTTCTGAGCCTTTCAAGACGCTCAAGAATTCGCTTCGACGATATTTGGGAACACCTTCGCTCTCTGGGTTGGGAAGAACCCGAGCAACCGGCAGATGAGGATTAGTCTCTTGATAGGGGCAAAACTAAGCATACGGATGTGATCCGGCACAGAACCTGCCAAACCATACCCTGACACGCGGATTCTGGGTGTCTTACGTTGTCTGCATGAAACAGATGCTGACAACCAAATCACTCGACGCGATGCCTCCGGCGACCACAAAACGGTACGAGGTCCGCGACCAGAAAGTAAACGGCCTGCATGTGCGTGTGTCGACCACAGGTGCCAAGGTGTTCTACACGTTGGTCCGACCGAACGGTGCGCGTAGGCGTATCAAGATCGGCCCTTATCCTGTGGTCTCCCTAGCCGACGCCAGACGCCGCGCGATGGAAATCGCGCGTGATGTCGAGTTGGGCGAATTCGAAAAGGCCCCTGAGATTTCAGAGGTATCGACCGAAACACTGGGTGAGATGATCCCCAAGTTCATCGAGCTTCATGCCAAGCCCAACACCAAGGACTGGAAGCGCACCGAAAGTGTTCTGCACAAGTTCGATGGTTTGAAGGATCGGCCTATCGACCAGATCAAACGGCAGGATGTCAGCAAAGTGCTGGACGGCATCATCGCCAACGGCACGCCGACACGGGCAAATCGGGCGCTCTCAGCGATCAAAAAGCTCATGAACTGGTGTGTCATGCGTGGTGACATCGAAACGTCGCCCGTGGCTCTCCTCAGGCCGCCTACGCGTGAGGTTCAGCGTGATCGCGTACTGAGCGATGCTGAAATTCGGGCGATATGGCAGCACAGCGATGCCGAGGACTACCCATTCGGCCCCTTCCTCAAGCTCCTTCTGATAACGGGGCAGCGCCGGAGCGAAGTCGCCGGGATGCGTTGGTCAGAACTAAACCTTGATGAGGGCGTCTGGGAACTTCCTGCCAACCGTGTGAAGAACGCCCGCCTGCATATCGTGCCGTTGCCAGATCAGGCCGTGGATATCCTGCGTTCGCCGCACAAATTCCTCGACAGCGACTTTGTTTTCACGACGACTGGGCGCTCGGCGATATCTGGCTTCGGGCGTCTGAAAGAACGCGTCGATACGGCTTTGCCTGACGGGACGCCCGATTGGCGCTTTCACGACTTTCGGCGCACGGCCTCGACCGGCATGGCGAAGCTTGGCGTGATGCCCCATGTGATCGACGCCGTGACCAATCACAAATCAGGAGTCGTCTCAGGCGTCGGCGCAACCTACAATCGTTACACGTATTTCAACGAGAAGCGTGAGGCGCTGGAACTGTGGGCGAGCGAACTGATGAAACTGACCAAGCAGGATTGACTGATGTGGAGCCATGGATTTGGGAAAGAGCCAAGTCCTACGCGGACACCTATGCGGATTCCCGGATCAAGTTCATTTCGCGTTTCATCGACCAGCCAGATGGGGCCCATGCTTACAACAGGCAAACGCTCAACCATTTGAGGCGCTTGCTGGACCTCGACGAAGCCCATTTCCCGGACGAGGTTCTACATGAACACACAGATGCGCTAGTTGTGCTGATCGGGCGCGCCCTGATCGTGACAAAAGTAGAAACGACGAAAGAACGACTGCAGCGTCTGCATAGCAAACTGCTCGCCCCGACAGAAAAGTTCCTAGCGGCATTGCAGAACGATGATCTTGCGCTGGAATTCTTGCATGATGACTTGCCTCTGGACGAAGAAAAACGGGAGGAAATCCTAGGCCATATAAAGGCATTCAAGGAGAGCGTCGAAGCGCATATTGCTCAGATCAAGTCTCGGAGCCGGAAAGGGAAGTCGTGGGACAGTGAAGCAAAAGACCGCTTTGTCATCTATGTCGATTGGCTCTGTGAGTTCCTTAATCCGAGCCTTGAACCTCGGCGCGCGGTCGATGCTGGATCAGAAGACCACAGCCAATTTGGGAAATGTGTTTACCTACTCGCTGAACCTCTGAAGTGGGGCGACAAACGCGGCTCAGAGATCAAGTTCGATGGCGCTATTCGCAAGCACGTCGACGAATGGAAAGAAGCCCTGCGCAAGACCATTCAGGAACTGGAAGCTGAACGTAATGGATGAGAAAGAAGCATTCTACACCCTTTCTGATCCATGCAATGGATTGGAACTAAACAACATTATCTGAGATGACTCCCTTGTCGGAGCGCTCCTTCGCAAACCCAACCATGCAGAAGGAAAGACAAGATGGATATCTCGAACGGACAAAAGGTCCTTGCCACACGCGCTGATTTGCGCCGCCTTGGCATCACCGTGAGCAACAGCACGCTTTTGCGCTGGGAGGCCCGTGGGCGTTTCCCTAGGCGAGCGCGCCTCGCAGGCACCAGTGTGACGTGGTTCCTGCACGAGATCGAACAGTGGCTCTCCGAGCGCGCTGAAGAACGGTCTCGTCACCATTACGCCGACTTCTAAGTCCGGCACCTCTCCCGAAAAATCGCACACTTCCTGCAACGCGCACATTCGCGCGAACGGAGAAGTTGCGCCTAGCTGAAAGGCAACACCATGTATCCGATCATCAAGAAATCCGAGTTCCCATCACTTTGGCAAGATGGGGCGTCAGATCGCGCCGTAATCCGCGAACAGGTTGATTTTCTCACCACCCTCTGGGAGCCGCAGAACCGCGTCTCTCAAGACCTGTTCGGCGCGTTCTGTTTCAAGCGTCGCGGGTCAAGCAAAATGGTACAAGAGTTCGAATGGCTGAACCAAGAGGTGAAAATCGGGCGTCTGCTTCGCAAGTACGACCGCCATAAATGGGATCAGTATTTCAGCCCCAATGTGTACACGCGCCCCAAGCGGCTCGTGAAATGTGTTCATCTCTGCCGCCTGGGCTGGTGTGACATCGATAAGGGCAACCCGAGCAGCTTTGAGCCGCTGCCTTCGGTGGTCTGGGAAACGTCGCCGGGAAATACTCAGGCACTGTGGTTCTGGGACCGCCCCCACACCCCGAAACGGGCTTCGGCGTTTTCGAAGGCACTGACCTATCGCCACGGAGGCGACAAGGGCGGAAGCGCACCGAACAAGCTGCTGCGCCTGCCGGGTTCGTTCAACCACAAGCTAGCCTATTCGAAGCCCTTCATCCCTCTCCGGCACTATGACACGCGACTGATCTTCAAGAGACCGGAACTGTTGCCCGATCATGGTCCGGGCATTGGGAGGCAGATTGAAGCGTCGAGCATGAATCCTCACGCACATGACAGCCTCGCCGTGCTCAAAAAGTACCGTTCGAAGCTATCGGCCTCGTCGCGGTCACTGATCCGGCACAAGCGCGTGATGACGGACGATCGGTCCGGCAGGATATTCTCGATGGTGGCTGGCCTGCATGAGGCAGGCGCAAAGCTGGATGAGATCGCCAGCGTGATCTGGACCAGTCCGTATTTCCGCGACAAGTACGGCGAAGACCGGAACGCTCTCGAAACCGAGATATCGCGCATCATCGCGTGGGTGGAGGGGCGCAATGACTAAGCGGCAATCACCCAAAATCATCCGACGCCAAAACCCAAAGAACACACCGCGCCCATCGACAAGGCAAGGTCGCGCCGCAAAGTCCACCAAAAAGACCTCAACTAAAGGAGCGATCACGACCATTTCGGCCAGTACTCTGAAGTCCAAGGAGTTTCCACCACTTCGATATGCCGTGGACGGCTACCTTGCCGAGGGCGTGACCCTGCTAGCGGGTAAGCCGAAAATCGGGAAGTCGTGGATGGCGCTGGACTTCGCAATGGCAGTCGCCACCGGGGACTTGACGCTAGGAAGCATCAGATGTCGCCGAGGCCCGGTATTGTACTGCGCGCTGGAGGACAACCATCGCCGTCTACAACGACGCATGAGCCAGCTCTACGGCGATGTTGAGCGCTGGCCACCGGGGCTTCATTTCGCCACGCAGGTCAGGCGTCTTGGCGACGGGCTGGTTGACGACTTGCGCGATTGGATTGAGGTCCATCGTCCGAAACTCGTCATCATTGACACTTTCGCTGGGGTGCGCCCTCAATCCCGGCGTGAAGGCTACGATGCCGACTATGCGGCTTTGTCGCCTTTGCAGGAAATGGCCGGTCAAATGGGCGTCGCAATCCTCGTCATCCACCACCTGCGGAAGATGCTGGGCGATGACCCGTTCGACATGATATCCGGCACAACCGGGCTAACGGGGGCGGTTGATGCCGCCTTCGTGCTGCATCGAGGCAAGCAGGGCGTTACGCTGTATGGTCGTGGCCGCGAAATCGAGGAAATGGAGCAGGCCGTCGAGTTTGTCGGTGGCGAGTGGAAGGTGTTGGGCGATGCTGCCGAGGTGCGTCGGTCGGAGGAGCGCAGCGCAATCCTTGAAGTCTTAGAAGGGGCTGATAAGCCAATGGGACCCAAGGAAATCGCCGACGCTTTGGGCAAGCCCGAGAACAACATAAAACAATTGCTGTTCAAGATGCACAAGGATGGCGAAATAGAGAAACAGGGGCGCGGTCGATATTGCGTCGCTGGGGAAGCGTGACGAACCCAGTAACTTCGGTAACCAGATAACCAACGGCCCCTGCTGGAAGTTATCGCGTTACCGAGGTTATCGTTGTTCAACTGGTAAAACTGAGCGGTTCAAGGCCGAAAACCTCGGCAGTATGCATGGCCCCTTGTCCGCCTAAAGGGTGCGCGCCGTTAAAAAAATGCCTCCCCCTATCCCCCTGTGGTCACCAGTCGTTCCCGCCTCCGTAGGTACGGCCAGATACACCCGAGAGCGACACGCGGACTATTGATCAGGCTGTTGGAAGCGAGATGAAGCCAAATGTCTGAGTATTTTCAATTGGTCCGCAAACGGGTTCATCTGAGTGGGTGTATTCGGGTGCCGCATGGGTGGGTTTACTCGTTGGCTGGACTGTCCGGCGCATCAATTTTGAACCCAACCCTTGCGATAGAAATGGCGCAGCACAATACTGCGGTTGAACAACGGGAAGCCGATCCACAGGCCGTTCGCCGTGATCAGAGACAAGATCGCCGACAGGAACATACCTTTGAAGGCATAGTAGAATGGGCCGAACAGCAGGCACCACAGGCGATGCCAATTGCCGAGGATAACCTTCTCCTGTCCGTTGAAGCTCCAAGTTGCACAAATGACCATTGCGATTTCCTTTCACTGATTGCAGTCGCAATAGCGCAATAAGATCGGGCAACATCCGTCGTCAGGGTATTTCCCGGTGAGGTACCTGCCTGCGCGGCGCACAGGAGCCAGCGGCGAGCTTAGTATGGCGTCGTGCTGGATATGTCGCGAATGCCGGTCATACGTCCTGCTGGCTCAATAAAACGCGGCCACGCGCGCCTATCGCCGCATATGCTGGGGATTTGTTAGGGTTCCCTGAAAATACCACGAGGGTTTCATACTTATCAAACAGCAGCTTCCCTGGCTCTGGTCGAAGACCAAACATCAGGGCGTGTCGGGAACAACGGTGTTGGCTGCAACCGCCTGACATAAGGCCGACGGCTAACCTGTATCCGCATCCTGTTGAGGAGGTCACCTCCGCCCTCAGGAGCGGATCCATGAGGAGAAGTACTGAACGCATTTTGCTTTGGGCAGTAGCTGTCGCAGGAAACATTGACAGCGTCTGGAGCCTAACGGAGAGGGTCATTCATATCCTTTCTGTCTTAATGTAAATGCATCAATGGTCGCCGGGCTTCGTTCATGAGGTCCGGCGATTTTCGTTGGATGGCTACAGGCAAAGTCTGGCTGTCAACAACCAAGCCCAGAAGTTCTTGGTAGAGACCCACACAAGGCACGTGCATCGGAGAGTTTGGCCGGGCCTAGGGTTGTCCCTGACAGACCTGCTGGTCTCGTCTTATCGATCTGCATCAGCAACTTAGGAGATCGAAATGGCCGACATCGTTACACTCAAAGCCCTTTGCGAAGAACTCAAGATCGATCCACGCGAAGCCCGTGAACGTCTGCGCGCTGCCGTCAGTGATGCCAAGGCGAACCCCGAACTAGCAAAGGCACGCAAGCCGCGCACGCCGTGGCAGTGGGTGAAGGGGTCCGTTGCCGAAAAGGAAGCTCGAAAAGTCCTTTCAAGCTGAACAATCGAAATTTGCACCTCGCGGCAATTTCTGCTGCGAGTTTGCTGAGGCTGGCACTAGTTTGCAAGAAAACTGACGAGCCGACCGAAAGGGCATCCGGCTCAATGGTTTCGCACTCCCAAGCAATAAATGCTTCCCAGCCCATCCCTTCGCAAGCACCTGATTTGAACCGCCTGCGTGTGTCGCTGAGAGATTTCTAAGAGACGTGCACAATGACGTCGTAAAAGACGTCTCTTGTGCGAGATGGCGGTGCGGTCAAAATTCTGGGCGTCGAACGTCGTCGACGTTGGACCGGACATATAAAAAACGGGTGTGAGCGTCGCCTGCGCTATCCTTCACTCGTCTCAGTCGAAAAGGTCGCGGTTGCGCTCGAAGTCGATGCGTCGCCGCTACAGACAGAAGCAACATAGCGAGCCCTGAGAAACCCAGACCGACAAACTCTACAAATCGATTCCGAGTTTCTCGAAAAATGCCTTGTTCCTCGCTTTTGCCGATTGAAGGACATCAGTGAACGACGAAATCTCGATGAAAGTCTTGTATCCTTCGTCCCATTTGTAGAAGCAGTTTGTCCCCGCTTTTTGGTGGAATGGTCCCAACTGCCGCATCGCTTTTTCCAAAGACGGGGTGATATCGGCAATGATATGGCACATGAATGGGGTTTCCTCGCTAATCGGACGTAAGATCACCCCATCATGCCGCTTGGCGTGCTTCGCCTGTCGCATGTCGTCTACATACTCACGGACCTGAGCAATGGGATTGCTGGCGACCGTGTAATCATCCCGCTTGGGTTTCTTGAACTCAACGATTGTAATTGGCTGGGTTGCATCGCTGTTTTGAAAGCCAAGCCCCAAATCAAAAAAGGAAATGTCGGGCCTTTTTAGAGCGTCAACCGGTTTCCCGACCTGTGCTTTCATCTGCTTATCCGAGTTGAAATAAGAATAGAAGGCCAACCTATCATCAACGATCCAAAGATTGTGATCGTCATAGTTGAGGTCATCCGAGGTGGAGCGGAGCGGGCAGATAATGTCATGAACCACGTCCTCATACTCTGACTTCTTCCCGTCCTCGTCAGTGTATTTCTGCGCCTCCTCGAAGACGTCCAAGATCAGCTTTCGCTTCATAACATACTCAGCGAGAGACGAGACGGACTCGGATTGCAGGCCGTCGACATAATCCTTTGCTTTCTTTTCGATGTCTGGAAGAGACTTCTTCACCGAAGTTCGGAAGTTGTTTTTTCGCCGACGATAATCGCGGTACGAACGGCGCGACAGCTCAAGGTAGATGTCCTCTTCTTTTTGTGTCGACAGGTGCAAATCGCGTGCAAATTCTTCCGGGGCTCGCGCAACAGAAAGAAAACGCGGATGCTCCACCCGAAGCGTGGAAACGACCTTCACTTGTTTCTCTCGAATGACTTGCAATTCGGGTTCAAGAAACTGTTTCGCCAAGGCCTTAGCCGTATCGACAATGTCTTCAATCTCATCGTCTGACAGCGAAAAGTCGGTCCGGGTTTCGTTCACGGACTCGTCCAGAGCTTCTGACTCGACATAGCCCAAGAACGCAAACTTCCCATCGATGGCCTTAAGCCCAAAGACGCCGTCCATGTCAAACCGCTTCACCGCGCGGCCGTTGGCCCCAAGGTACATTGCATTCGTGCTTTTCTCGTCATCCGAAATTGCTTTAGGCAACAGAAAGCAATGCAGCACAAAATTACTCTCGTCGTCATTGATCGCGACCGTGAACTCGAAGTCTTGATCGCGCTCGGTGGATTCCGTGAACTGGTCAAAAAGGTCGATGGACTTTTCACCATCAATGATTTTGATCATCGGGTGGCTGATGTTGATAAAATAGCTGATGAAGTGCGCGAGCACCCGGTTGGCAATCGTTGCGGCCTTTTTAGGTATCGCGCGCGCATACTCACCCCGGTATGGGTGCAAGTTGACCACGGTTCCGATGTTTTCCGAACTACCACCATTGGTGCGTTTCATGTTTTTGAGTGGGTCTGCAACGCAGAAATCAAATTCGATGCGTTCCATCGACGAACCATTGTGAAACTCGCTCAGGATTTTGGCGTTTTCAACAACCTTCAGCCAAAGGAGACGCCCAACGCCTTTGCCGCCAATTGCAGCCTTCTTGCGGCTATCCATCCGTTGGAACGAGTCGAGGTTCTTTTCGGTGAACCCGACCCCATTGTCACTTATCTGAAACCCCACGTAGTCCTTGTTATCATCTCGGATGATGGAGATTTCGACGAAACCTTTGGAAATCTGATCCTTCCCGAAACGCTCTTCGATTGCATGGATCGAATTCATGACCGCTTCGAAAAGTGGGTACAACGTGTTCTTAGCGTTTGGAGCGAGGGAGATGTTGTTGATCCGGCCTTCGGGGTCGTTGGCCCAATTCGACTTGGTCGCGGTCATGTCTGTGTTTCTCTTTCACCTTGTCTCTCTCGCGCTATATCGCCCGGCGTTGCGCACGACAGCGGGGAGTTACATGAAAAGCCTACCTTGGTTTTCTAAAGCTATCTATGAATGCTGACAAAATAAGGATGCCAGCCAAAATCTGTGCAACCACGACCATCCGCAACCATGCTTGGTTTGCAGTGATGTCGCCGAAGGTCGTTGTCGTCGAAATGCAGGCGCTGAAATAGAGGAAGTCGGCAAATCCAACTTGATCAAGCATGGCCTGTCGTGTCGTGTAAAACTCGTTGTGCACGGCCCCTCTCAACTCGCGATATGCCGATCCTGCGTCTTCGGCGGCTTCCCTCGCCGATTGGTATGCTTCAAAGGCGTCCTCGCGGGCTGATGACAGAGTTTCGTCCGCGAAATCGATCCTGTTTCCGATCAAGTAATTGAGTTCCGATAGGACGTGTTCATTGAGCGCGATGACTTTCGTCAGGATCACAGGCTTCTCGGGGGAGCCGTAGGGCAGCGCGTCCGCCTCCGCCTCCAAGGCCGCGATTTCTTCCCGCAGCGGTTCAACCTTTTCCGTTTCATAGACGCGTATGTTGGCTTCGATGGCTGCGGCGGAAGCGTCGCCAGCGGCAAAGAATGCTTCTTCCTTCTCACGTTCGACATCCAAGGCGGCGAAATAAACGTTCCGCGCGGAGTGCAGTTCCGCACCTTTCAACTGGAAATCTGCAATCACCCCCTGCGGATCGCGACCAAGCAAACCTTCCGTCTCATCGCTCGTGTAGAACTCTTCAATGAATGAAGAGATTGGGTTTGCGTTGTATCGGCTAGCGAAATTGAACGCGTCCGGGCGGAAGAAGAACACCAACCAGTAGATCATGGCGAACACAAAGATTTTCGCGATGAACGCCACGCCGAAACGCCAGCGCGACAGATTTGATTTGGCCTTGCCCAACACTAGTCAATCTCCAAAGTTGGCAGGGTCATAGATGTATTTGTCCGTGAGTTGCTTTTCTGGAATTCACCTCAGATTAGAGCGAGACGCACTCATAGGCTAGCTAGGATTGCATCGTTGCTGCAAAGTCTATGCGATCCACGAGAATTTGGCACCCATAGGACACCCAGTCAAAAATCAAAAGAAGCGCGCAAGCTAGATAGCGGCATAAGCGACTGATTATATTTGGTAAAATGGTGCCCGGGGGCGGAATCGAACCACCGACACGAGGATTTTCAATCCACTGCTCTACCCCTGAGCTACCCGGGCTGGGTGAACGTTGTCCGTTCGGGTGAGCGCTGTATTATGCGCAGTTCTCGGGAGTGTCCAGACCCGAAACAGAAAAAATCAGTGGGGTTTTGATTTTTTTTGTGCAGCCTCCTCAAGGGCCTGTTCCAAGTCCTCGGGATCGGTGGACGGCACGGCATAAGAGCCGGTCATCCACTTGGCCAGATCGATGTCCGCACAGCGTTTGGAGCAGAACGGACGGTACTTTGGATCGGTTTGCTTATCACAGATCGGGCAGGCCATCGGTTACACCTTGGGCAAGCAATCGCGTAGGACACGGCGCTCGCGTTTGCGCTGTAGTTCGAAATGGCCAAGGGTCGTCCAGCCCAGAAGTGCGGTGTCGATCCCGTCCGCTTTGAAGGCCGCACGCAGGCTGGTTTCAAACGTCCGGCGCTCTTTCTTGGGCATAGGAGCCAAGTCCAGCACAATCTGGCCGCCAAGACCACGCAGGCGAAGAGCGCGCGGAATGGCGCGTGCAGCAGCAAAGTTCGCTTTGGTCCCAGCTGCATGGGACGAATCCCCGCCGGTGTTCACATCCACAGCGACCAAAGCGCGGGTCGGTTCGACAAACATGAACCCGCCGCCTTCGAGCATGACTTTCGGAGAGGACAGGTCCTCTATCGCGTCTAGGACACCGTTGGCTTCGAAGCTGCCAGCCTCTGCGTCGACGGTCGCGCGTTCGTACCATTCGCGCCATGCCAGCAGGTGGGGACCATCGCCTTCGACCAGCTTCTCAGGCTCAGAGCCTTCGCGGTCTGCCAGCACGGCATTCGCCATGTCGAGCATGGCTGTTACGTCCTCGGCGATGTCTTCGTCGTCCGCTTCGGCGCAGGCAGAACGCAGGATCAAACCAAACTCGCTGCCTTGCATCGTTCCCTTGGCGATGCCTTGCAGCTCGTCACGGCGATCATCGTCGCGGATGGAACGGCTGATATTCAGACCGGGCTTGTCGGGGGTAATGATGGCGTAGCGGCTCTTGAACAACACGTCCAAGGTCACAGGCATCGCTTTGCCCGGCTCGGCATAGCCGGTGACCTGCACCAGCACCGCATCCCCGGGGGCCAGCCCCTTGGTCTGACGCAAGAAGCAGTTGCCATCGGGTGTTTTCAGGAACATGCCGCCCTGCCCTTTCATGGGGCGGTCAGCAATGGCGCGGTAGATGGTGCCCGGACGCGGCATATCGCTATCGATCAGAAGGTCTTCGAGTTTGCCATCCACCATAAGTGCAGCAGCCTCGACCTCTCCGATGTGGTCCAGGGCAATCAGACGACCTTTCATGTCTTCATTCTCCGTAAAGAGGATATCCTGCGGCCTGCAGCAAATTCGCGGTCTCTGCCATCGGCAGACCGACAACCGCAGTAAATGATCCGTTGATCCACGGGATGAACGCGCTGGCTGCGCCTTGAATCCCGTATGCGCCTGCCTTGCCCTTCCAGTCACCGCTGGCGAGGTAGGTGTTGAGCTCGTTGTCCGAGAGGCGCTTCATCATAACTTGGGTGACGACAGACTTTTCCCACAGCTTGCCAGCCTTGCGCACCGCAACAGCGGTGATCACGCGGTGACGACGACCGGACAGCGCGAGTAGGAAAGAGGCTGCCTCTTTCTCGTTCTCGGGCTTACCCAAGATGCGGCGCCCCAGCGCGACGGTCGTATCTGCAGAAAGGATGATGTCGTCCGCACCGCCGGGAACGGCCAAAGCCTTCTCCCGCGCCATGCGTTCGCAGTATGGACGGGGCTGTTCGCCCCGCTCCGGCGTTTCATCGATATCCGGCGATCGGATATCATCGGCCACGACGCCCATTTGCGCCAACAGTTCCCGCCTGCGCGGGCTACCTGAGCCGAGGATTAAAGCCACTTCGTTTACTTGAAGCGGTAATTGATCCGACCCTTGGTCAGATCGTAGGGGGTCATTTCCACCTGTACGCGGTCGCCAGCCAGAACACGGATGCGGTTTTTGCGCATCTTGCCTGCCGTGTGTGCGATGATCTCATGGCCGTTCTCAAGCTCGACCCGGAATGTCGCATTAGGCAGGAGTTCCTTCACGACGCCGGGAAATTCGAGCAATTCTTCCTTGGCCATGTTCACTCCGTATTTAGTCTCGCCCTCATGTAGGACGCGCCACTAATTGGGCCGATTATAGCAGATTTTCAAGAACAATCTCAGAAAGGTGACAATTCCACCGCAGAAACTCGCGGCAGTTGCTCTTCCCAGTGGGTCAAATTAAGCACCACGCCGTCTTTTCGGACCTCCGCGATCTGGTCAAAGTCGATCTCGGCATAGGTCCAGCCCGGCTGGTTCATCACACCTTCGGCCAGAACGCCCGTGGGGTCAAACCCTTTATCCGGCGGGCAGAAGACGCCTCCGCGCCCCACATTCAGGTCAACGGCTTCACACCACGGGGCATCGCCCACGTTCGAGGCCATGACCGTCACGCACTGGCATTCCAGCGCACGGGCCATCGCGCCGATACGAACGCGACTGTAGCCACTGAGCGCTTCGGTCGCAGAGGGCACAAGGATCGCTTCGCAGCCTGCGTCCACCAAAGCGCGCGCCAAAAGTGGAAATTCCGAATCATAGCAGATTAGGATGCCAACCTTGCCGAAAGCAGTATCGAATACCTTGAGCGGGCCACCCCCGGCGATTCCCCAATCTTCGCGTTCGAAGCGGGTCATGATCTGTTTATCCTGCCAGTCCATCGCACCTGCGGGGTTAAAGAAGCGAGCGCGGTTCACGATCACATCCCCGTCTGGCACGGGCGCACTTGCCGACAGAATATAGGTCTGCGTGTCCTGCGCCAGTTGGCGGTGCAAGTCATCCGCCTCTGCCACACGGTCCGACACGGCCCGAATCGACCCAGCCAGGTCCCCCGCCTGCACTGCGCCAGCCAAAGACGCCAGCTCCATTGCGCCATACTCTGGGAAAACAAGCATCTGGGCCCCGTTCTCGGCCGCATCATGCACCCAGCGCGTGACCTTGTCCGCGTAGCTTTGCCAAGAATCGTGCCAGTCAATCGGATAGGCTGCGGTTGCGACTTTCATCTTTTGGCTTCCCATTCACGTGATAACAAAATTTTGCATGTAGGCCCAAACCTACGCAAGACGTTGAGTTTCCTACCCTTAAGTCAGGGGCCCCAACAAAAGGCAGTAGATTCTGCACCGATGTGCCCGAGATTTTTGCAAATCAAGACGGTATACCATTCTTACTCGGTTTACGCCGGGTAGAGGGGCGCCAGCGGCGCCACTGGTCGGAAGTAACCTTTTACAGAGTGACCGTTTCACCCGTCCACGCGAATGAAGATGTTCCAAACGGCGCATGTTTGCGAGTGACGGTAAAGAGTTCAACGGTCGGTATCAGAGTACGAGTGGCCCGCTACGAGCGCTTCACCCCAAATCCCCCAACCCCCTGGCCCCCTCAGCTTTTATCTTCATACGAAAGGTCGCGCATCCAGAACTGGAGCGGCTTTTTCGTTTCGAAGGAATCGCCCACATCTTTCCAGCTGAACTGTGCAATGACCCCGTCGAGTGGACGGTATCCCCGCTTGCGCCAAAACGGATCCAGCGGAGCATAGTCCGCGGGACGCATCGGGTGATCCGCTGGACGCTGCACGCCGCAGAAGGCTGTGTATTGCGCCCCGACCGATCGCGCATGCGCTTCTCTTAGGTCAAAGAAACGGTGCCCTGCGCCCTGCCCCCGATAGTCCGGCAGCAAAACAGATTCGGCACAGTAGAAGATGTTCACAAGGTCATAGCCCACGCCCTCGAAGGCGGTCGCGAAATCCTCGGCATGGTCCAGCATCGGGGTGCCCGTCGCCGCACCAACCAGGCGCGTTCCGTCGAAGGCGCCCACCAGCACGGTCTGATCGCTCTGGCGGTAGACTTCTAGATACTTGCGTTCGTACTCTAGCGAGCCGTCGTACAGATAAGGCCAGTCGCGAAATACAGTGATCCTCAGACGCGCCACATCATCGAGTGCCGCGTCCAGCGCTTCGCCCCTCAGGGTTTCAATGCGTAGGGTCACTGGACCTGCCGAATCCAGTCAGAGAGGTTGTAGTAGGTCACCACGCGAGTGATCTTGTCGCCCTCGAGGCTAAAGAATGTCCCGGCGGGCAAACGGTAGGTCTGGCCCTTGGCCTCGGGCAAACCTTCGTCAGTTTGCAGATAGGTGCCGTTCACGGTGAACTCGGCCGCTGCGCGTGTACCGCCTTCGGCTTCGAACAGCACGATGTCGGTCAGGTTTTCTTTATAGCAGCGGGTCATGTGGGCGTTGAACTCTGCAAATTTTTCTTTGCCCACGCGGATGTTACCCTCGTTCACGTGGTGCGCCACGTCGTCGGACAAGCACTCCAGCATGCCGTCGGTGTCGCCTGCGTTAAATGCATCGTAGTAACGGCGCAGTACGTCGGTCGCGCTCATTCAATCCTCGCTTTCTGGCGGCCCGAATGCATCCGTTAGCCGCTGCACAATCTGGTCACGAGCGGCCCTATATTGCACCAGCTTCGCGTCGCGAGTTTCCCCCAAACCTGTCGGATCGAGGATAGGCCAATAGTCTACGTCGAGGTGGAAGAAACGGGTCAATTCCAACGCGCGCCGCTGACTTGCGGGAGACAGTGCAATAATCAGGTCATAGGACGACAAATCATCGCCCCATTGCTCCATCTCATCGAAGCTGCGGGACTGGTGTCGGTCCAACTCCACCCCGACCTCTTTGCAGACAGAAACGGCAAAGCCGTCGATCTCCATGTCATTCTTTACGCCGACCGACTGGACGTAGCATTGCTGCCCGTACAGCTTTTTCATCAAGCCTTCGGCCATGGGGGACCGTACCGCGTTGTGATCGCAGCAGAACAAAACCGACTGAGGCACCTCCCGCGTCAACCACTAGCCTCCGAAATGCAGAACGCAAATCAGGGTGAAGAGACGCCGCGCTGTGTCGATATCGAGCTCGGCTTTGCCTTCGAGACGCTCTTGAAGGATGCGCGCACCTTCGTTGTGGATGCCGCGACGGGCCATGTCGATCGCTTCGATCTGGCTCGGGGGCATCTTTTTGACCGCGTCAAAGTAGCTGGCGCAGATCTGGAAGTAGTCTTTGACCACTTGGCGGAACGGCCCAAGCGACAGATGGAATTCAGCGGCTTTCTCGCCGCCTTCGGTATTCAGATCGAAGACAAGACGCTTGTCCCGGATCGACAGATCCAGATGGTAGGGCCCGTCGGGCGCGGGGCGGTCATCCCGTGCGGGCAAGACAAGGCTATTATCCTCTAGAAGATCGAACATCGCCACGCGGCGTTCCTGTTCGATCTCGGGGGTCGGCGGCGGGAGGGCGCTGTCGTCCAGAGTGATATTTGAGATACGAGACATAAGAGGGGGCACTAACAGTTACTTTCTTCTACCGTATCTTTAGTGACCATTAGGATAGGTGCAAGCGCATTGCCCCGATCAGAGCGATTTCTGGTTCACCCGTTGCGACAGCTCTTCGGCGGTTTCTACGCGTTCGCTGTAGCGATCCAGCAGGGTATCGTTCAGATCGCGGGTGAGCCAAGTAAATTTCACCAACTCTTCCATGACATCGACAACGCGGTTGTAATAGGCGCTTGGCAGCATCCGGCCTGCCTCATCGAACTCGTGAAAGGCTTTGGCGACACTGCTCTGGTTCGGGATCGTCAGCATCCGCATCCAGCGGCCCAGAATGCGCATCTGGTTGACCGTGTTGAAACTTTGACTGCCGCCGCAGACCTGCAAGAGCGCCAGCGTCTTGCCCTGAGTCGGACGCACACCGCCCAGAGACAGCGGTATCCAGTCGATCTGCGCTTTCATGACAGACGTCATCGCGCCATGCCGTTCGGGGCTGGACCACACCATGCCTTCGGACCATTGGGCCAGCTCGCGCAATTCAGCGACTTTGGGGTGGCTGGCGTCTTCGGCGTCAGGCAAGGGCAGGCCTGTGGGATCAAAAAACCGCACTTCCGCACCAAGGCGCGTCAGAATGCGGCCAGCTTCTTCGGCCAGAAGGCGCGAATAGGACCGTGCACGCAGCGATCCAAAGAGCACCAGAATGCGCGGAGCGTGGGTGCTGCGCTCCGCCTCGAACAAACGCGCAGGGTCGAAGGGCTGAAACAAGGTGTCGTCGATATTCGGCGTATCGGTCACAGGGCATTTCCTTGGTCGTCGACCAGGACTTTGCCCTTGGCATCGGTGACGGGTCCCGAAAGCGGCTGCGCCAAGAGCGATAAGAGGTTCGACATCGGACGGCACACTGCGACGCCTTTGGGCGTGCGGACGATGGGCCGCTCGACCAGAACGGGGTGCGCGATCATGGCCTCGATGATCTGGTCGTCGCTGACATCGGGGGCAGACAGCCCGAGCTCTTTTGCCTGCGTCTCGCCCTTGCGCAAAGCATCGCGGGCGGTGATGCCCGCGTCTGCAAACAGTGACACCAGCAAGTCGCTCGTCCATCCGGTTGTCAGATATTCAATGACATCTGGCGCTTCGCCTGCGGCTTGCAAAATAGTCAGGGCGTTGCGCGATTTGCTGCAGCGGGGATTGTGATAAATCGTAGCAGTCATGGCGATCAATCATTCAGGCTTTGCAGGCGTGCGGTGACGGACAAGCCATGCGACTGCAGGCTCTCCGATTTTGCCAGCACCTCAGCCGCAGGCCCGATGGCCCGCAACGCGGCGGGGGTCATCTTGGCCAGCGTCGTGCGTTTGACGAAATCCATCACCGACAGGCCAGAGCTAAAACGGGCCGAGCGTGCGGTGGGCAGCACGTGGTTCGGGCCGCCGACATAGTCGCCAATCGCTTCTGGCGTCCAAGCACCGAGGAAGATTGCGCCCGCGTGGGTGATCTTGTCCGACAGGCCGTCAGGGTCGGCCACACACAGCTCTAAGTGCTCTGGCGCGATGCGGTCAGACAGTTGCGCGGCCTGATCCAAATCGTCCACCACAATGACCGCGCCAAAATCGCGCCAGCTGGCGCCCGCGATCGAACGACGCTCTAGCGTTTCAAGTTGGCGATCCACAGCGACGCAGACCTCGCGCGCGAAATCTTCGCTGTCGGTGATCAGGATCGATTGCGCACTTTCGTCGTGCTCGGCTTGGCTCATCAGGTCCAAAGCGATCCAGTCCGCGTTATTATCCTTGTCCGCGATCACCAGAATTTCCGAGGGGCCCGCGATCATGTCGATCCCAACCTTGCCGAACACACGGCGCTTGGCTGCCGCGACAAAGGCGTTGCCGGGGCCAGTTATTTTGTCGACAGGCTTGATGGTGTCAGTGCCATAGGCCAGCGCGGCCACGGCCTGTGCCCCACCTACGCGGTAAACTTCGTCCACGCCGGACAGGTGCGCAGCCAGCAGGACCAAGGGGTTCGCCACGCCATCAGGGGTCGGTACGGTGATCGCCAGACGCTGCACACCAGCGACCTTGGCCGGAATGGCGTTCATCAACACAGAGCTAGGATAGGACGCCAAACCACCTGGCACGTACAGGCCTGCGGCCGAAACAGGCGTCCAGCGCCAGCCAAGCTCTGCGCCGCTCTCATCAGTCCAGCGCTGATCTTCGGGGATTTGACGCTCGTGGTAGGCGCGGATGCGGGCGGCTGCCAGTTCCAGAGCCTCGCGCTCTTCGGCGGGGACTTCGGCGATCAGTGCGTCGATCTCTGCTTCGGAAAAGGCCAGCGTATCCGCGGTCAGCTCCAGGCGATCAAAGCGCCGCGTGTATTCCAGCAGAGCTTCGTCGCCGCGCGCACGGATGTCCGCAATGATCTCTGCCACGATATGATCCACATCGGGGCTGTCCTCGCGCTTGGCACCGAGCAGCGCGGTGAACTGGGCTTCGAAATCGGCGTCACGGGTGGACAGTAATACGGGCATGGGCTGCGGCTCCTAAGATTACGGGCGCAGACATAGACCGCAGGGGCGCTGTCCTCAAGAACTACCGGTGCTTTGGCCGCATCAGGCGTTGTGATCAGGCACTTTACCCGAAGGCGCGTAGTAGGGCCGCGTCACATCCCGCAGGGTCGCTTCGATCGCCTCGACCGTTAGGCGCAAGGCGCCGTCACCCGCGAAATGCAGGGTCACGTGGCCACTCGGGGCGTCCGTTTCGGCGAACTCGACGGAGAGCAGCGACAGAACGGTGTCCTTGTCGCTGCGGTCGATGCCTTGGGATGACACGCCGCGCACGGTTTCAAAGGCCAGCACAGCCTGCACTCGTTCGGGACGGGCGGCAGACTTGTCCTCCCACCGGAAGCGGTTCAGCAGCAGGGCAAAGCGCCCTGCCCCCCGTTCATAGGTCATCTCGCCCACGGGCAGGACCGCATCCTGCACAAGGGCCGAGATCACTTGCAGGTCATCGGCATCCATCGCCCCAATGTTCAGGGGCTTGGGGCTGGCATCTTCGAAACGGGCGTCCTGTGTCACTCTTCTTTGACCCTTTCGATGTTGGCACCGCAGGCGCCAAGCTTGGTTTCAACGCTCTCGTAGCCGCGGTCGAGGTGATACACGCGGTTCACGCGGGTTTCGCCTTCGGCTGCCAGACCCGCCAGAATCAGCGAGACAGAGGCGCGCAGGTCGGTCGCCATCACAGGCGCGCCGCGCAGACGTTCGACGCCGGTCACGGTTGCAGTGCCGCCGTGAACCTCGATATCGGCGCCCATCCGGATCAGTTCCGGCGCGTGCATGAAGCGATTCTCAAAGATCTTCTCTTCGAGAACGCTGGTGCCATTCGCCGTGCACATCATCGCCATGAACTGTGCCTGAAGATCGGTGGGGAAGCCAGGATAAGGCTCGGTGGTGACGTCTACCGCATCAACGCGGCCATTCTTACGCGCGACCAGAACACCGCCTTTGGTGGGCGTCACCGAGACACCCGCCGCCTCCAACTTTTCAACGAACGCCCCGAGCAGCTCAATAGATCCGCCAAGCACTTCGACTTCACCGCCCGCAATTGCAGGGGCGAGCATGTAGGTGCCCATTTCGATTCGGTCTGCGACGACTTGGTGAGTCGCGCCATTCAGACGCTCAACGCCCTGAATTTCGATTCGGCTTGTTCCCTCGCCCTCAATCTGAGCGCCCATCGCGCGCAAGCATTGCGCCAGATCGACGATTTCGGGCTCGCGGGCCGCGTTATTCAGGACCGTGGTGCCTTTGGCCAGCGTCGCCGCCATCAGGGCGTTCTCGGTCGCGCCGACAGACGCGAAACGGAAATCAACGATCCCGCCCTTCAGGCCACCCGCTGCCTTGGCGTGGACATAGCCGTCCTTTAGTTCAAGCTCTGCGCCCATCGCCTCTAGCGCGGTCAGGTGCAGGTCCACGGGACGCGCGCCAATGGCGCAACCGCCGGGCAGCGACACAACAGCGTGGCCATCGCGCGCCAGCATCGGGCCCAGAACCAGAATCGACGCACGCATTTTGCGGACGATATCGTAGTCGGCCTTGTGGTTATTTAACCCGTGCGAAGACAGCGCCAAAACGCGGCCATCGTTCAGGCTCTGAACTTCGGCCCCCAGCGATTGCAGCAGCAGGGTCATTGTGCGGATGTCCGACAAACGCGGCGCATTCGTCAGGGTCAAAGGCTCCTCGGACAGAAGAGTCGCGGGCATCAGCGTCAGGCAGGCATTCTTGGCGCCGGCGATCGGGATCTGGCCGCGCAGTTCGGTGCCGCCTTTTACGATGATTGAATCCATTAGTTCTCTTCCTTGTCCTGCTCTGAGGTCGTGACACGAGCCTTTGCCTGAGCCTTACGCTTCGCCATGTTGGCTTTGAGCGCGGCCTTCAGCCGATCTTCACGGCTCGGATCCTTGTATTTCTTGGTGTTCTGGGGCTCGGAATCTTTTTTCATGCCCCGTTCCTACATCCTGATGAAAAAACCGTCCAGATTGCCCTTGCACACCCTGAATTTTGTTATTAGAAGCCCCCTCACCAACACGGCGCTGCAGTAGCTCAGTGGTAGAGCACTCCCTTGGTAAGGGAGAGGTCGGGAGTTCAATCCTCCCCTGCAGCACCATCAAATCCCTGAAATCGTTAAACTTTCGTCCTTCGCGTCACAACTTTGTTTGGTGCGTTTGGATCCGTGCGACTGTGCGCCGTTTGGTATGCACTGGCACACACACGGTTTCGAGAGATCGCCTTCGCCCTGCTGAAAATCGCGCCATATCAGACCCATCCGCAAAACATTCGCGGGAGAAGGAGTTTGTTATGAATATCGATTTTTCCGGAAAAACTGCCATCGTCACCGGAGCCGCCTCTGGCATCGGGTACGCGGTCGCAAAACAACTGGCAGAATCTGGCGCAACGGTCGTCGTCGCGGACCTTGATCAGGACAAAGCTGACGCCGCAGCCAAAGAAATTAGCGAATCGGCTTTGGGCACCAAAGTGGACGTCGCAAACGAAGAGTCGGTCCAAGAGATGATCCGATTCGCCAAAGAAAAGACTGGCCGACTGGATTATCTGGTGAACAACGCAGGCATCGGCGGCGAGCAAGCCTCGACCGGTGAGTATCCCACAGACGGCTGGCGGCAGGTGATCGACATCAACTTGAACGGCGTCTTTTACGGTCTGCGCTATGCGATCCCCGAAATGAAAGCCGCAGGTGGCGGCGCCATCGTGAACATCGCGTCTATCCTAGGGTCGGTCGGGATCGCGGGGTCCAGCGCCTACGTGGCCGCAAAACACGGCGTGGTTGGATTGACCAAGGCCGCCGCGATTGAACATGCGGGCGACAACATCCGCGTTAACTCGATCGGGCCGGGCTTTATCCGGACGCCGCTGGTGGACAAATCGCTGGATGACGAAACTCAGGACGCGCTGGCAGGCATGCACGCGATGAAGCGGCTCGGCAAACCCGAAGAGGTGGCATCACTGGTCGCTTACCTGCTCTCAGACCAAGCGAGCTTTGTCACAGGCTCCTATCACTTGGTCGATGGCGGCTACACCGCGCAGTAACATAAAAGGGGCACCGCTTTGGTGCCCCTTCTCCGTTCAATCGGCCCATTCCCAAGGTCGCGTGTGCGCCGACAGTGCCGCCTCGACCGCCTTGGTATCCGTCGAATCTGATCGCTGCAGGCGTGCCGTCAGTCCGCGGCGTTTATCGTCTACAACTTCGATCACCTCGGCACCTGTGCCGGTCAGAGCGGCATTATAAATCCTCTTGATCGCGCTTTTGCGCAGGTCCGGTTTAAAGACCTTACCCACCGCCGTCTTGGGCAGTTCCGGCAGAATTTCCAGATGCTTTGGGCATGCAGCACGCTCGTGGATATGCTTTTTGGCGTGGGCGAGCAGTTCCTCGCACGTGACCTCTGCATTATCCACCAACTCCACGTAGGCGCAGGGCATCTCGCCAGAATGCGCGTCCGGCTGACCAATCGCGCCCGCAAAGGCAACGGCGGGGTGGGTCAGCAGCGCCTCTTCGATTTCGGCGGGGTCAATGTTGTGGCCCCCACGAATGATCAGATCCTTGGCGCGACCGGTGATCCACAGGTAGCCATCCGCATCCAAACGCCCCAGATCGCCTGTGCGCAGATAGCAGTCGTAATGAAACAGATCAGCGTTCTTGTCCGCCTCGGTATAAGTCGAGCCCGCGTAGACACCGGGGTTCGCGACACAGATTTCGCCAACCTCTTCGACACCGCACTCAATCGGGCCATCGGGCCCGTGGCGCAGAATTTTGACGTCAGTGTAGGGAAACGGAATGCCGACAGACCCCACGCGTTTTTCCCCCGCAGGCGGGTTGATCGACACCAGACAGGTTGCTTCGGTCAGGCCATACCCCTCGCAGATCGAAACGCCGCACGCGCTCTCGAACCGTTTGAACAGTTCCAGCGGCATGGGCGCAGAGCCAGAGAACGCCGTCTTCAGCGAAGAGATATCGGCATCGACGGGGCGCTGCATCAGCGCGGACACTGCCGTCGGCACGGTGATCATGAAAGTGACCTGCCAACGCTCGACGAGCTTCCAGAAATTGTCGAACACGCCCTCGCCTCGATACCCCGCAGGCGTGGGAAAGATCACGTGCGCCCCGCTCGACATCATGGACATCATAATCGGGTGCACAGCAAAGACGTGGAACAGCGGGAGCGGGCAGATCACGTTGTCATCGGACGAGAACAGCAGCTTGGCCCCGAGCCAGCCGTTGTAGATCATGCCCGAATATTTGTGCTGCGCGACCTTTGGCATGCCAGTTGTCCCGCCCGTGTGGAAATACGCAGCGACGCGGTCCTCGTCGGTGTCCTCGAAATCCAGCGTTGTATTCTGCTTGGCAATCGCCTTGTTGAAATTCAGCACGTCCGCGTGGGCGTAGTCCGGCGCATTGGGACGGATCATCGGCACGATCCAAGACTTTGGCGGGCTAAGGTAGCGCAGCAGATCAACCTCGAGCACCGTATGCACATTCGGCGCAAAGCGCACAGCCTCGGCCGCTTTGTGCGCGATGTCTGTCTTGGGGAAAGCCCGCAGGGTCACCAGCACCTTGGCGTTTGTTTCACGCAGAATGGCCGAGATTTGCTCTGGTTCCAGCAGCGGATTTATGGGGTTCGCGATCCCCGCGACCATCCCGCCAAGCAGCGCCATAACCGTCTCGGAACAGTTGGGCAGCAGAAATGCGACCGTGTCATTCGGACCCACGCGCAGACTGCGCAGCAGGTTCGCGGTCTGTGTGACTTTTTCGAACAGTTCGGCCCAAGTCAGGGTTTCACCCGCGTCTTTGGGGCTAGAGGTCAGCTGGAAACTGACCGCCGGACGTTTGCCAAACTGCTCTTTGGTGCGTTCCAGCAGTTTGTACATAGTCTTGGGCACATCCCTGTCCGCCCAAGGCATTTCTGTTTCGATCGCAGCGCGATCTGCATACGACGCGTATGGCATGCTTCCTCCCTGAACCTGCTTGGTCGCAGATTTCTTGTCTCCCACCTATCAATGTGAGCGGAGCAGCGGCGCGGCGCAAGACTTACGCAACGAAAGATAAACTTGTTGCGCCGTAGCGTTACTTTTCTCCTGAAAAGCCATCGGTGAACTGCAAACGCGCTAGTTTTGCATAGAGACCATCAGCGGCGACCAGTTCTTCGTGGGTGCCCTGCGCAACAATCTGCCCGTCTTCCAGCACGACGATCCGGTCAGCTTTTTTAACAGTTGCCAAACGGTGCGCGACTACGATGGTGGTGCGATCCTTGGACAGCTCGTCCACCGCCGCCTGCACCAGACGTTCGGATTCGGCATCCAAGGCGCTGGTGGCTTCGTCCAGAAGCAGGACCGGCGCGGCGCGCAGGATAGCGCGAGCGATCGCGATGCGCTGCTTTTGACCACCGGACAGCATGACGCCTCGTTCGCCAACATAGGTGTCGTACCCATCGGGCAACGCGCAGATGAAGTCATGGGCGGCGGCAGCTTTGGCGGCGGCTTCGACCTCGGCATCCGTTGCATCGGGGCGGCCGAAGCGGATGTTCTCTCGTGCCGATGCCGCAAAGATCACCGGATCTTGCGGGACCAGCGCCATGTGTCGGCGGAACGCATCACGGCTGAGCGTATCCAAGGCCACGCCGTCCAGCATGACCTGACCTGCGGTCGGGTCGTAGAAGCGTTCCAACAACTGGATCACAGTAGATTTGCCCGCGCCTGATGGGCCGACCAGCGCTACAGTTTCCCCTGCTTTGACATGCAAAGACAGGTCGCGCAGCGCGGGTGCGTCAGGGCGCGCGGGATAGGTAAAGCTAACATGATCCAGGGTGATCTCGCCTTTGACCGGGGCGGGCAAAGAGACCGGTGCGTCGGGGTCAACCACAGCATCATCCGCGTGCAGGAGTTCCACCAAACGTTCGGTCGCACCGGCGGCACGCTGCAGTTCGCTCCAGATTTCGGACAGGGCGCCGACGGAGCCCGCCACCATGACCGAGTAGATCACGAACTGCACCAAGGCCCCTGCGGACATCTGACCCGCGCGGACGTCCAACGCACCAATCCACAGCACCCCGACAACCCCCGCGAACACGAGAAAGATCACAATAGCCGTCATGAAAGAGCGCGTGGTGATCCGGCGGCGTGCGGCGTCAAAAGACTTTTCAGTTACCTCGCCAAAGTGATCGCGGCTTGCCGCTTCGGCGGTAAATGCCTGAACGGTCTGGACCGAGAGCAGCACTTCGGACGCCTCGCCAGAGCTGGTCGCGATCCAGTCTTGGTTTTCACGGCTCAGCACGCGCAGCTTACGGCCCAGAGTCAGGATCGGCACCAAGACCAGCGGTACAATCAGTAGTACCAGCGCCGTCAGCTTGGCTGACGTCGCAAGCATCAGGATAAGGCCGCCAAACAGGATCAGCACGTTCCGCAACGCTACGCTGATGGACGACCCGATGACCGATAGGATCAGCGTCGTGTCCGTTGTAATCCGGCTCAGCACTTCGCCAGTCATGATGTTTTCGTAAAAGGCGGGGCTCATCCCGACCATGCGGCCAAAAACAGCTTTGCGGATATCCGCGACCACGCGCTCACCTAGCCGCGTCACCAACGCGTAGCGCAGTGCCGTACCCACGGCCAACAATCCAGCCAGCACCAGTGCAGCGCTGAAATACAGGTTCAGCATCCCCCCGTCCTGCGCGCCGAAATTGTCGACGACGCGGCGCACAGCCAAAGGCAGCATCAGCGAAATCGATGCCGTCAGAACCAGTGCGATCAGGGCAAAACCAGCGAGCCCTTTGTATGGCGCCAGAAACGGAAAGAGCGCGCGTAACGCGCCCACACGCTTGGATTTCTCGCGTTCCGCTTGCTGCGCGTTCAAAACAGGAGCTCGTGCCATGGGTCCTCCGAAATAACGGGGGATACATGGCCGCGTGGCGCTACGCGGTCAAGCAAAGGTTTCCCTTCACTTGGCTCCTTGGCTCAGTATCAGGAACGTTTAGGCCGTCTCCCAAACGGGTTCGGACAAATCTTCGCGGAAAGCGAAGCGTTCGAGATGCTTCCAAATCACCATCTGCCCGCGATCAATGCCCTCGGGGTCTTCGGCGGTGATGATCACCTCAAGGCCCTGCTCCTTGGCTCTCATGTCAGCAGTTGCGGTGCCGAAAACACAGTGCGCTTCGGTTTCGCTGAATGTGACTTCGGTCTTGTGAGCAAAGTGTTTGCACAGTTGCTGCAAGTATTTCGACGCCTGTCCGGTCTCGATTAAAGTTTGGCTTTGCATCATAATTCCTTTCCAAAGCAATTTAGTCAGAAATAAAATACGCAGCACACGAGCACAACTGTCGCGCATACAGGAGCACCTGTGCGAAAAAATTCGAAAGTGTGGAAGATTTTGGAGCGGGTGGCGGGAATCGAACCCGCGTCATTAGCTTGGAAGGCTAAGGTCTTACCACTACACAACACCCGCGCAGTGGGCAGAGAGATATTGCAACTTTTCAGGAAGGTCAAGCGATCGGCTCGATCAAATCCTCTCCTTCTGCTCGATTAGAATTCACTTTGGGATCAACGCGATGCCAGACCAGTGCGTCGTCAGGCGCGGCGTGCATCAGGCGCGCGGCGCCCTTCCCTTCTTCGCCAAGCCACAGGCCAAAGCAGTCTGGCGTCAGGATAACAGGCATCCGGTGGTGAATCGCTTTCATCGGATCATTCGCGCCGCAGGTGACGATGGCACAGGTCCGCATTCGCTCTTCCCCCGTGCCCCACTCCTGCCAGATCCCGGCAAAGGCGATGGGTCGTTCATCCGCGCGTGAAATATACCAAGGGAGCCGCGCGTCCTCGGCCGATTTTGTCCATTCATAGAACCCAGTTGCGGGCAGAATGCAGCGCCGTTCGCGACAAGCCTCGCGGAATGCGGGCTTCTCGGCGATCGTCTCGGATCGGGCATTGATCAGCAGCGGGCCGTCATTGTGCGCCTTGTACCAGTGCGGGATGAATCCCCAGCGCATGGGCACGATCCGCCGCGCCTCGGCAGAAACCACGACGTGCACTGTATTCGTCGGGCAGACATTATAATTGGGGGTATCCGGCAGATCATTCGAGGGCGCTGCGTCAAAAACATCGGCCATCGCCTGATCCGGCAGCGTTATCGCAAATCGTCCGCACATCCCCGAGCCCCGCATGAAAAAGGCGAGGCCCAGTGCCTCGCCCTTTGAAAAGTGGTGCAGGTTGTGCTGCAGATCAACCGGTCAGAGCCAGTCGCCGCGCCCTGAGCCTATCGCCTGCTCGACGGTTGCAAAGCCATCGCGCAGCAGGCATTCGTCCAGCCCCTGCAAGATGTCTTCGACCAGCGACAGTCCACCATAGACCAGCGCCGAATAAAGCTGCAGAGCCGAAGCCCCTGCACGGATTTTGGCATAGGCTTGTTCTGCGTTGCTGATGCCGCCGACACCAACCAGAGGAATGCGCCCTTCGGTCAGTTTGGACAGTTCGGCTAGAACGCGGGTCGATTTCTCGAACAAGGGCTGTCCTGACAGTCCGCCCATCTCGTCCTTGTGCTTGCTGCTCAGACCGTCTCGCGACAGAGTCGTGTTCGTCGCAATGATCGCGGATAGTCCGGTCTGGATCGCCACATCTGCGATCTCGGCCAACCCATCGTGGTCCAGGTCCGGCGCGATCTTCAGAAAGATCGGGATCGGGCGATCCAGCTTGCTGTTCGCTTCCGTCACACCGTCCAGCAGCGCGGTCAGTGCCTCGCGCCCTTGCAAGTCTCGCAGCTTTTCGGTGTTGGGCGAGCTGACATTCACGGTCGCGAAATCCAGATAATCACCACACTTGGTCAGAACCTTGGCGTAGTCGCTGGCGCGGTCGTCGCTGTCCTTGTTCGCCCCAAGGTTCAGGCCGATCACCGCATCGCGCGGACGCTGCGCGAGACGCTCTGCCGCAACAACCATGCCTTCGTTGTTGAAGCCGAAGCGGTTGATCACGCCCTGATCCTCTTCCAGACGGAACAGGCGCGGACGGGCGTTACCCGGCTGCGCGCGGGGGGTGATCGCGCCAACCTCTACAAAGCCAAACCCGACCTTGGCCAGCGGATGCAGGGCTACCGCGTTCTTGTCAAAGCCAGCGGCCAAGCCCAGCGGGTTCGGCAGCGACAAGCCCGCCAGTTCGGTCGCCAGACGCGGTGATGTCACGGTTTTCGGACGCGGAGCCAGCCCCGAGGTCAGCGCCTTGAGCGCCAGTCCATGCGCCGTTTCAGGATCAAAGGACCGGATCGCCCGCATCCCAATCTGTTCGAGAATCTTCATACCATTTCCTCGGGAAAACAGTGCCCGTCCGGCCCCAGCGGCAGCGGCTTGTGCCATGCCACATCGGTCATCCGTAGATCGCGGTAGAGGTGCGGGAACAGCGCGCCACCGCGCGATTTTTCCCAACGCAGATCGCCGTCCATGGTTTCCGTCGTCACGCCAAGCAGAACGAGCCCCTCTTCTCCGGCAAAGTGCTTTGCCGCTGTTTCGCGCGCCTGCGCAGCAGTCGAGAAGTGGATATATCCGTCAGTCACATCAACCTGAGCCCCGGTTGTGCTGCCTTGCGTTTCCAGAATCGCCCACTCGTGGGCCCGAAAGATCTTGTAAATGAGCATAGTGCGGTGATGGCCCCTGCACGCCCCCACGTCAAGTTCACAAAGATGTCGCCAGTTCAGATGTAATGCCCTTAGCATCGTCCCATTAGACTGAGTCGAAAGAAAGGTTTCCCGATGATCCGTCTGTTCAGCACCTGCGCCGCTCTGGCCATTACCGCCTCTGCGGCCTCGGCCGATTATGCGCTGACCATCCTTCACACCAACGACTTTCATGCTCGTTTCGAACCCATTAGCAAGTATGACAGCGGCTGTTCTGCCGAAGACAACGCAGCCGGCGACTGTTTTGGCGGCAGCGCCCGTCTGGTGACAGCGGTCGAAGACGCCCGCGCCCGCAACGAAAACACCGTCCTGTTCGACGGCGGCGACCAGTTTCAGGGCACGCTCTTCTACACCTATTACAAAGGCAAACTTGCCGCCGAGATGATGAACAAGCTCGGCTATGACGGCATGACCGTTGGCAATCACGAATTCGATGACGGCCCCGAAGTGCTGGCCGGCTTCATGGATGCAGTCGAGTTCCCCGTGCTGATGTCGAACGCAGATGTCTCGATGGAGCCCGCGCTGGCTGACAAGCTGATGAAGTCCACCGTAATCGAGCGCAATGGCGAGAAGCTGGGCCTGATCGGCCTGACACCCCAAAACACCGACGAGTTGGCCTCGCCCGGTGACAAAGTGATCTTTACCGATCCGGTGGACGCCGTTCAGGGCGAAGTCGACAAGCTGACCGCCGAAGGCGTGAACAAGATTATCGTCCTGTCCCACTCGGGCTACGCCGTGGACCAGCGCGTTGCATCGGAAACCACCGGGGTTGACGTGATCGTTGGCGGACACACCAACACCCTCTTGGGTGATATGGACGGTGCCGAAGGGCCCTACCCCACCGTGGTCAATGGCACCCAAATCCTGTCGGCCTACGCCTACGGCAAGTTCCTTGGCGAGCTGAACGTTGTCTTTGACGACGAAGGCAACATCATCTCGGCCAGCGGCGCTCCGATCATCATGGACGCGGCCGTTACCGAAGACGCGCCGACTGTCGATCGCATCGCCGAAGCCGCGAAGCCGCTGGAAGAGATCCGCAGCAAAGTCGTAGCCGAGACCGCCGAAGCCATCGACGGCGACCGTGGTTCGTGCCGCGCGATGGAATGCCAGATGGGCACTCTGATCGCGGATGCGATGCTCGACCGTGTCAAAGACCAAGGCATCCAAATCGCCATCCAGAACGGCGGCGGCGTCCGTGCCAGCATTGACGCGGGCGAAGTCACCATGGGCGAAGTCCTGACCGTTCTGCCCTTCCAAAACACCCTTTCTACTTTCCAAGTCACGGGCCAGACCATGATCGACGCACTGGAAAATGGTGTGAGCGAGATCGAGGAAGGCGGCGGCCGCTTCCCCCAGATCGCGGGCATGAGCTTTGTCTTTGACGCAAGCGCAGAGCCAGGTAGCCGTGTGAGCGATGTGATGGTGGGCGGTGAGCCGATTGATCCCGCTGCGACCTATGGAGTGGTGTCCAACAACTACGTTCGCAATGGCGGTGACGGCTACAAGATGTTCCGTGACGCAGAGAATGCCTACGACTTTGGCCCCGATTTGGCGGACGTTACCGCAGAATACATCGCGGCCAATGCGCCCTACACGCCCTATACCGACGGTCGCATCAGCGCGAAATAAGATAAAGCGTGCGGGGCCGCGCCCCGCACGCATTCTGGTCAGGCCACTTCCGATGCGGAAGTGGCCTTTCTGTTTGAGTATTTAGAGCAAAAAGAAGTCAGGCTGCGCTGCGTTCCAAAGCGGGATAGCGCAGGCCAAGGGTGACCCCTCTGGCGACGAACGCGATGTTGAACGCAAGCCAGAGACCGTGATTTTGGTAAGGTGGGACAAGCGCGACAACGCAGACCACGTAGAACACAAAACTGACGATCATCATGTTGCGCATATCCTGCGAGCGGGTTGCTCCGATAAAGATACCGTCCAGCATCCACGCCGCCACCCCAAGGAGCGGGGCCGCCACCATCCACGGTAGGAACTCTCGCGCGGCGATGCGAACCTCGGGGGCCGTGGTCATGATATCGATTATGGTGCCCCCTCCGACAGCAAAGACGCAGGCAAGCAACACTGACGCGCCGACAGCCCAAGCGGACGTTAGGACCGCACCGCGACGAAGAATGGGCGCGCTGCGCGCTCCGAGGGCTTGGCCGACTATTGTTTCGGCGGTGAAGGCGAAACCGTCCAGCGCGTAGGCCGTGATGTTCAGGAACTGAAGTAAAACTTGGTTGGCAGCCAGCGCCACGTCTCCGAACCGCGCGCTGACGAACAGAAATCCCATGAAGATCGCTTGCAGCAGCAAGGACCGTATCAGGATGTCCGAGTTGACCAGCGCCATCTGGCGAAGGCGCACGCGATCCAGCACGCGGGGCCAGTCGCGCCATGCCGGGACTCGGAACGCCGCGCGGCAGAGCCAGAGACCGACGCAGAGGCCGAAGACTTCCGATATGAGTGTCGCCAGCGCCACTCCTTGGACGCCCCAGCCCAGCCCCAACACGAACCACAGGTCGAGCAGAATATTGGTGCCGTTCATGATGATCTGGATAACCAGAACGCCGCGTGTGCGTTCTTGGGCCAAGAGCCAGCCTGTAATTCCGTACAAGGCAATCGGCGCTGGGGCCGACCAGATGCGGATCGACATGTAGTCGCGGGCCATCGCTTCGACCTCGGTCGAGGCTGGGGACAGGGCAAACCCTGCTGCAAAGATCGGTTGCTGGAGCAGGATCAGCGCAAAGCCAGCCAGTCCGGCAATAATCATCACCCGCGTCAGCAGCGCGGCGATTTCGGAGCGGTCGCCTGCCCCCGCGGCTTGGCTCACGAACCCTGTGGTTCCCATGCGCAAGAAGCCAAAAATCCAATAGACCGCTGTCAGGATCACCGCACCGATGCCGACGGCACCTATGGGCGCGGCCTCTCCAAGCTGTCCCACCACGCCTGTGTCTACCGCACCCAGGATGGGCACAGTGGCATTAGACAGCACAATCGGCAGAGCGATTTTCAGCACTCTGCGATGGGTCACGGCCCGCGGCGCGGGGGTGTCAGTCATTCTTTTGGGGCATCATGAAATGCCCCGTCGCCTGCGCGAACAGCTTCTCGCGGTTGTCCTGCCATGCTTCGACATGGACGCTCGCGTAGCGGCGGCCCGAGCGGTTCACCCGTGCACGGGCATAAGCATCGCGCGGCAGGCCAGAGCGCAGGTAATCAACGGTGAAGTCGATTGTCTTGGGCATCCGCAAGGGGGGCAGTTCATGGCTATCGCTCTCGATGCTGGGCCAGATCATTTGCCAGCTGAGTTCGATGATCGCGGCTGTTTCCAGAAACGCCGCCGTCGCACCCCCATGCAAGGCGGGCAGCATCGGATTGCCAATCAGCTTTTCGTCATAATTCATGGTTGCGGTCAGCTCGTCGCCACGGCGATCAAAACTGATCCCAAGGAACTGGACGTAAGGCACGCGCTCGACCAGAGCAGAGAGCGCGGAGTCGCGACGTTGTTTCACCACTTGTACGGGTTCGGGACGGGGACGGCTCATTTCGACCTCTCGAAGGTAAAGGCACCGGTGGCCGTGGCGACGGGGCGCGCAGTGTCTTCGTCCACCGCCTCGGCGCGGACAAAGGCAACGCTGCGGGTCACTTGGTAGCAATAGGCGCGCGTGCGGATGGTCTGACCGGGGGTCGCGGCCCGCATGTAGTCGATTCGCAAATCGATGGTCGCGGTCGAGGTCGGCGCGTCAGGATGGCTCATGACAGCTGCTCCGCTGCAGGTATCCATTAGTGCACTGACGGCACCACCATGGATCACGCCCGTGTCGGGATCTCCGATAAGCTTGGTGTCATAGGGCATTTCGATCACGGCCTCGCCATCTCCGATCTCGACCAGATTCATACCCAACGCCCGAGAGTGGGGAATCGCCTGTATAAACTGCGCTGCGATTTTCGCCTTGTCCGCGCTCATATTGGTAAACTCCTTGGTTGCTCTTGGTATGGAGCATTCACGCCGCGTCCGTAAAGGGTGACAGTTGCCCTGCCCCAGCGTTCGCCCTACGCTCCGCCTCAACCAAGGAGGAGCCAGATGTCCGAGACTCGTCTCAGCTTCAAAGAAATGTGTGCCAAGTTCGACGTTACCCCGCGCACCCTGCGCTACTACGAGTATATCGAACTGCTCGCCCCCGAGCGCGAAGGGCGGTCGCGGTTCTATTCGCCGCGTGATGTGGCGCGCATGACGCTGATTCTGCGCGGACGCCGGTTCGGCTTCCAACTCGAAGAGATTCGCCAGTGGCTGCTAATCTACGAAAAAGAAGGCACAACGGCCCAAATGGAAGCGTGGGTCGAGATGGCAAACCGCCAGCTTGGCGAGCTGCACGAGCAACAAACTCAGATCGAAACCGCCATGACAGAGCTGCGGCAGCTGCGGGATGAAGTGCAGGAAAGCCTTCTGAAAGAAAAATGAACCGTTCAGTTCAAAAGTGACCCTCCGTCACACAAAAAGGTGACGTGACGTACTGTTTACGTAAACGTCAACTCCTGTAGTATAGTACGACCAGAAACCGAATTCTGGTGCGCGAACACTATCAGGAGACCCGTCATGGACGATCGCATCATGACCATCCGCGAAATGTGCGAGGCCTATGACGTAACGCCTCGGACGCTTCGCTTTTACGAAGCCAAAGAGCTTATCTTTCCTATTCGTGATGGGCAGAAGCGCCTGTTCACCAAACGTGACCGTGCGCGGCTCAAGCTGATCCTGCGCGGCAAACGGTTCGGTTTCAGCCTCGAAGAAATCCGCCAGCTTCTGGATCTGTACCACATGGGCGACCAGCAGCTGACCCAGCTATCCCGCACCCATGAGGTCGGGCTGGAGCGTCTGCACGCCATGGAGCAGCAGCGCGACGAACTGAACGAGGCCATCGACGATCTGAAGGACCAGCTGAAGTGGGCGGAGAAAGTCATCGCCTCGCTGAAGCAGACGAATAAAGCGGCCGAGTAATCCGCCGCGACCAAGGGAGAGAGACCAATGCCGACCTATACCGCTCCGGTAAAGGACATGCAGTTCATCCTGCACGATGTTCTGAATGTCGCCCAATCCGATATCCCCGGCTATGACGAGCTGGACCGTGACACCACGCAGGCCATCTTGGACGAGGCCGCAAAGCTGTCGGAAAACGTTCTGGCCCCGCTGAACAAGGTGGGCGACGAACAGGGCTGCAAACTGGAAAACGGTGTCGTGACCACCCCCGACGGGTTCAAGGACGCCTATGACCAGATGTGCGCAGGCGCTTGGATCGGGCTGGACTGCGATCCCGAATACGGCGGTCAGGGCATGCCCTATCTGGTGCAATCCGCGGTGGGCGAAATGTTCGTTTCGGCCAACATGGCGTTCAACATGTATCAGGGCCTATCGCACGGTGCGATCTCGGCGATCCAGACCCACGGCTCGCCCGATCAGAAGGCCAAGTACCTGCCCAACATGATCGAGGGCAAATGGTCCGGTACCATGAACCTGACCGAGCCCCACTGCGGCACCGATCTGGGCCTGATCCGCACAAAGGCAGAGCCTCAGGACGACGGCAGCTACAAAATCAGTGGCTCCAAGATCTGGATTTCGGCTGGCGAGCACGACCTGACCGACAACATCATCCATCTGGTGCTGGCCAAGGCACCAGGCGGCGGTGAAGGCACCAAAGGCATCTCCTTGTTCATCGTGCCCAAATTTATGGTGAACGAGGATGGCTCTCTCGGTGATCGCAACGCTGTGTCTTGCGGCGGCCTCGAGCACAAGATGGGCATCCACGGCAACGCCACTTGCGTGATGAACTATGACGGCGCAACCGGCTACCTGATCGGCGAAATGCACAAAGGCATGCGCGCCATGTTCACCATGATGAACGAAGCTCGTCTGGGTGTAGGCCTGCAAGGCTATGCCCAAGGCGCTGTCGCTTACCAGAACGCTCTGGGCTTTGCCCGCGAGCGTCTGCAAGGCCGCGAAGTCAAGGGTGTGCAGAACCCCGATGGCCCCGCAGATCCGATCATTGTGCACCCCGACGTGCGCCGCAACCTTCTGATGCAAAAGAGCTTTACCGAAGGGGCACGGGCGTTCACCTTCTGGGGCGCCAAAATGATCGACGAAGCGCACCGCAAATCGGACGCCGATGCAGACGCAATGATCTCGCTGCTAACCCCCGTGATCAAAGGCTTTCTGACCGACAAAGGGTTTGAGACCACCGTTCTGGCGCAGCAGACCCTCGGCGGGTCGGGCTTTACCAAGGAATGGGGACTGGAACAGTTCGTCCGCGATGCCCGTATCACCATGATCTACGAAGGCACCAACGGCATCCAGTCGCTGGACCTTGTGGGCCGCAAGCTGGCGATGAATGGCGGCAAGACCATCATGGCGTTCTTTGACATGGTGAAGAGCTACATCAAAGAGAACGAAGGCAACGGGGCGCTGAAGGCCAACTTCCTTGATCCGCTGAAAAAGGCGAGCAAGGACCTGCAAACGGCGGGCATGTACTTTATGCAGAACGGCATGAAAAACCCGCATAACGCGCTTTCTGGCAGCTATGACTTCATGCACCTGTTCGGGCATGTCTGCCTTGGCCTGATGTGGGCGAAGATGGCGCAGGCGTCCTATGCAGCGCTTGAGAACGGCACATCGGACCCCGAGTTCTATCAGACCAAGATCGAGACCGGCCGGTTCTACATGGCGCGCCAACTGCCCGCCACCGCACTGCACCTGTCGCGTATTGAGACTGGCGCTGATACGGTGATGACGCTGGAGGCCGCTAACTTCTGATCAGCCACAGGGGCCGGCACCTTCGGCCCCATCTGATCAAACCGAGGAACCTATGCCCAAACGCCTGCGCCTGACCCGCCGATTTCCTGTTGCCATGACCGAAGACGGCTACCGCCGCCTTCGCCGCTTTGCGCAGGAGGCGGGGTTGGACGAAGGGGAAGCCCTGTCGTTCATTTTTGAAAACTTCGACAGCGTGATGCACGAAGAACGGTTTCCTCATCGTCTGCGTTTGTTCAACTCGGAACTCGAGGCGCGGAAGCGGTGAAGTCGGTTCTGGTGGAGATGTCAGGGCGCCTTCGGCGCGAGGGTATTTTTACCAAGCTGAAGGATAGGGCGTTACTCCGCCCCGGATCGGGTCGCACAGCGCGACTGCGGTTCATCCAGAGCGGAGCTTCACCTTGGGCGGTCATCGGCTCCCCAGCCTGTACCGCGAGATCAAACTCTGGTGATTCTGGTTAAAGGAAGGTGATCCGCAGAGAGGTTTAAGGCTTCTTTTTTCTGCAAATACTCAACTGTTGGACCCCATCGGTCAGAACCGGAAAAGGAATTTAGAAATGACGATCAAGCTGCATTGTTTCGGAGAGAGCGGACATTCCTATAAAGCCGCTTTGGCATTGGAGCTGTCCGGTCTGGAGTGGGAGCCGGTCTATATCGATTTCTTTAATGGAGAGACGCGCGGGCAAGCCTACCGCACCGAAGTGAACGAGATGGGCGAAGCGCCAGTATTTGTGGATGGCGATCTGAAGCTAACACAATCGGCGGTGATCCAGCGGTACATCGGCGAGAAGACCGGTAAATTCGGTGGCACTACGCCGGAGGAAGAGCGCGAAGTTCTGCGCTGGCAGTTTTGGGACAATCATAAGCTGTCATCATTTGCCGGGATCGCACGGTTCCTGATGAACTTCATCCCCGAGGACAAGAGACAGCCCGAGGTGATCGCTTTCCTGCAGGGACGTCTCAAAGGCGCTTATGCCATTCTCGACAAACACCTTGAGGGCCGCGACTGGATCGTCGGGGACAGTGTGACCAACGCTGATCTGACCTGCTGCGGCTATCTGTTCTACCCCGAGGAGTTCGGCTTTGACCGTGCCGAATGGCCCCACATTAACGCTTGGCTGGACCGCATCAGCGCTCTGCCCGGCTGGAAACACCCGTATGACCTCATGCCTGGCAACCCGTCGGACCGGGCCTGAGACCAAGAAAAACTGACTAGGAGGAGAGGCAGATGGCTGACGCCTTTATCTATGACGCAGTGCGCACCCCACGCGGCAAGGGCCGCAAGGATGGCAGCCTGCACGAGGTTACCGCCGTCCGTATGGGCGCAACGATCCTGAACGCACTCAAAGAGCGTTCGGATCTGGCAGGGGACGAGTTTGAGGACGTGATCTGGGGCAACGCGACCCAAGTCATGGAACAGGGCGGCTGCTTGGCGCGGACCACGGTGATGGCCTCTGATCTGGCCGAGAACGTGCCGGGTCTGTCGATCAACCGCTTCTGTGCGTCCGGCATGGAGGCCGTCAATCTGGCGGCCAACCAGATCAAGGGGGGCTCGGGCCACGCCTATATCGCAGGCGGCGTCGAGATGATGAGCCGCGTTGCCATGGGCAGCGATGGCGCGGCCGTGGCGGTCGATCCGACGGTGGCCATGGATCACTACTTTGTCCCGCAGGGCATTGCGGCCGACATCATCGCCACCGAATACGGGTTCAGCCGCGATGACGCCGATGCCTTTGCCGTAGAATCCCAGCGCCGCGCCGCCGAGGCTTGGGCCGCCGGACGGTTCGACAAATCGATCGTGCCTGTGCGCGATGTGAACGGCCTGACCATTCTGGACCGCGACGAATACATGCGCCCCGGCACCGACATGCAGGCCCTTGGCGCGCTCAAGGCCAGCTTCAAGGATCAGGGCGAGGTGATGCCCGGTTTCGACAAGATCGCCCTGATGAAGTACCCCCATCTTGAGCGGATCAACCACATCCACCACGCGGGCAACAGCAGCGGCATCGTGGATGGGGCGGCTGGCGTTCTGGTCGGCTCCAAGGAGTTCGGCGAACGTCACGGGCTGAAGCCCCGCGCCGTGATCCGCGCCACGGCCAAGATCGGCACTGACCCGACCATCATGCTGACCGGCCCCGTGCCCGTCACCGAAAAAATCCTGAGCGAGAGCGGCATGTCGATCAGCGACATCGACCTGTTCGAGGTGAACGAGGCGTTCAGTGCCGTGGTCCTGCGCTTTATGCAGCGCTTCAACGTGGACCACGACAAGCTGAACGTGAACGGCGGCGCAATTGCGATGGGCCACCCCCTTGGGGCGTCCGGTGCGATCATCATTGGCACCTTGCTGGACGAGCTGGAGCGGACGGGCAAAAGCACCGGCCTTGCCACCCTCTGCGTTGCCAGCGGCATGGGCGCAGCCACCATCATCGAACGGGTTTAAGCGGGCGTCAGACCTGCGAGGAGGAATTCGAAATGACCGATTTCACTATGGTTAAAGACGCCGAAGGGATCGCAACGATCACTTGGGACGTCAAAGAAAAGTCGATGAATGTGCTGTCGCTAGAAGGTCTGGCAGCGCTGAACGATCTGGTCGACGACGCGCTGGCCGACGAGGCCGTAAAGGGCATCATCATCACCAGCGGCAAGGACACATTCGCTGGCGGCATGGACCTGAACATCATCGCCAAGATGAAGGACAGCGCGGGCGACAACCCCGCTCAGGGCCTGTTCGACGGCATCATGAACATGCACGGACTGCTGCGTAAAATCGAGCGCGCGGGCATGGACCCCAAAACCAACAAGGGCGGCAAGCCTGTGGCCGCCGTTCTGCCCGGCACCGCGCTGGGGATCGGCCTAGAACTGCCCCTGTCCTGCCACCGCATCTTTGCCGCCGATAACGACAAGGCCAAGATCGGCCTGCCCGAGATCATGGTCGGCATCTTCCCCGGTGCGGGCGGCACCACCCGTCTGGTGCGCAAGATGGGCGCGATGGCGGCGGCCCCCCTGCTGCTGGAAGGCAAGCTGAACGCCCCCAAGAAGGCCAAGATGCTGGGTGTGATCGACGAGGTCAGCGCTGATCCGATGGCAGACGCCCGCGCTTGGGTCCTGTCGGCGACCGACAAGGACATCGTGAAGCCTTGGGACGACAAGGGCTACAAGATGCCCGGCGGCGCTCCCTATCACCCTGCGGGCTTCATGACCTTTGTCGGCGCTTCCGCGATGGTCAACGGCAATACCAAGGGCGTCTATCCGGCGGCCAAGGCGCTGCTCTCGGCGGTCTACGAAGGCGCGATGGTGCCCTTTGACACTGCGCTGAAGATCGAGGCCCGCTGGTTCACCCACGTCCTGATGAACCCCAGTTCCGGCGCGATGATCCGGTCCCTGTTCATCAACAAGGAAAAGCTGGAAAAGGGCGCGAACCGTCCCGACGTTGCCGACCAGAAAGTGCAGAAGGTTGGCGTACTTGGCGCGGGCATGATGGGTGCTGGCATCGCACTGGTGTCCGCTCAGGCGGGGATCGAAGTAGTTCTCTTGGACCGCGATCAGGCCGCTGCCGACAAGGGCCGCGACTACACCGCCAGCTATATGGACAAGGGCATCGCCAAGCGCAAAGCCACGCCCGAGAAGAAAGAGCAGGTGCTGTCCCGCATCACCGCCACTACCGACTATGAGGCGCTGGCAGGTTGCGACCTAATCATCGAGGCCGTGTTCGAGGACCCCGCCATCAAGGCCCAAGTGACCGCTCAGGTCGAGGCGGTGATCGGTGAGGATTGCATCTTTGCCACCAACACCTCGACCCTTCCGATTTCGGAGCTGGCCAAGGCGTCCAAGCGCCCCGAGAAGTACATCGGCATCCACTTCTTTAGCCCCGTCGAGAAGATGATGCTGGTCGAAATCATCAAGGGTCAAAAGACTGGCGATGTGGCTGTCGCCAAGGCGCTGGACTACGTGCGCCAGATCCGTAAGACGCCGATCGTGGTGAATGACGCGCGCTTCTTCTACGCGAACCGCTGCATCATCCCCTACATCAACGAAGGCATCCGCATGGTGCACGAGGGCGTCAGCCCCGCCCTGATCGAGAACGCCGCCAAGCTGGTCGGGATGCCCTTGGGTCCGCTGCAGCTGACCGACGAAACTTCGATCGATCTGGGGGTCAAGATCGCCAAGGCGACCAAGGCCGCGATGGGGGCTGAGTACAGCAACGACGACGTGGACGAAGTGCTGTTCTGGCTGGCGGACGAAGGCCGCTTGGGCCGCAAAGCTGCCGCCGGTTTCTATGCCTATGACGAAAAGGGCAAGCGTACGGGTCTGTGGGACGGTCTGGCGGAGAAATATCCCCATGCGGACGAACAGCCCGACCTGCACGAGGTCCAGCACCGTCTGCTTATGGCGCAGGTTCTGGAAGCCGTCCGCGCGTTCGAAGAAGGCGTGCTGGAAGACATCCGCGAAGGTGACGTGGGCGCGATCCTTGGCTGGGGCTTTGCGCCTTGGTCTGGCGGGCCGTTCAGCTGGCTGGACATTATCGGCGCACCCTTTGCCGAAGCGGTTTGCGATGACCTGACCGAAAAATTCGGTGAACGCTTCGCGTGCCCTGCCCTGCTGCGCCAGATGGCGGACAAGAACAGCAGCTTCTACAAGAAGTACGGCGAAGGCGACGCATACGCCGCCTGATCTGGCCCGAAACTGATGGCAAACCGAAGCGCCGCCCCTCTGGGGCGGCGTTTTGAGTATTTAGAGCAAAAAGAAGCCTGCCCTCCCTGTCAGTTACCGCATGTCTTTTCCAGAAATCACACCATAGGTTTTCCAAGAGCTGATTTCCGTTGGAGTGGAAGCAAGCGCAAAGAGGCGGCGGGATTTTGCCCCGAGCCTCTTTGTCTTTAGGAAAATCAGTTGGTTAAGTTAGGATGCGATCGGTTTCTTCACGCAAGTAGATGTGCCCAAACGGACCTTCGCGGCCTCCTAGAGGTTCAATGCCGGCGTCGCGCAGCTGTCGAACCGACCTCTGCCACGTGGCGCCGTAGACTTTCGCCATGAGCTTGGGGGTAACGAAACGCGCTCGAAAGGCGATCTCGTCATCTGGGGTGAAGTAGACCTGATCTGCCTTGGTGATCGGGTTCTTCAAGGTCGTCGTTTGAACATGACCGGCCTCAATCATACGCTTTAGGTGTGATGGTTGCCCGATGCCGATGGACTTCGCAAAGCTCTCGATGCTCTTTGCGTCGATAGCAACTGTATTCATCAGGGATGGCGGGGCTCCCATTTCCGCCGTTTTTTGCAAAGAGCATTGGCGATGATGACGAGCTTGCGCGCGACGGCCGTGACGATGACCTTGTGCGGCTTGCCGGCTTTGCGGAGCCGATCGGCGAAAGCTTTGAGCGTCGGGTTGTGATTTGAGGCAACCAGTGCCGCCTGGAAGAGAACGTGCCGCAGAGCACGCCTGCCACCGGCGATGGCGCGCTTGCCACGCAGCGTTCCGCTGTCCTGCGCCACAGGCGCCAGACCG
>NZ_JAOARZ010000039.1:0-90956 GCF_025210255.1 Donghicola sp. | reverse complement strand
GCAATATGCTGCCGCGTCACATCGGAGAATACTGAAAACACATGGCTTATTCGGTTCGATGAGCCGACGCGGCAATCCCTATGATAATCCTTACGCCGAGAGCGTGATGAAAACACTCAAGGTTGAAGCGGTATACATGGCAGATTACCAAAGCTTCGAAGACGTAGTCTCTGATCTACCCAGTTTTATTGAAACCGTTTACAACGAAAACAGGTTACATTCGGCTTTGGGCTACAGAAGTCCCAACGACTATGAGAAACAGCACGCACCGCTCTGGACACAATCAGCTGCTTAGATTGTCCAGTTCCAGGGGCGCACTCCACACATGACATCTCACCCGTCGCTCTGGAAGCTGTGAAGCGGATCGACGCGATCTTCGATATCGAGCGCGAGATCAATGGCATCGAAGTAAACGCCCGTCTTGCCATTCGACAGGAGCGATCCAGGCCCCTGGTCGAGGATTTATTCGTTTGGTTCCGCGATGAGCGCACGCAAATGTCGAAACATAACAGCGTCGCAAAGGCCATCGACTATCTGATGCCGCCCAAGGGCGAGAGATGGGAGGCCTTTACCGCTTTCCTTGATGATGGGCGCATCTGCCTGACCAACAGTGAGCATGTGAATGCCACCGGTCCGAATGAACATGCGAACGCAGAGCGCGCCCTGCGCGGTATCGCATTGGGCAGAAAGTCATGACTCTTTGCTGGATCCGAGCGCGGCGGCGACAGGGCGGCCTTCATGTATACTCTCATCGTCTCGGCAAAGATGAACGACATTGATCCACAGGCTTGGTTGGCTGATGTTCTCGCCCGGCTGCCCGACATGCCGATGTCGCGGGTGCAAGAACTCCTCCCTTGGAATTGGACAGTAAGCGGTGCATCTAGTTCCGGACTTATCCCACTTCTCACCCACAAAAGCGTTCCCTATATTGGCGCGTAGCGCCAATACGAACTGCCGTTTTCTACGATTTTCCGATTCGGGGGTTTTCTATTCCGGCTTTTGGTCCACCACTCTCGGTCAGAGTGACGAGCTGGATATTCGCACATATTGAATCTTAGCTTGCCGGAGACGCCGATATTTGATGGTTGCCTCGTTTCGGCTTTTTCGGCCCAAAGCCGCCTTCCTTTGATTGCTCCAAATGCAGCAACCGCATCCCGCTTTGCGGACATTGGCTTCTGTGATCAGTGCTTCTATCATCAGCTATAGCTTCAGGAGGCATTAAGATGGAACGCGAACCCAACCTAGTGATTTCCAGCGCCTCACGGCGCATCGTTGAGGATGGCGTGCCATTCAAGGTGGACATTTACAAACTCGAAGGCGGGGACGGTTGGTCGCTGGAAGTTGTGACTGAAGACGGGACATCGATTGTTTGGGATGATCTCTTTGAAGACGACCGAGCCGCATTCGAGGAGGCAACCAAGACCATTCGCAGTGAAGGTGCGGTTGCCTTCGCCAACGGTGGCTCAAACGTCATCCCCTTCAAGCGGTAGGGACGGCCCTTTCCGGGCATTGAACCGGCTACTCAACGCCGCAGTGCAGCTTCACCGGAGCAGACATTCGTCGATCGCGCAGCAACTGTTGAAGATCGAAGTCGGCAATGCGCAGAGGCAGGCTTTGCAAAGTCGAAACTGAAGTCCCGTCAGCATTCAATCGGTCGAGAAAACTCACTGGGTCTCAGAGATGGGCGGTACAGTTTGCTTAGTGAGCGCCGACCCAAATGCGAATACCGGTCATACGCTCAGAATGCTCAACCCTTTTCCGTCGGATAAATCTGGTGTTCAGCATCCCACCACACGACGAAGAAGACTTGACCCTGTCGAACGCCCCAAATGCGTTGTTTGCCCCCCACTCGGAACCGAAAGAGTTCCTCCTCTGTGCGGTCTATTTCCATCCAGCGTTCTTGGGCTTCATTGCATAGGCTATCCCACGACTGGGGATGATGCTTCTTGTGACGCTTCTTCCCGCCCGTCGTTTGAGCCAGAATTTCCGCCCAAGTAAGTTGACTCATGTCATTCATGGCCAACCTAATGGCACAGCCAGCACCTTCTTTCGCCTCTGTAGAACACCAGTTGCGCTCTTGGCCCCATGACCACCCTCCATCACGATCAGCATAGTCGAACAACTTGAAGGACATCTTCATTTGCATGATGCTTTCAGGTGATGCAGCAACGCGGACTGACTTGGAGTCATCAGGCTCGACTAATATGCGCGGTGTGCTATCAGCCTTGACGGCTTCCACAAACCGGGCCTTCTTCTCATTTTCTTTGATTTGTTTCTCGACCTTGCGGGCTATCCGCGCTTCCCGGCGCCCCATTTATGCCTTCTCAGGCTCACTACCCAGCCCAGAATAATACTCGTGCATGTCAGAAAGCGTGATCTGCTCTTGGCAGTTCTGTCCATCTGCAACGCCCGCTCGCGCCCGCGCTTGCTGCCAAGGGGCTTCAAGATGTGTCAAATCACTCAACCACTGTGCCGACTTCGCCCCATAGAATCTCATCACTTCATCGATGGTAGCTTTTTGGCTCTCATTGAGGTTGGCAGGGTTACCTTGGATCGCACCGGGGCCGACCTTAAACTTCCCCCTATGGCAGGCATAGAGATCAGGGCTGACCGGACCGTTCGCCCACGCCTCGATAGCCTCGTCAAACAAAGGGGTCTCGTCCCATACGAGGGACCAACATTGCGAGTAATAGACGAGCTTCTGCAACTTCATCGCAGTCATCTCGCCGCTCTGCTCTAAGATATAAGCTGCGGCGTCACAAACGGTCATATCTTCCTCCAATGGCTGAGCATATGGCCCGAACTGTATACCAAGTCAAATAACGATATGTTTCTCAGGTCTCACTCGGCAGATCCGCAGATTGTGTATCTTTCAAATCCTGCGATTTACTCATCGGCGGGCGTTGGGCAGATCGCTTCAAGTATCCAGGTCCCAACCTTCTCTGCTAACTGAAGTGGGCGATGGTACGCCATAATGAGTGTCGGCTTTGGGCTGAGAGCGGACTTGCGGCGGCGCAGCGCCGGAAGTGTCGCTGATAGTCGGCAGATGTCATTACCGGCCCTTTCCGGACATTCGCGCGAAGGGCCAACGCCTCAATGTAGCTTCCCCGAGCCGGCCATTAATGCCGCAGTGCAACACGGTCCGCGTGCCGAGGTCGGTAGTGCGGCCTCAACTGCCGTTCGGCACGTGTAAATAGATAGCTGCTGCCAGAGATCTTACAAAAACCTCCTCATCGGAAGCATGATACATGCTGAGCGACTGCCACCGTTCGTTTTGGCATGTGAACGCTTAATCCGTCGATTTTATGACCATTGACCGAATTTCGCCGAGCACACGAGCCGCGTCCCTGTCGCCCTCGTCCACTGCAGTAAGGAGTTCACTAAGTGGCGAATAATCTTGAAAATAGGCACCGTTCTCAAGCAGATTCAAAACACGGGTGGCAGCCCAGAACCAACGTTCCGCATCAATTCTCTTCACGTTATCAGGGGTTGAGATAACGGACAACTCGGCATCGGTGTCGAGGTAAAGGCCCGACTGTCGGATCCTCTCCAGCTTTCCATCTCGGACCGCGTCAACAACTTTTGAAAGCCAGCGCTGCTCAATTCCGAAAATCTGAATTTTCTCGTCAGACATGGCCTGCAACTGTGGAAGAAGCTCAGAATGCAGGTCAATTCGCAGTTCAGGACTAATTGGCGGCAATGGATTCTTGCTGCCGGGCTTGAAGTCGGCGGCGGCAAAATGGTCACTAATCCTACTATTAACACCTTTCAAATCAAACTCGTATTTTTGCATAAAAGAAGCGGGGATTACCAAAGTCGCCATTTCATGTCGGAAACTATGGTGACTTTTGTGTTTTGGTTTCTTCCAATCGTTTTCGATTATGTGGCCTTTGCCTGCCTCTTCGAATGCCAGTATGGAAAGGCTAAGCGCAGAACCTGCGCTACCGCTCGTTTGCAAGATCCGAGCATCTTGCAAAAGACGCTTTACGTTGGCGATCACCGCTGCGAGCGCCATTGCCTTCGCCTGGCCTACCTTGTTGTTCATTCTTTTTCCAATCGCCAACCCTACCACGCGCCAGCATTATAAATGCCGGATTGGTCGGCATATCCACCAGAAACATGCCCGCAATCCATTCTTCATTTTTAAGGCGTTACCGTGAGCAACGTTCGCTATCGTTGCCCGACCCGCCGTTGGGACCGGCCCCTTTCATACATTCATAAGGTGATCCGTAGCTACGGCGCAGTATTCTCAAGCCGTTATTTCGAGGGGGCTCGCGGCATTACCCAACGGGCGCGTTCGCGCAGCGCTCACTCAGGAGGCACTCAGCTCTAGGGTGTAAAGGCCCCTTGGCCATGGAGGCTTGTTCTGCATAAATGAGAACTTGGGTCGGCACGCAAACGCGGGGCTATTCGCAATGTGGTCTCTACAGAGGTGATGTATGGTCGAGGAAGAGCCGCCGAAGAAGAAAGTTAAAAGGCGCAAAGGCAACACCCTAGAAAGATGGGAAATCGCATTGGTCAAGACGATGCTCGGCAAAGATGAGTACAACGACCAAGATATTCTGGCGTATTTCACTCGGCCAACGCGGTCGGTGAATCATCGGCTCATCGGTGAAATTCGAACTGACGCGAAGCACAAGGCAGTCAAAGCTGCGCCAGATGAGGATCTTGAAGCGTTTCTTGCAACTTGGCCCGACATCGACCACGAAACGGGCTTAAGCGTTCGTGGAGATGAACTACTGATCAAGGCCCGAGAGGCCATGATCGCTGCCGTCCAAACTTTTAACGCTGGCGGGCTCACGTTCCGATCCGAACTCTTCATAGTAACTGCGATCATCGCCTGGACATACCTTTTGCACGCTTGGTTCAAGCGCGAGGGCGTCGACTACAAATACCCCGGTAAGAAAACAAAGGCAGGTGAAGACAAGTACTGGGACCTTGGGCATTGCTTGAAGCAAGGAAAATGCCCTGCAAAAGATGGCATCGCCAAGAACCTCGAGTTTCTAATTGAAATTCGACACGAAATTGAGCACCGGACGACGAGCCGAATTGATGACGCCCTCGGCGCAAAGCTTCAATCTTGTGCGCTGAATTTCAATGACCTCCTCAAGAAGGAATTCGGCGCTCAGTATGGCCTAGAAAAACGTCTCCCCATTGCGCTCCAGTTCGTCTCTTTCGGTACCGAGCAGATTTCTGCCTTGAAGAAAGCATCTGGGCTGCCAAAGAGCCTTGAAACGACTATCGATGCATTCGAGAACGGGCTGACCGACGAGCAGATGAAGGACCCAGCTTACAGAATGTCCTACGGTTTCGTGCCAATGTCAGCTAAAAGGCCAGGTGCAGCAGACGAAGCTGTATTGATCGTTCCCGCGGGGAGCGACGAAGCGAATGAAGCCGCGAAGATAATCTTGAAGGAGGTTAACAAGACTCGCTTTCCACCAAAGAAAGTGGTTGAGAAAGTGAATGCTGCGGGCTTCCCAAATTTCAAAATGCGCGATCATACAGAGCTTTGGCAGGACCTTGATGGTAAAAACCCCGGAAAGGGATACGGTTGCAAAGGAGATTATAAGGGGACGTGGGTTTGGTTTGACCGGTGGGTCGATCGGGTGATTGAGCATTGCGAGCAAGAAGGAGAGAGATATCGGTAGGGTTGCGTGCCGTGCTTATCAGCTCTTTTCTGCCTATCTTAGACTTTTGCGCATTGTGTAGCGAATGACTGCTTCCCGCCGATCGCGCTGTTCGCTAAACATAAAAGCAGCAATATTAGCGGGAAATTTAGCCGAACGGCATTACCCACACAAAGTGCTCTTGCGTAGGTAATAGGCGCTCGCCGTTTGTGCCGCTGGCCATTTTCATTGGACGGCTATTGCAGAATCTTTTTCATGAGTTCCACGTGCTGAGGGTCTTTTGCATCTTCAAGCTTTTTGAAATCCCAAGGCATTATCCCCTCGGTCCGCTCTTCCAGCGTTCGTTCCGTATCTGTCCTTTTTTCATCAAAGCAAAAGTACAACCAATGAAGGTATCGGCGTGGGCAAATCCGGTTGGCTTCACTTGTCGCAACAAGGCTTGAAAAGCACATCCATGCCTGCGCTCCGCCCTCACTGCCCGCGTGCAAAGAGTTCTTTCGGATAATCGCAATTCGTCGAATTGCGCGTTCTGCAGCATTATTGTCAATTTCTATCTCTCCCCTCTCAAGGAAAACCTTCAGTTTCTCTTCGTGCTTCAAGAAGTATGAAATGGCATCACCCAGAGTCGACTTCGGGTCTACTTTGAGTGCCGCTAACTCTAGGTGGGACTTTATTTTCTCAAATATCGGCTTTGATTCTTTCCTTCGGCGTCTCAGGCGTTCGGAAGAACTCATCCAAGCAATTTCCTTCTCTACTTTGTAGAGATTTTCGTACAACTCAATAATCACGTCAGAGATTTTATTTGGAGCTACTTTACTTGCATCTACGAACCGCCTTCGCGCATGGGCATTGCAATTTGCAAAAGTTGATCCAGGGCTACTTTTTTCGCTATAGACGGGGTTTCCATCTGAAACAAGAACATCAGGGGAGCACTGTAGAACAAATTTCGCATCGTTAATCGACTTACCTTTCGTAAATTGAAATAGAACGATTGGCTTTTCTGAGTGATCGGCAGTTCTCGTATAATTCGTCTCGACCCAAGCCGCTCCATTCGCGTAAGCAGAAATATCTGTATCAAATGCTGGAAGCCTGGTTTCATCTATAGAAATCGCTGTGCATTTTTTTAGTTCAGCTTTAAATCTTTGCGCAATGATGTCTAGGTGCTTAGCGGTTTTATTCACTTGGCGACAAAGGGCGGAATCCGTGAGCTTGATCCCCAAACTTTGCCATGCCTGCTCTTGGCGGAAGTATGGCATTCCACTGAAAAATTTGTCCGCGACCGTCTCTGCCAAGAATGAGGTGTCAAACGAACATTTCCTTGCCAAGAAACGGCGGGGTGCGGTCGTCGACCAGGAACAGTTCTTACACTCGTATCGTTCGTAACGCTCAACCACTTTCTTATATTTAATGCTGGCTGTGATGCGCGGCGTCTTCTTCCATCCAGAACTCCTGACGGGAAAGCCGCAACCTGGCTCTGGGCAGTGAGATATCTCAAGTGCTGTATCCCGTATCTTAGTATCCAACCCCTCAGGGAGTTTAGAGCTTTGCCTGCCTGCGCTTGTCCGCTCGCGCCGTAGGCTTGTGTCGTCAAACAACCCTTCCTCTTTTTCTTTGTAATTGGCCGCGGTCATTTTTCCTTCCTTTTCATGCTGCTGTTGAGTTGCCTGAATGGAAGGCATCTGATGCGCCTCAGAAGTTGCACCAAAACGCTTGTACCGATCCTTTTTGCGACCTTCTTGTAGGCGTATAATCTCGTTTGCCAATTCGCTTGACAGTTCTTCCGCTGCTTTGAGTTTGTGCTCGACCTCAATATACTTGCCCTCAATTTCGTGGAACGACATGTCCAATTGAGATCTGAGCGCCTGGAAAGGTATGATATACCGCTCAGGCAGTATATTTTCGAAGATGTCGATTGCCTCGATTAATTCAGGTGTCATTTCAACAAGAACTTATTGCGGGACTTTGCAGTTTGCTCTGGGCTCGTGTTTCATGAGCGACGCAGCATCGTGTGGAGTAGAGTTCTGAGTTCATCTCTCTGGCCATCTAACCATCAGGAGTCCGCGTTTAGTGATTTCACGTTTCCGATTCGGCTTAGAGCAACGGAATCGCGGTATGCAATAGGTGGATTTCACACACTGCCCTTCGAAAACGTGCGAGAAATGTTTTTTAATTTTACGTGCAATAACGAGTTTAAGCGGGGCAATGTATGTATCGCCAGAAATCGTGAGTGTTTACATGGCGGAACTGTAATGAATTAAGATTTTTATTTGGGGGTCGCTTGAAATTTCGACGTGCGAGAAATTCGGAGATTTCCAGAATTAAAATTCAATTATTTATCCAGCATCGAAAATTCGTTGCATCTTGGACACAGTCTTGCGCCTGCCAAATCGTCCTATATTGTCTGCGCAAAAGACTTTTGAGGCACGAACATGCTTACCGGAACCATTCGAAACCAAGTGGATCAGATCTGGAACGCCTTCTGGTCCGGCGGGGTCTCGAACCCGCTTTCCGTGATCGAACAGCTTACCTTCCTGATGTTCATCAAGCGTCTGGACGATCTGCACACCGTCGAAGAGCGCAAGGCCCAGGATCTCGGCATCGAGATGAAGCGGCGCATTTTCCCCGAGGGCACCGACGAAAAAGGCGAGCCCTACGACAACATGCGCTGGTCCCGCTTTAAGAACTTCGAAGCGCGGGAAATGATGCGCGTCGTTGACGAGCACGTCTTCCCTTTCCTGCGCCAACTCGGCGAGGCTGGCTCCTCTTACGGCACTCACATGAAGGACGCGCGCCTCGGCTTCTCGAACGCGAACCTTCTCGCCAAAGTCGTAGAGCTCCTCGACAACATCCCCATGGATGACCGCGACACCAAAGGCGACGTCTACGAATACATGCTTGGCAAGATCGCCAGCGCGGGCACCAATGGCCAGTTCCGCACCCCGCGCCATATCATCGAGCTCATGGTCAACATCATGGCTCCCAAGCCAAACGATGTGATCTGCGACCCTGCGGCTGGCACCTGTGGCTTCCTCGTGGCGGCGGGAGAATATGTCCGCGAACATCACCCGCAAATGCTGCGCAACGCTGAACAGCGCGCCCACTTCCACAACAACATGTTCCACGGCTTTGACTTCGACAGCACCATGCTGCGGATCGGCGCCATGAACATGACCCTCCACGGGGTCGAGAACGCCGACGTCTCCTACCGCGACAGTCTGGCCCAAGAGCATGGCAGCGACGAAGGGGCCTACTCCCTGATCCTCGCCAACCCGCCCTTTGCCGGATCGCTCGACTACGACACCACTGCCAAGGATCTGCTCAAGATCGTCAAAACCAAAAAGACAGAATTGCTGTTCATGGCCCTGTTCCTGCGCCAGCTGCGCACCGGCGGGCGTGCAGCTGTGGTCGTACCTGATGGCGTGCTGTTCGGCTCGTCCACGGCGCACAAGGACATCCGCAAGATGCTGGTCGAGGATCACAAGCTCGACGCCATCATCAAGCTGCCCTCGGGCGTCTTCCGCCCCTATGCGGGTGTGTCCTGTGCCATCGTGATCTTTACCAAGACGAACTCGGGCGGTACCGGCGATGTCTGGTTCTATGACATGACCGCCGATGGCTTCAGTCTGGATGATAAACGCACCCCGCTGCTGGACGCGGCCAAGCTTGGGGCCTGTCCCGCCGAGGCTCTGACGGACGAAGAGCACACCAAGAACAACCTGCCGGACATTCTGGCCCGCTGGTCCGATCAGACGGCCGAGGCCGATCGTCCCCGCACGGCCCAAAGCTTTATGGTGCCCAAGTCAGAGATCATTGCCACCGGATCGTGGGATCTGTCCCTGAACCGCTACAAAGAGATCGAGCACGAAGAGGTCGAGCACGCCGCCCCCGCCGAGATCATCGCCGAGCTGCGCGCACAGGAGGCCGAGATCGCCGCGGGTCTGGATAGGCTTGAGGGGATGTTGGGATGAACTGGCCCGTGGTGCCATTGGGCGAAATCGTAACAAATCTCGACGGGAAGCGAGTTCCACTCAAAAAATCTGACAGAGAAGCAATGAATGGGTCAATTCCCTATTACGGCGCTTCCGGTATAATTGACCAAGTAAATGACTGGCTTTTCGAGGGCCCTCACCTACTTGTTGGCGAAGATGGGGCAAACCTTCTCAGCAGGTCGTCTCCGATTGCCTTTTTGGCCGACGGCCGCTTCTGGGTTAACAACCACGCCCATGTGCTGGCCTTCAATGGCAATGCAGATCTGAAGTACTTGATGTACTACTTGGAAAGCATCGAGCTTTCTCCTTTTGTAACAGGCAGCGCTCAGCCCAAGCTAAACCAGAAGCAACTGAATAGCGTTCCTATCCCCCTCCCGCCGCTGGAGGAGCAGAAGCGGATTGCGGGGATACTGGATCAGGCAGCAGAGCTCTGCCGCCTCCGCACCCGCGCCCTCGACAAGCTCAACACCCTCGGCCAGGCGATCTTTCATGAGATGTTTGGGGATCATTCTTGTCACGAAGAAATGTTAAAGAAACTCGGTCGGATTCAAACGGGGTCTACGCCTTCAACGACGGTCCCTGAATACTTTGACGGAGATATACCATTCGTCACCCCCGGCGACCTAGAGAGCAATAGGTTACCAGCTCGGCACCTCAGTCCCGAGGGAGCCGAAATGTCACGCACCGTTTCTGCTGGGGCGACGTTGGTTTGTTGTATCGGCGCGACCATCGGCAAGGTTGGAATGTCTACCGAACTCAGCGCCTTTAATCAACAAATCAATGCCATTGAATGGTCGGACCAAGTTCTACCCGCTTTCGGATATTTTGCTATGCAGCAAATAAAGCCGGAGATCATTCATAGGGGCAAAGGTGCAGCGACCACACTTCCGATTCTTAAGAAGTCTGAATTTGAGAAGCTCAAAGTGCGTGTTGCAAGTTTGGATCAGCAGAAAATCTTCGTTGATCGAATTGGGGCCATCGGCCCCTTAGTGACCAAGGCCGACCTCGCTCTGAGGAGCAGCGAAACCCTTTTCGCCGCCCTCCAGCACCGCGCCTTCAGAGGGGGACTCGGGGATGTCTAATGGGCTTCACCGACTGACCCTTCCGGGGCCAATGCTAAAGCGTGGTTTTTGGCTCTATGTCTGGGAAGTCAAACGAACGAGTGGTGACCCGCTCTACTATGTCGGAAGAACAGGCGATAATTCCAGTCCACACGCTTCGGCCCCCTATACCAGAATGGGCCAACATCTCGGGACCATGAAAAATCAGAATGCTCTGCGCCGCCAGCTCGGAAACAGGAATGTGGAACTGGCGGATTGCATTGACTTTGAGTTGGTGTCGCATGGCCCGATTTATCCGGAAATCGAACAAGATGGTGCTGACCGCACAACCTTGATGCAGCGCCACGTGCCTTTCCGAAATCAAGTCGGGGCGATGGAAAAGCTTCTTTGTGACGGGATGAAAGCCGGCGGGTACGATGTGATGAATACCGTCAAATGCTCTTGGCAGCTGGACAATGACGGCATCAAGAAATGGGGTACGGCAAAACAGGCCTTCCAACTTGCGTTTCCCAACCTAAAGTAGTCTCACCACGATAGGTTGAGCCCATGTCCCAATTTGCTTTTCTGGGGAAAGAATTCCCCGCTCTGCTGACCACCGCGCGTAAGGCGGAAACGCACGCCCTGTCTGACCCGCGGGGTGCATGCTTCTGGGCCCGCCTGACGCTGGAAACCACTTTGAAGTGGCTCTACCAGACCGATCCGGCGCTAAAGCGCACCTACAACGACACGCTCGCGGCTATGATCGCCGAACCCAGCCTGACCAAGCTGACCGGCCCCGCCATCGTGACCAAGGCAAGGTACATCAAGGAGCAGGGTAACCGCGCGGCCCATGACATCGGTAAACCGCTAAGCGCGCAAGACGCTGCCTCGACCGTGCGCGAGCTGTTCCATGTGTGCTATTGGGTCGCCCGCACCTATGCAAAAACGGACAAACCTGATCCCGCGCTGTCCTTTGACATGAACAAGCTGGAGAAGTCGCTGACGATCAGCGCCAGCACCGTCGCGCAAATCCAGCAGATCGAGGCAGAGGTCAAAGCCGAGCGGAAAAAGGCTGCTGAGGCCGAAGAGGCCCTGCGCGCCTCGGAAGAGGGCCGTGCCAAACTGGACGCCGATTTGGAGGCCGCTCGGGCGGAACTGGCCGCGTTGCGGAAGGCCAACAACGCCGTACCTGATGACCACGATTACAACGAGGCGCAAACACGCGACAGCTTCATCGATCTGCTTTTAGCCGAAGCCGGATGGGCCTTGGATCAACCCCGCGATCGTGAGTTTCCGGTCGAAGGGATGCCGAGCCAATCCGGTAAGGGTTTTGTCGATTACGTGCTGTGGGGGGACGATGGCAAACCTTTGGCCGTGATCGAGGCGAAGCGTACGAAGAAGGACAGCCGGACAGGACAACAACAGGCGAAGCTTTATGCTGACTGCCTGGAAAAGGCCTACGGTCAGCGGCCGGTGATCTTCACGACCAACGGGTATGAACACTGGATCTGGGACGATCAAGCCTATCCCCCACGCGGGATTTCCGGGTTCCTGAAAAAGGATGAATTGCAGCTGCTGCACCAACGCCGCGCGAACATCCAGCCGCTGGCCCGTGTAGACGTCGACGCAGAGATCGCAGGGCGCCATTACCAACAGCGCGCTATACGGCGGGTTGGAGAGGCCTTCGAAAAACATGCGCAGCGTAAGGCGCTGCTCGTCATGGCCACCGGCAGTGGCAAGACCCGGACGGTCATCGCGCTGATTGATCAGTTGATGCGTGCCAACCGAGTGAAGCGGGTGCTGTTCCTTGCCGACCGCATTGCGCTGGTGAAGCAGGCGCACAGCGCGTTCAAGGCGCATCTGCCGTCCTCCCCCTGCGCGAACCTCCTTGAGCGCCACGATAGCAAGAAAAACGACCATTCCGGCGCGCGGGTTTGTCTGGCGACGTATCCGACGATGATGGGGCTGATCGAAGAAATGAAGGGGGGCGAAAAGCGTTTCGGCCCCGGACATTTCGATCTGATTGTGATCGACGAAGCCCACCGCTCGGTCTATCGCAAGTACCGCGCCATTTTCAGCTACTTCGACAGCCTGTTGGTCGGCCTTACCGCCACACCACGGGACGAGATCGACAAAGACACTTATTCCCTGTTCGGTCTGGAGAAGGGCGTTCCCACTGACTCTTACGATCTGGATGACGCGGTCGGCGATGGGTATCTCGTGCCGCCAACGACCATCTCTGTACCCCTCAAATTCCAGCGGGAGGGTATCGATTACAACCAGCTCTCCGATGAAGAGAAGGAAGAGTGGGACGCGATCGAATGGGACGAAGATGGGAACGAGCGCGACCGCGTCGAAAGCGCCGATCTGAATAAGTGGCTCTTTAACGAAGACACCGTGGACAAGGTTTTGGAGCACCTGATGCGAAATGGCATCAAGGTCGCTGGCGGGGATCGCCTTGGAAAGACCATCATCTTCGCCAAGAACAGCAAGCACGCACAGTTCATCGTAGACCGCTTCAACCTGAACTACCCACACTATAAGGGCGAGTTTGCCAAGCTGATCGACTACAGCGTCAGCTATGCCCAATCATTGATTGACGATTTCTCCGAGAAAGAGAAATGCCCGCACATCGCCGTATCGGTCGACATGCTGGATACTGGTATCGATGTTCCTGAAGTCGTGAATCTGGTGTTCTTCAAGATCGTCCGCTCCAAGACCAAATTCTGGCAGATGGTCGGTCGTGGTACGCGCCTTTGTCCCGACCTCTTTGGACCGGCGGAGGACAAAGACCAGTTCGTCATTTTTGATTTCTGCCAGAACCTCGAATTTTTCAAAGAAAACCCCAATCCAATGGATACGGCTTCCGCTAAGCCGATCGGCGAGCGGCTGTTCGGCGGACGCGTCGAGCTTATCGACGCTTTGAGCGGATCTGATACGCCGCATGACGAGCTGATATCAGCGACGAAAACGCGTCTCTATGATGAAGTCCTTGGTATGCCCCTCGACAACTTCATTGTGCGTGCCAAACGCCGTAGCGTTGAGCGCTTCCAACAGAAGGCGAATTGGGACACGCTCGACCTCGACGCTAGGATCGCGTTGATTGATGATGTTGCAGGCCTGCCGACTGCCTACGAAGACGGCGGCTTGCCAGCCAAGCAATTCGATCTTCTAATCCTTGCGACGCAGCTGGATCTTCTGAAGCAGGAAGGAAGTTTCAGCCGGTTGCAGACACGGATCATTCAGTTAGCGTCAGCTCTCGAAGAGCTGTCGAACGTGCCGATCGTTGCGCAGCAGCTTGATCTGATCCTGGAAATCCAGTCCCAAGAATTCTGGGAAGGCATTACACCTGAAATCCTTGAAAAAGTTCGTCTACGTCTCCGCAATTTGGCTGAACTGATCAAGCCGACGCAGCGGAAAATCGTCATCACAGACTTTGAGGACGAGATCGGAACCGGCACCGAAGTGCCTATGCCCGAGGTTGGCAGTGGCGTGGACAAGGCGCGCTTCAAGATGAAGGTCAGGCAGTTCATCGAAGCCCACAAGGATCACATTACGCTGATCAAGGTGCGCAGAGGCGAAGCACTCACCAAACAGGATTTGGAAGAGCTAGAGCGAATTCTGATTGAACAGCAGATCGCAGATGGTGACATCATCAAAGGGCTTCAAGAAGAAGGTGGACTCGGAAGGTTCCTTCGCTCTTTGACTGGTCTCGACCGCTCTGCAGCAAAAGAGGCTTTCAGTCAGTTCGTGGCGGCCAATCAGTTAGAAGCTGATCAGAACGAGTTCTTAGACCTCGTGATCGATAGCTTGACCGAAAGTGGCATCGTTGACCCCGCCACCTTCTATGAAAGCCCGTTTACTGACTTTGATGACATGGGCATTGCGGGCATCTTCAACCGCGACCAAGCTCAGGAGATCATTAAGATTGTGCGTTCGTTGAACGAAGCGGCGGCAGCATAACTCTACGCCACCGCAGGCTTGGTCAATCGGGGCGGGACCACTCGGCGCCAGTCAATGCCCTCGAAGAGGGCCTCAAACTGCGTTTTGCTCAGGTTGAAGGTTCCGCCAGACAGGGCGGGCCAGACGAACTTCGACTTATTTAAGCGCTTGTGGATGAGGACCATGCCAGTCCCATCCCACAGCAAGACCTTGATTTTGTCGCCAGACTTCGATCGGAAAACAAAGAAGGCTCCGGAGTATGGATCCAGATCGAAGGAATTCGCCACGTGCGCCGCGAGACCATCGATGCCTTTTCGGAAGTCCACTGGCTGCGTGGCCATGAAAATCCTGTATCCATTTGCTGGAAAGATCATTGGGCACCCCGGATAGCTCGCACGATCGCTTGAAGGCTTTTCATCTGAATATCGCCGGGAAACTCTAGAACTAAGTCAGCGTAGGTTAGCTTGCACATAGCCCTAGGTTGCGCCTCAGCCACTTCAGATGTCTCAACGGCTTTAGTCTCCGTTGCTGCCTCGGCCACGGTAACTGGGGCAAAATTTGTCTCTGGTTCTTTCCGAAATTGGCGGATCGATTTCTCTTTGGTGCTCCAACGCCGAACCAAATTCTCATTTGCCCCGATCTCTTTGGCGATAGCTGAACAGAGGAAGCCCTCATCAAGAATTTTTTGAACCGCAACAGCTCTTAATTCTTTAGGCCATTTGAACCGCCCACTTGGCGATGTCGGCACTTCGAAGCCCCAAACAGTTTTGATCGCAGACATTTTCTAACTCTCCGCAAGAAATCCGCGTCAGACTATGCCTGCCAACTGCCGACGCAAGTTTTTCAGTCCGGAACTAGATGCACCGCTTACATTGGACAGCTCGATCCCTCACACAAGCCGCGTGACGATGCAGCTCAACAAGGTTCATTCCGTCAAAACCATCGAGCGCGTTGCGGCCGAACTCGGAGAAACTGTTGAGCTGATATTTGAACTAGCGATCGATATGGAAACCGAAGACGGCGTCATATGGGTCTATGGCCTCGGCGACGACGGTGTCATCGCATTTACTCCGTTCGGGATCGAAAACCTGCAAGAGCGCATCGAAATGCATCAACGCCGCGCACATTGACCTCGCCGCGGCCTACGCCGAATTCTCACGAGACATGCAAAACGCCTTTGGAATACTTGGAAGGCGCACCTGTTCACAACGCTTCAGATGCTTCACCGGAAAACTCTCTGGACCGCAACTATCTTTGTCCGCCGGAGATTGCTTTTCAAAGAGGAAACCCGTCGCTTATCGTATCTTGTCACGAGTCTTGTGCGATTATGCGAATTAAGATCCTAAGCAGATGCTCGCACTAAGTCTCTCTTTTGAGGTCTACTTTCAACACTCGGGAATAAAAGCCCCTATTCCTGACGAACGCAATCCGCAAAATATTGCATTTTGCCGTCTGCATCCCGTTCTTGTACAAGGCCGTGGATATCCGTTTCAAACCCTGGACATTCACGCGCAAACTCACGGTTGAACTTTAAATATTCGACAATTTTGCGATTGAAGACTTCCCCCGGGATCAGCAATGGGATGCCCGGCGGGTAGGGGGTTACAAGTGAAGTGGTAATGCGCCCTTCGAGATCATCAATTGAAACACGCTCGGTTGTTCGGCGCGCAATATGAGAATAAGCATCCGACGGCTTCATCGCTGGCTGCAAATCACTTAGGTACATTTCAGTCGACAGCCTCGCGACATCGTATTTCGAGTACATTGCGTGCACGTGTTGGCACATATCGCGTAGACCCATCTGCTCCCACCGCGGTTGTTTGGCAGAGAATTCAGGCATGACGCGCCACATGGGCTGGTTCTTGTCGAAATCGTCCTTGAACTGCTGCAGCGCCGCAACCAGGGTGTTCCAGCGACCTTTGGTTATGCCGATCGTGAACATAATAAAGAAGCTATAGAGCCCTGTTTTCTCAACAACGACCCCGTGCTCAGCCAGATATTTCGACACAATGGATGCCGGAATTCCGGTCTCTTCGAAACGGCCGTCAATGTTCAGGCCGGGGGTAATAATGGTCGCTTTGATCGGGTCAAGCATATTGAACCCTGGCGCCATGTCCCCAAAGCCATGCCAACTGTCCTCGCCATCAGATGCGTTTACGCCCTCGGCATCGGTCTTTTTCAGTTCCCAATCCTTAGCGCGGCCCATGCCTTCGTCAGCCAGTTCCTCGGGGCCCCAAACCTCGAACCACCATTCGTCCTCACCGAATTCCTCGTCCACTTTGCGCATCGCACGGCGGAAATCGAGCGCTTCGTCGATGCTTTCTTCGACCAGCGCGGTTCCACCCGGAGGCTCCATCATCGCGGCGGCCACATCGCAACTTGCGATGATCGAGTACTGGGGCGAGGTCGACGTGTGCATCAAGTAAGCTTCGTTAAAGAGATGCCGATCAAGCTTGGTTTCTTCGGCATCCTGAACGAGCACGTGGCTTGCTTGACTGATACCAGCCAGCAATTTGTGAACCGACTGGGTAGCATACGTCACCGATTTCTTAGTACGGCCGCGCTTGCGGCCCATCGCATGGTACGTCCCATAAAACGGATGGAAAGCCGCGTGGGGCAGCCATGCCTCGTCGAAGTGTAGGTTCTCGACGTATCCATCAAGCATGCTTTTGATCGTTTCGGTGTTATAAAGAACGCCATCATAGGTCGACTGGGTCAAAGTCATCACGCGCGGTTTGACGCTCTCGGGGTCTACGCCTTCGAGCAAGGGGTTCGCACGGATTTTGGCTTTGATCGTGTCTGGATGGAACTCGGATTTCTGGATAGGTCCAATAATCCCCCAATGGTTCCGTGTCGGCTTCATAAAGACCGGGATAGCGCCAGTCATGATAATCGAATGCAGGATCGACTTGTGACAGTTGCGGTCTACAACGACAACGTCGCCTGGCGCGACAGTGTGATGCCAGACCATTTTGTTGCTCGTCGAGGTCCCGTTTGTCACAAAAAAGCAGTGATCCGCATTAAAGATCCGCGCAGCATTTCGCTCTGATGCGCCAATAGCGCCGTTGTGATCCAAAAGCTGCCCAAGTTCTTCGACCGCGTTGCAGACGTCAGCCCGCAGCATATTTTCGCCGTAGAACTGATGGTACATTTGTCCGATCGGTGACTTGAGGAAGGCCACACCGCCAGAGTGCCCCGGACAATGCCAAGAGTACGATCCGTCTTCTGCATAGTCGAGCAATTCGCGGAAGAATGGTGGTTGGATCCCTTCGAGGTAGCTTTTGGCCTCTCGGATGATGTGGCGCGCCACGAATTCAGGCGTGTCTTCGTACATGTGGATGAAGCCATGCAATTCGCGCAGGATGTCATTCGGCAGATGGCGCGACGTTTTTGTCTCGCCATAGATGTAGATCGGCACGTCCGCGTTTTTCCAACGCACCTCTTCAATGAAGGTTCGGATATTCAGAACAGCTGGATCCAGATCGGGGCCGGGCGTGAATTCCTCGTCATCGATTGACAGAACAAAGGCGCTCGCACGGGACTGTTGCTGCGCGAACTGCGACAGGTCGCCATAGCTGGTAGCCCCAAGAACTTCGAAACCCTCTTCCTCTATCGCATTGGCTAAGGCGCGGATCGCAGATCCGGACGAATTCTCGGACCGGAAATCTTCGTCAATGATAACAATGGGAAAACGGAATTTCATGGAAGTCTCCTACCGGCGCACTTTGTGCCTTGCATAGGGTGGGGGCGGGGCCCGCTGAATCGATAGCCTTGGAAAAGACTTCTCTCGTTGTTTCGCGTTGCACAGGCCCCGTCAAGGGGCTGCGCACGCACAAAGGGCGGGCCAAACATCTGGCCCGCCCTTTGCGAATTACATTGATCTGAGGCTTAGGCGTTCTCGCTCAGGAAAGCATCCGCTTCCTGTTCCGCCTTCTCTTTGGTCCAGCCGTACTTTTCCTGAAGCTTGCCCACGACTTTGTCGCGCTTGCCTTCCATCTCGGTGACGTCATCATCGGTCATGTCGCCCCACTTCTCTTTGGCGCTACCTTTGAATTGGTCCCATTTACCTTCAACAATATCCCAGTTCATCTCTCAAACTCCTTAAATAACTGATGTTTAGAGAACGCACTGGTCGTGATTTGGTTCCGCCTATTTTTCGATCGAAGCAACGCCAAGAGCGCGAAGTTGCGCATCAACGAAATCAGTCTCTTGGGCGCTTAGAACTCTATGGCGCGGATACTCGGGCGTGTTGCGATCATCCTTGATCGGGGCATCCCAACCATCGGTGGTCTCGAAAAACCGAAGTGCACCAGCCTCGCCGAACTCGCGTAGGTAGCCCTGAATAACCACATCCAGATAGCTCAGCAGAATAGGATGCCGCAGGTCAGGTATCTCGAGCTTTTCAGGAACCGAATAGATTGCCACATCAATGTCGCGCTCAACGGGGTGGGTGACCTGATGGGTCGCAGGCAAACGGTCATAGCCAGCTTCGCGCGCATCCAGAGCCGCCCAATCGCCCCCAGGCACGTGGGCAATAAGCCCATCAATTTCCGTTTTCTCGCAAGGGATTGCGGTTAGAAATGGGGCCGGATGCAATGCCGTGTGCCGCCAAGTCCGGCGCCAGCCAGAGGCTTTGGCGCGGTGGGCGTCCTCGTAGACGTGAGTGGTTCGGTTTACTAGGCTGCCGTAGCCGAAAAAGAATGGATCTGCCATGGCCCGAGAAGTGGGGCTTTGGCACAGAAACGTCAACTCCCGATGCGGCCTTGGTTGCGATGGCGTCCGTTCTCACGCAAGAGGGATTGAAGCTAATCAGTGCGAAATACATATCACTACATGAATATACATATCGGAGGATGGCATGGCACAGAACGATAGACTGACCTGCCTGGATTGCGGTACGCCCAACCGCGTCCCGCCAGAAAAATTGGGTGACACCCCGAAATGCGGGAAGTGCGGCGGCTGGCTGATTACCGGCAAGGTCGCCGAAATCACCCCGTCTACCTTGCAAAAAGCGGCTCAGGACACTGCGCTGCCCTTGGTCGTCGACTTTTGGGCACCGTGGTGCGGTCCCTGCCGCGCGATGGCGCCCCAATTTAGCATGGCGGCAGAACGTCTCAAGGGATCGGTGCGCTTGGCCAAGCTGAATACGGAACAGCATCAGACCGTCAACGGACGCTACAACATCCGCGGTATTCCCGCGATGATCGGATTTCGAAACGGACGCGAGGTGGGGCGACAGGTCGGCGCCCTTCAAATGGCCGGCATTGTTCAATTCGCAAGCGGACTCACCTCGGTCAAAGCGCGCTGACTTTAGTCGCGCGCCCTCAGAACCCCCGCAGGGCGCGCGGCCAATGGCCGCCACGCAAAGGCGAGCCCCGCAATCAGGTTCGCACCGATCCCACCAGCGATAATGATTACGGCAGAGGACCAAATTACCGAGAAATCGGTTTCCATCACGAAATGGCTAACGCTCCAACCCGCTGCGATCCCAGCAATCAGGCCGACCACGCCTGCGGCAGCGCCCATCAGCATGGCGCGCAATGCAAAGCTATTGAGAATTTGCCTTCGGGTCGCGCCAATCGTTTTCAAGATTGCCGCCTCATAGGTCCGACCCCGCTCACCCGCTGCGGACGCGCCAATGAGCACCAAGAAACCCGTGAGCAAGGTCATGCCCGCGCCATATGACGTGGCCGCAGCAATACCAGACATGACCTCTGCAACCCGGTTGATCGCGTCCCTGACGCCGATGGCAGTCACATTCGGATAGGCGGTCGAAATATCGCGCAGAATCGCGCCCTCGGCTTCTTGGGTCGCATAGACCGTCGCGATGTGGGTATGCGGCGCGCCTGAAAGCGCTGCCGGGTTCATCGTTAAGACAAAGCCGATTCCCGCCGTCGAAAAGTCGACGTCGCGAAAACTGGTGATCGTGCCTGTGATATCACGTCCCAGGACGTTCACAGTCAGGGTATCGCCAAGGGATAGCCCCAATTCCTCGGCCTCTTCGGCTGCGAACGAAATTTGTGGATCGCCGGTGTAATCTTCGGGCCAAAAGCTGCCTTGGGTAACGGTTGTGCGGCTGTCCGGCTTTGCTGCATATGTGATCCCGCGATCCCCTCGCACCACCCAGTGGTCAGGGGCGACTTCGCGGGCAGGGATGCCATTAATTTGCGTAATCACGCCGCGCAGCATCGGCGCTGTATCCACACGGCTTACAGCCGGATCATTGGTGACGCGCTCCATGAACCCATCAAGCTGATCGGGCTGGATATCCACGAAAAAGTAGCTTGGGGCCACATCGGGAAGATCTCGTGAAATCGCGTTACGCAGGTTTCCGTCGATTTGCCCAACGGCAGCCAGCACTGACAACCCCAAACCCAAGGACAGAATGACAGCTCCGGTCTCTTGTTGCGGGCCACCAACCGCTGCGAGAGCCCAGCGTAATGGACCAGTTTGACGTCGGCGGTGGCTGGCCCCACGTGCTAATTTTCGCGTTCCAGCCGCAGCCAAAGCCAGCACGAACAGAGCGCCCGCGATACCGACAGCCGTCCACACAGTAAGTACCGCCGCTGCAGAAAAGGCGACCGCAGCGCCGACCAAAGCCGCCAGTAGAAGTGCCGCAGCAATAACATATGGAACTCGTGGTAGTAATTTCGCACTCGCCATCGCGTCACGGAAAAGGGTTGCGGGACGGACCTCTTCGGTTCGGGCGAGGGGCCAGAGCGTAAACAGAAGCGCAGCGAGGGTGCCGTAAAGAGCAGCCTCAATCAAGGGTGGCCAATAGATTGAGAAAACGGCCGGAATAGGAAGGCTCTCTGCAATCAGCGGCGCGAGCAAAAGTGGCAAGCCCGCCCCTAGAATGAGGCCAAGCGTAATGCCAACTGCGCTCAGAATCGCAATTTGCAGAAAGTAGGTTAAGAAGATCGTACGCCGGCTCGCCCCGAGAGTCCTGAGCGTGGCTATGACGCCGGTTTTCCCTGCCAAGTAGGCCCTGACTGCAGCCGAGACACCGACCCCACCAACCGCGAGCCCCGACAGGCCGACGATCACCAAAAATGAACTGAGCCGGTCTACAAATCGCGAGACGCCGGGCGCGCCATCGCGGGAGTCCCGCCAACGAATGCCTGCACCAGAAAATGTGTCTTCGGCCATTTCGCGTGTGGCGTCCAAATCGGTGCCCTCGGGCAGCAGCAGCCGGTAGTCGGTTTCATAAATCGAACCGGGGGTAAGCAGACCCGACGCAGCCAAATCCTGTGTCCTGACGATGGTGCGCGGGCCAAGGCCAAAGCCAGCCCCCGCATCATCAGGCTCTCTAACCAATTCTGCCATCAAGACAAATTCTTGATCGCCCAATAGAAAATTGTCTCCGACCTGCAGGCCAAGTCGATCAATCAGAGCAGGCGCCATTATCCCGCCTGGTAGAGAGCCATTGCCAGCCAAGGCAACTTCAAGTGGCATGGAAGGTGAGAGCTGGACCGCGCCAACCAGCGGATAGGCGCTGTCGACGGCCTTCACCTGCGTCAGGCCGCGTTCCTCGCCCGCAACAGCCATCGATCTGAAATCGACGATCGCGGATAGGGCTTCAGACACACTCTCCATCCACGCCAGTTCATCTGCACTGGCAGAGCGGTAGGTCAGTTCAATCTCAGCGTCACCGCCCAAAAGTGCCGCGCCTTCGGAGGAAATCCCTTGGTTGATGGCACTGCGGACAGTGCCGACCGCTGCGATTGCTGCGACCCCGAGCGCCAAACACGCTAGAAAAATGTAAAAACCGCGCAATCCGCCGCGCAGTTCTCGAAACGCGAAACGAAGAGGTAAGGGGAGGCTCATGCAGCCTGCTCCGTCCGAACAATCTTGCCATCGGTGAGGCGAAGCTGACGGTCACAGCGCCCTGCCAATTCCGGCGCATGGGTCACAAGGATCAGGGTCGCGCCATGACGATCGCGCAAGTCGAAGAGAAGTTTGATTACGGCATCACCGTTGGCGCCATCCAGATTGCCTGTTGGCTCATCGGCCAATAGAATTTTCGGGCGGGTTGCGACAGCGCGGGCAAGCGCGACACGCTGCTGCTCTCCGCCTGACATTTGACCAGGATAGTGGCCAGAGCGGTGGCCAAGTCCGACGGCCTCGAGTTCTGCAGCGGCGCGAGTCATTGCGTCAGCAACCCCAGCCAACTCTAGCGGGGTCGCAACATTCTCTAGCGCTGTCATGGTTGGGATGAGGTGAAAGGATTGGAACACAACGCCCATGTGATCGCGCCGAAACCGTGCAAGGCGATCTTCGTTCATAGCGGTCAGATCTTCGCCCAAACAGGTTATCTTGCCCTCCGTTGCCCGCTCCAGACCGCCAAGAAGCATCAGCAACGACGACTTGCCCGAGCCCGATGGTCCGACCAACGCTAGAGACTCACCTTTTTCGACCTCAAGAGAGATGTCTTGCAGGATTGTGACCGGACCAGCATTGCCATCCAGCGTCAAACTCACATCTTTGAGGGAAAGAACGGAGGTACTCATGTCAGCGCAAATCCTTTCAGGCATATCGGTTGGATATGGGGCCTTTCGCAACGGCAGCAAGAGTTTGGTCGCAGCTTTGGCTGTTTGCGTGTGCACAACCACGTCCGCGCTTGCCGCCGAAGTCACTATTGCCGCTCTGGGTGACAGCCTAACCCAAGGCTATGGTCTGCCGCAGGGCGAGGGCTTTGTCCCACAATTGCAGGACTGGCTGACCGCGCGTGGCGAGGATGTCGAGGTTTTGAACGCTGGAGTATCGGGCGACACCACTGCAGGAGGGCTCTCCCGCGTGGACTGGACGCTGACCGATGACGTCGACGCGATGATCGTGGCGTTGGGCGGCAACGATTTGCTGCGCGGGATCGATCCTGCTGTCAGTCGCGCAAACCTAGAGGGGATCCTGGTGGCCGCCGAGGAAAGGGGCGTGGAGGTCCTGCTGGTCGGCATGACAGCCACTTCTAATTACGGCACTGCCTACAAAGAGGCTTTCGAGTCCATGTACCCTGAGCTGGCAGAGGCGCACGACACCCTCTATTATCACAGCTTTTTCGATGCGCTTACCGAAGATGGCATCATCGAAGAAAACATCCGCACCTACATGCAGCCAGACGGCATCCATCCCAATGCCGAGGGCGTGGCCAAGATCGTCGCCGATCTTGGTCCCTATGTGGTTGAATTAGCGAACAAAGCCCGCTGATTAATCCTTGGCTTTAGCGGCGATTGGGCCCCGCGCTTTGCCCACCGCAATGCCGTGCGCGGACCACGATACACCAGCACGCGCGATCCGCGTGTTGTCCCATGTGTCAAACAGAAGGGTGAAGCCTTCGGCGGTAATCTCGGTGCAGCGGATGTTAAATCGCAGGTTTTCTGACTGGGAACTGTCCATCCCAGATAGGCCCGCCGACACAACAGGCGGCGCGGCAAATGGCTGATCAAAGGTGAAATCCCAACGCACCTGACGGGCGCCGTCACCGCTCCACATATATTCGTTGGTGTCGCAGTGGTTGAATAACTCATCTTGGGCAGAGATGGCCTGGAACGCGCCAGGGATCATCGTGATTTGCTGAACAAATCTGGACGACGCAAGCATCGCAAACTCCGGAAAACTGATAACAATACAGAAACAGATTGCTTCAGACGGGCGCTCTGTTCAACCCATGCAAAACCGGAGATGCTTTGCAGCACCTCCGGTTCGCGTTTTTTTGCCGAAAATGTCGCGGATCAGCGCGAGAACTTTTTGTGTTTGATGCGCTTGGGCTCCAGCGCGTCAGGCCCTAGGCGACGTTTCTTGTCTTCTTCGTAGTCTTCGAAGTTACCTTCGAACCATTCAACGTGGGCTTCGCCCTCGAACGCCAGAATGTGGGTACAAATCCGGTCAAGGAAGAAACGGTCGTGAGAAATAACAACCGCACAGCCAGCGAAATCAACCAGCGCATCTTCGAGAGCACGCAGGGTTTCCACGTCCAGGTCGTTGGTCGGTTCGTCGAGCAGCAGAACGTTGCCGCCCTCTTTCAGCAGGCGAGCCATGTGGACGCGGTTGCGTTCACCACCCGAGAGCAGGCCGACTTTCTTCTGCTGATCACCGCCCTTGAAGTTGAAGGACGAGCAGTACGCGCGGCTGTTCACCGAGGCATCCCCCAGTTCAATCAGCTCTGCACCACCAGAGATGGCTTCCCACACGGTGTCATCGGCGTTCAGATCGTCACGCGACTGGTCCACGTAGGACAATTTAACCGTGTCACCATAGGTCACCGAACCGCTGTCGGGCTGCTCCTGACCGGTCAGCATTTTGAACAGGGTCGATTTACCGGCGCCGTTCGGACCGATCACACCAACAATGCCACCCGGCGGCAGCGAGAAGTTCAGACCTTCGACCAGCAGCTTATCGCCATAGGCTTTCTGAATGTTCTCGACCTCGATAACCTTGGAACCGAGACGGGGACCGTTCGGGATGACGATCTGTGCCTTGCCGACCTTTTCACGCTCGGACTGGCTCGCCATTTCGTTATAGGCCGCGATACGCGCTTTGGACTTCGCCTGACGGGCTTTCTGGCCCTGACGCATCCACTCAAGTTCGCGTTCCAGAGTTTTTTGCTTGGCTTTGTCTTCGCGCGCTTCGTGCTCAAGACGTTTGGCTTTCTGCTCGAGCCACGCCGAGTAGTTGCCCTCGTAGGGAATACCGCGGCCGCGATCGAGTTCCAGAATCCAGCCAGTGATGTCATCTAGGAAATAACGGTCGTGAGTGACGCAGAGGATGGTACCTTTGTAGTCGATCAGGTGCTGCTGCAACCACGCGATGGTTTCCGCATCAAGGTGGTTGGTCGGTTCGTCGAGCAGCAGCATATCGGGCGCTTCGAGCAGCAGTTTGCACAGCGCAACGCGGCGCTTTTCACCGCCAGATAGCTTGGACACGTCCGCGTCATCGGGCGGGCAGCGCAGGGCTTCCATAGCGACGTCAATCTGGCTGTCCAGTTCCCACAGGTTTTCTGCGTCGATCTGGTCCTGCAGGACGGTCATCTCTTCCATCAGCTCGTCGGTGTAATCCTCGGCGATCTGCATGGCGATCTCGTTGAACCGGTCGATCTTGCCCTTCTTCTCGGCCACGGCGAGCATAACGTTCTCACGTACGCTCAGCGACTCGTCCAGCTTGGGCTCCTGCGGCAGATAGCCAACGCGCGCACCTTCGGCCGCCCAAGCTTCACCGCTGAAATCCTTGTCGATGCCGGCCATGATGCGCAGCAAGGTCGATTTACCGGCGCCGTTGACGCCAACCACACCGATCTTCACGCCGGGCAGGAACGAGAGGCGGATGTTTTCAAAGCACTTCTTGCCACCGGGATAGGTCTTGGACACGCCGTCCATGTGGTAGACGTATTGATAGGATGCCATGGGCTTCCGCTCCTTGCAGGTAATCTGGGGTTTGGGCGCGAGTCATATCCAAGGGGCCGCGCAGGAGCAATCAAAGAAAGCTGTTGCGGAGCGGCAATTCGATGGGACCAAACTGTGACCGTTGTCCGCGTGGCTTGACACTCTACGCTTAGCTCGGGTTTATGAGCCGGTTTTTGACGGAAGCGTATATGCCTTACAATTTGCCTTATGTTGCGCCCGGTCAGGTGATCGGATTGCTTGGCGGGTCTTTTGATCCGCCGCATGAGGGGCATGCACAAATTACGCGAGAGGCCCTGAAACGCTTTGGGCTGGATCAGGTCTGGTGGCTGGTGAGTCCAGGCAACCCGTTGAAAGCAAAAGGGCCTGCGCCCATCGCGGACCGCGTAGCAGCGGCCCGGAGCCTTATGGACCACCCGCGGATCCAGATATCCGACTTCGAGGCGCAGATCGGCACCCGTTATACCGCCGAAACTTTGAAGCGCCTGCAAACTCTGCTGCCCCAAGCGCGGTTTGTCTGGCTCATGGGTGCAGATAATCTGGCGGGGTTCCATCGTTGGGATCGCTGGCAAGACATCATGAAGATGGTTCCTGTCGGCGTTCTGGCCCGTCCCGGCGACCGTATGTCCGCCCGTTTCAGCAAAACGGCACGGGTGTTCGAAAAGGCAAGGCTCGACATGAGCGACAGCCGTCTACTGGGGCAGGGACCCGCGCCGCGTTGGTGTTTTGTGAACATCCCGATGCGTGGCGAATCCTCGACCGAGTTACGCAAATCCGGCAGGTGGCCGCACTAGGCCGCTTCACTTTTTCGTCGGTGTCCGCAAAACTGGCCGGCAAGTGTCACTTTCAGCTTGTCGCCGCAAAACCCTGCGTTTTTAGTGTGCGCATGGTACAGACAATTTCCCGTCGCTTCTTTGTTGGTGCCCTTGGGGCTACCGCGCTTCAGGCCGGAACGGCAAATGCCGCAGGGCTGGTCCAATCTTTGCGCCCGCAAATGCGTCCGGCCGACGCAACCAAAGTGGCGAAGCCCGCAGCCGACGCTCTGCTGGCAGAGTCCGGTATTTCGGGGCAGGTGATTTACGCCGTCGCGGATGCCAAGACCGGTCAGATCCTAGAAGCGCGCGATGTGGCTGGCGGCTTACCCCCTGCCAGCGTTGCGAAATCTGTGACCGCGATCTACGCACTCGAAACATTGGGCGCGGGTTATCGCTTTCATACGCGCGTCATTGCCGTAGGCGCGGTATCGGGCGGCGTCGTCCAAGGCGATCTGGTTCTGGCAGGAGGCGGCGATCCAACATTGGATACAGACGGGCTGGCAGATCTTGCCCAACAGCTAAAGGCCGCAGGTATCCGAGAGGTCACTGGCCGTTTTCTGGTTTATGGAGGCGCGCTCCCCTTCGAGTTGCAGATCGACGACGACCAACCGGATCACGCGGGATACAACCCAACCGTATCGGGGTTGAACCTGAATTATAACCGCGTCCATTTCGAGTGGCGTCGTGCAAACACTGGCTACGCGCTGACTATGGATGCCCGGTCAAACGCATATCGCCCTGATGTGAGCATGGCGAAGATCAGTGTCGTCCAGCGCGACCTCCCTGTTTTTGGCTACAAGGATTTGGGCGGCGCGGATGCTTGGACGGTCGCGAGCGGTGCCTTGGGGAACGGTGGGGCGCGCTGGCTGCCTGTGCGCAAGCCAGAACTCTACGCAGGCGAAGTCTTCCAGACGTTTGCCCGCAGTCAGGGGATCAAACTGCCCGCACCAAAGATCGCACGTGGTGCACCAAGCGGCAGCGTTCTGGCGCAGCTCAGCAGCGCCCCTCTGCGCGACGTGGTTAAGGATTGCTTAAAATACTCAACGAACATCACCGCAGAGGTGGTGGGTCTGACGGCCAGCCTCAAGCGCAATGGCCAAGTGAGGAGCTTGCGCGCATCGGCACGGTTGATGTCAGCTTGGGCCGAAGCGCGTCTAGGGATGAAGGACTGCAAGTTTGTGGATCATTCGGGGCTTGGCGACGCTTCCCGCGTGACGGCATCAAGCCTCGCACAGGCTTATGCGGGGCCCGTTCAGCAAGGGTTGCTGCCGGATTTGATGAAGCCGGTCGCGATCCCGGACAAGAACGGAAAACCAATTCCAACACATCTACTGAAGGTCCATGCCAAGACAGGCACCCTGAACTTTGCAAGTGGTCTTGGTGGTTACATAACAACGGCCGGCGGACGCGATTTGACTTTTGCGATATTTGCCGCCGATCTGCCACGCCGCAACAGCCTGACCGAATACCAAAAAGAAAACCCGCCGGGTGGCAGAGCTTGGAACCGGCGGGCGCGAGCATTGCAAAAGAGCCTGATCCGCCGCTGGGGCGTCGTCTACGACAGCTGACTATTCGGTCATATGGCGCGCACGCGCGCCCCGCTCAATCGCTGCGGCATGAAGGCGGTCAATGTTCAACTCGTAGCGCATTTCCTCTAGCAGGCGAAGTTCCGTCTCATACAGATGGCCGTCCGCAGCCGCCACGTCACAGGCCAGAGCATAAGCTGTTTCGTTCAACTTATTCGGCAACGCCTCGCGGATCAGACCAAAGAGTGCATCCAATCCGTCCTCCTGCTCAAAAAGCTCGAATACCAACTGAGTGATGCGCGGAATGCGATCAGTGTCGTATTCTGCGAACACAGGTAACATGTTGACCGCATTTTGAATTTCCACCAGCTCAGCGGTGCGCATATTCTCGTCCGAGGCCGAAATCGCAACCATGGTCGCCACGAGGGCGTCCTGAGGGCTGATAATGTGTTGCACGTCTTCGGTCACGGTCTGTCCTTTCAAATTCGGCCTCGTCACCAGAGAATATTGACGCCTGATCCCCCTCGCAATAGGGAGGGCACAATTGCGCGCGACAATGACGCGCTATTGATGGAGTAACGGAAAATGTCTGATCTGCGCGAAGCCGCGATGCGTTCGAAAGCCTGGCCCTTTGAAGAAGCGCGCCGGCTGCTGAAACGCTATGAAAAGGCGCCGCCGGAAAAGGGCTATGTTCTGTTCGAAACCGGCTACGGCCCGTCGGGTCTGCCGCACATCGGCACTTTTGGCGAGGTCGCGCGCACCACGATGATCCGGCGCGCATTCGAGCTGATCAGCGACATTCCGACCCGTCTGATCTGTTTCTCGGACGACATGGACGGCATGCGCAAAGTGCCAGAGAACGTTCCGAACCAAGAGCTGCTTCACGCGAACATCCAAAAGCCGCTGACTGCCGTCCCCGACCCGTTCGAGGAGTTCGACAGCTTTGGCGCACACAACAACGCGATGCTGCGCCGTTTCCTCGACACGTTTGGTTTTGACTACGAATTCTATTCGGCGACCGAGTTTTACAAGTCTGGTCAGTTCGACGAGATCCTACTGCGCGCCGCTGAGAAGTACGACGACCTGATGAAGATCATGCTGAAGTCTCTGCGCGAAGAGCGTGCTGCGACATACTCGATCTTCTTGCCGATCCACCCTGAAACCGGCCGCGTGCTGTACGTGCCGATGAAAAATGTGGACGCAGCAAATGGCACCGTGACGTTCGATGACGAAGATGGGAAAGAGTGGACCCTGCCAGTCACCGGCGGCAACGTGAAGCTGCAGTGGAAGCCCGACTTCGGCGCCCGTTGGGCGGCTCTATCCGTTGACTTCGAGATGTACGGCAAGGACCACAGCACCAATACGCCGATCTATGACGGCATCTGTCGGACTCTTGGCGTGCGTCCACCCGAGCACTTCACCTACGAGCTGTTCCTTGACCAGAGCGGAGAAAAAATTTCGAAGTCCAAGGGCAACGGCCTGTCTATCGACGAATGGCTGACCTATGCCTCGACCGAGAGCTTGTCGTACTTCATGTACCAGAAGCCCAAAACCGCAAAGCGTATGCACTTTGACGTGATCCCCAAGGCGATGGACGAGTATCACCAGCAACTGCGCGCCTATGTCGATCAGGACGCAGACAAGCGGGTGAACAACCCAGTGTTCCACATCCACGGCGGCAATGTTCCCGAGTCGAAAATGGTCGTTCCGTTCTCGATGCTGTTGAACCTCGCGTCGGCAGCTGGTGCGCAGGACAAAGAGACCATGTGGGGCTTTATCCGCCGGTACGCGCCTGAAGCGACTGCGGAAACCCATCCCGATCTGGACGCGGCTGCCGGTTTTGCCGTGCGCTATTACAATGATTTCGTGAAGCCCACGAAGACCTTCCGCGCGCCCGACGATCAGGAACGTGCAGCGCTTGAGGATCTGCTGGCTCGTCTGAAGTCCTATGAAGGCGCGAACGACGCTGAAGAGCTGCAAAGCCTCGTGTTCGCGGTTGGCAAAGAGCACAACTTCGAGAACCTCCGCGACTGGTTCAAGGCGATCTACGAAGTGCTGCTGGGTCAAAGCCAAGGCCCGCGGTTTGGTGGTTTTATAGCCCTGTATGGCCTGAACGAAACCGCTTCTTTGATCGAACAGGGCCTCGCGGGCGATCTCGGCTAGTACTGGCTGAAACCAAATGGCGCGCTATCTCGTCTATCAGAGGAGAGGAGGCGTGCCATGAAAACACTCACGCTTGCGGCGGCACTCTGGCTAGGACTGGCCATGGGTGCGGTCGCGCAATCAGACGACATCCGTCAAACCATCCGCAGCCAGTTGGACGCGTTCAAGTCCGACGATTTTGCGACGGCGTATGACTACGCCAGCCCCACCATCAAGAATGTGTTCCGCAATCCCGAGATGTTCGGGCACATGGTGCAGCATGGCTATCCCATGGTTTGGCGCCCCGGAGCCGTGGTCTTCTTGGACATTGAAGAGCGCGACGGACGAGTTTTCCAACCCGTCATGATCGAAGACAGATCTGGTAAGGTGCACGTGCTGGAATACAAGATGATCCAGATTGAAAACGAATGGCAAATCGACGGCGTTCGCCTGCTGGACTCTGACGGCGCGATCGCCTGAACCTCTAAGCGTGCGCTGCCGCAAGTTCGGGTTAAGACGCCGTTGATACTTCCCTTTGACCAAAGCGCGCGAGTTGCGCGCCCTGCGGAAAAAGGGAAAACACATGACGATTGCCTACATGACGCCCGACGAGTTGATGCCCGTTGCTTTTTCGGACGGTCTTTTCAACTGGTCTTCTGGCGATGGCCTAAGCAGCAATGATACGCTCGAAAGCGTCGGAGGCATCGCGCTTGTGCCCGGTGATGGGGACTTCGGCAGCTGTCTCGAGATTGTGAAGACTTCAAGCACGCAGCGGGTTCGTTGTCTCGTTCCGACCGACATGGCCGCTGGCCGATATCTGCGCATCCGCATCCGGGTCAAAGCGATTTCTGGCACCTTGCCCGAAGTGCGCGTAGCGGGCACCCCTGTGGATAGGGCTGGCACCGCGATTGCAGGGCTGACCGCGATTGGCCCTTCGAAAGCACTGAACGAGTACGGCCACATCACGGAGATCAGTGGGATTGTCGGAACGGGCAGCCGCGCTGGAGTTGACATGGTTTGGGGCATGGGGGCTGTCAAAGGTCAGTTTGGCTTCGACCTGACTGGCGGGAACGGTGGTGTTGTACGGATTGACGACGTTATCATAGAAGACGCGACAGCGCTGTTCCTGCCACAGCTTGTCGGCGCAGTTGATGTCCGTGATTTTGGTGCTGTCGGCGATGGCACGACAGACGATACCCCCGCGTTTCTGGCGGCTGATGATGCAGCCGAGGGCCGAGCGGTTTACGTTTCACCGGGTACATATTGGCTCGGCGATAGCGTGACGATCAAAAGCCCTGTCCGCATTGCGGGCCAAATCACTATGCCCACCGACGCAATTCTGATCCTACAGCGCGATCTGGACCTTCCGACCTACGCTGACGCTTTTGGATCCGAAGCACAGGGCTTTGCCAAAGCTTTTCAAGCACTTCTTAACAGTGGCTCTCACGACAGCTTGGACCTTGGCGGCCGAAGCGTTCAATTGACAGAGCCGCTCGATATGCAAGCAGCCGTACCCAATCGTGACAGCTACGCGACGCGCCGAGTGATCAAGAACGGGCAGATTGAAGCCGCCAATTCCCCGGATTGGGACGATGAGGTTCTGACCTCGATCGCCACCTATGATCCCGATAACGCATACTTTCTAGAAAGCGTTGAGAATGTTGCGAATATTCCCGTCGGGGCGTTGGTCGAAGGTGTCGGTGTCGGACGCGAGGTCTACGTCCGCTCGGTTGATGTGGCCGCAAACACCGTTCGGCTAAACTGCCCGCTCTACGATGCTGAGGGCACACAGAATTTTACATTCCGGCGGTATAAATACCTGCTCGATTTCAGCGGTTTTGGCAATCTGGCAAAGTTCAGCCTGTCGGATATTGAGTTTCGCTGTAACGGACGTGCGAGCGGATTGATGATCGCGCCTGCGGGCATTGGATTGCACATACGGGATTGTGTGTTCACCCGTCCGAAGAACCGCGCATTAACCTCGCCCGGCGAGGGATGTCAGGGCATGATGGTGGACCGTTGCCAATTTCTGTCGGACGAAAGCCCTCTGACCGTGCCTGAACGCATCAGCATCGCGATGAACGCAACTGGCAACGATGTGAAGGTTCGCGACAATCGCTTCGTGCATTTCAAGCACAGCATTGTACTAGCGGGTGCTGGCAACATGATCTCTGGCAATCACTGGTTCCAAGGGGACAGCGCGTCGAACGGCATCCGCTCTGCCGGACTGATCCTGAGTAAGACCAACTGCAAAACTACGATCACAGGCAACTATATCGACAACAACTACATCCTATGGGCCAACGAGCACGATCAAGCGCCTGAACAAAGCGACGAGTTTTCCTTTGGTGGCCTGACCATCAACGGCAACATCTTTACCGTCAATGACGTGTCCACTGCGTTCCGTTTTCTGATCCTGCGGCCACATGGGATCGGTCATTTCCTGAATGGTCTCACCATGGGCAACAACGTCTTTCGCGCGCTGAATGGCAACATTGATCGGGTCGAGGAAATTGACACGACCTTTGCCACGCTGGAACTCGACCGCACCTACAACGTGATGGTCCAAGGAAACGCCTTCAACGCTGTGACCGCGCAAATCCGCAACCCACTCGTTATCAAGGCCGATCAAAATACGGCTGCAGAAACGTGGACCGTCGACTGTGGGGAGAATCTGCCGTTCAAAGGCCGTGCGCGATCTGTCGAAGGAGTGATCGCTGAGGGGCCCCTTAAGACGTCGGGAGGTACGGTGTCGTGGGCGACGCCCTACAGCCAAACCGAGCAAGGTGCCGACGGAGACAAGATCAAACTGGTCTGGCCCACAGCGCTCAAAGGGCGCGTGACATTGACCACGCGCGTCGATGCGCCGATCTAATTAAGTCGAAAATTGCTCAACCCTGTCCCGCCACTTGCGGGGCAGGGTGCCCATTTTCTCGCGGACGGCCTCGTATTGCGGGCGCAGGATTACAAACGCAGCGCGTTCCTGTTCCGCCGTCATTTTCAGCGACTTGCCTTCATGGTGCTTGACCGACAGATCAGCGGGCACATAGTCCAGACCAGCGAACGCACAAATCCGCTCCAGCCCATCCTTCTCAAAAATGTCCTCATAGAACACTGCCAGAAATTTACCCTCGGGCAAGGTGCTCGCGCGCTCTAGGGCCGTGGCATAGTCACCCCGCGCTCGCATTTCTGGCAAATCACCATCCAAAGCCGACTGCAGCATCTCTGCGCAGTGCACATCAAACGGCTTCTTTTTCTTTGCCTTTTCGGCGTTCATTCGCACGTGACTCCATAACCGCGCCACCGGATCCCGCATTAGGTAAAGAAAGCGGACATCGTCAGTCAGGCCGATCATCCGGCGATACACTTCTTCGGGCTGAATTCCGTAGGACGGGGTGATATCAGCCACAACCGGCTTACCCTGACGGCCAGCCTTGAGGAAACACAGATAGGCGTAGTCGCGATCTTCGTCGTCTTCGTTTAGAACCAGCAACCAATCCAACGCATCATCGAAACGCTCGCGGACCCGCGCTCGCATCCCGCCTTTGGCTATCTCCGCACGGCGCCCAAGCTCTTCGGCTTTGCGGGCGACCTTTTGGCGCTCTTTCTCCAAGCCTTCGGGGTCAAGATTGTCAAAGTAATGCAACTCTTTTCGCGACCGCACATGGCATTGAGGATGATCAGCAAGATAATGGTAGAGCCACGTCGTGCCCGACTTGGTGGCCCCCAGACCGATCAAAACCGTAGGTTGTTTGCGCATGCGGTGCCCGTTCTGCTTTTGCTTCTACTCTATTGCAAAACGGCATTAGGTCAAAGCAGCTTACCGTCGCTGTTCCAACAACATTCAAAAGGTTTGCCATAGTTGCAAACCGATCCTAGTCTCGCCCTCTCCGAACGGGGCGTTAAAGCTAAGTAAAAATTCGTGAGAGTCCGAGATTTTTAACCCTGCGACGGTCTCTGCGCGCCAAATCTGCCCCCAAGTGTTATGCGTGCCCTGCAGTTGTCCGTAGACTTTGGACCACTTCGACGGCGAGACGCCAAGGGTTAGCTCAAACTTCTGGCTCTGGACATCCCCAAAGGTCATCGAGGACGCCGCCGTCGCCCATCCGCCCGACATAATATCAATCCCGCGCCCCAATGACGCGCCAATGCGCAAATCGGGACCTGAAACATCCAAACCATAGGCTTGCCCCCATGGATCCAGAGCAACCATCCCGTCAGAGCGCATAACCACAGCGGCTTCGGTGGCAAATCGCAGGCCGCTCGGCAGGGCAAAAGATCGACTGGCAAAGGCCGCAGCATGGCCCGTGTAGCTCCAAGTACCATAGGCGTCGACACCGACCGTCCAGTCGGTGCCCAAACCGTATTCCAGATACAGCGATGCAGCGGGCTCAGAGTTCAGTCCCGTCGACAGGAAGAATGTGCCGGCCTCGCGCGGCCAAGGGCCCGCGAGACACGGTCCTATCCAAAGAGCAAATAAGAAAACCGCACACCACCACATAAGGGCAGGGTGCGCGCTCTTGGTTAACAGATGCCTAATAAAGGGGGAACGCTATCACAAGATCACATTGAACCGCGACTTTTCTGCTGCCAGTGTGCGGCAAACACTCAAGAAAAGGCAGGCATCATGCAGAAACTAATTTTGATCGCGGGACTTTTGGCCTTGGCGGGGTGCGGCGTTCCATTTGTCCCGCTGATTTGAGGTGGGCCCCAAGGGCCCTATCTTTTGCGGCGCTTCACGTTGCCACCTCGTTGACCCGGTCGGCCTGCGGTGCTGCGCCCGCGGGCTTTTACTGCCTCGTCTTGCGCAGCGTCGATCGCAGATTGGCGCGCCATCGGATCGTCCGCAATTGCCAGATCGACAGCTTCCAATCGCTTCAACTCATCGCGCAGACGGGCAGCTTCTTCGAATTCGAGGTTTTCGGCTGCCTTGCGCATGTCGTTCCGCAAGCCTTCCATGACAGCCTGCATGTTGCTGCCCTGTTGCTTTTTGTCGATGGTCGCCGTCACGCGCGACATATCGGTGTCGCCTTGGTATAGGCCAGCAAGCACGTCATCGACGTTCTTCTTGACCGTCTCGGGTGTAATCCCATGCTCTTCATTATAAGCAATTTGCTTTTCACGGCGTCGGTTGGTTTCCGCGATTGCACGCTCCATGCTGCCGGTCATCCGGTCAGCGTACATGATCACCTTGCCTTCGGCGTTTCGCGCGGCACGACCAATGGTCTGGATCAATGAGGTTTCGGACCGCAAGAAGCCCTCTTTATCCGCATCCAAGATCGCGACCAATCCACATTCTGGGATATCGAGACCCTCTCGCAACAGGTTGATCCCGACCAACACATCGAACGCGCCCAAACGCAGGTCCCGCAGAATCTCGATCCGCTCGATCGTGTCGATATCGCTGTGCATATAGCGTACACGAATGCCCTGCTCGTGCAGATACTCGGTCAAGTCTTCGGCCATCCGCTTGGTTAGAACGGTCGCGAGCGTCCGGCACCCCTCTTGCGAGACTCGCCGAATTTCATCCAGCAAATCATCAACTTGCGTGTCGACGGGACGGATTTCGACCAGCGGGTCCAGCAGGCCCGTCGGACGGATCACCTGCTCGGCGAAGACGCCGCCGGATTGCTCCATTTCCCACGCGGCGGGGGTCGCACTGACAAACACCGACTGCGGGCGCATCGCGTCCCATTCCTCGAACTTCAGTGGGCGGTTATCCATGCAAGAAGGCAAGCGGAACCCGTGTTCCGCAAGCGTCATTTTGCGCCTAAAGTCACCTTTGTACATCGCGCCGATCTGGGGCACAGAGACGTGACTTTCGTCCGCGAAAACAATTGCATTGTCGGGGATGAACTCGAACAGGGTCGGCGGCGGCTCGCCTGGTGCACGGCCGGTGAGATAGCGAGAGTAGTTTTCGATCCCGTTGCAGACCCCAGTGGCTTCCAGCATCTCCAAATCAAAATTGGTGCGTTGCTCCAGACGCTGCGCCTCAAGCAGCTTGCCGTCACCAACCAATTGATCGAGCCGTTTGCGCAGCTCGTCCTTAATCCCGATGATCGCCTGCTTCATTGTCGGACGCGGGGTCACATAGTGAGAGTTCGCGTAAATCCTGATACGCTCGAACGTGTCCGTCTTTTCACCAGTCAGCGGGTCAAATTCCGTCAAAGCTTCAAGCTCTTCACCAAAGAAGCTCATACGCCATGCGCGGTCCTCAAGGTGTGCTGGCCAAACCTCCAATACGTCGCCACGTACGCGAAAGCTTCCGCGTTGGAACCCGTGGTCATTTCGGCGGTACTGCTGCGCCACCAGATCGGAAATCACCTGCCTTTGATCGTATTCTTGACCAACATGCATGTCCTGCGTCATCGCATTATAGGTCTCGACCGAGCCGATGCCGTAGATGCACGATACCGAGGCCACAATGATCACATCGTCACGCTCCAGCAGAGCCCGCGTCGCCGAGTGGCGCATCCGGTCAATCTGCTCGTTAATCTGGCTCTCTTTTTCGATGTACGTGTCCGAACGCGGTACGTAAGCCTCGGGCTGGTAATAGTCGTAATAGGACACGAAATACTCGACTGCATTCTCGGGAAAGAATCCTTTGAACTCGCCATAGAGCTGCGCGGCCAGTGTTTTGTTTGGAGCCAAGATAATGGCAGGGCGCTGGGTCTCCTCAATCACTTTGGCCATGGTAAAGGTTTTACCCGTACCAGTGGCCCCCAGCAGAACCTGATCGCGTTCGCCATCCAGCACGCCGCCCGCCAACTCCTTGATCGCTGTGGGCTGGTCCCCTGCTGGCGCAAATTCGGTATGCATCTCGAACCGCTTACCCCCTTCCAGCTTCTCGCGGCGCTGTGGAGCAGCATTCTGCATCGAGAAAGTGTCGGGGCGATTGTTGTGCATAGAGGTCTCCGCTTGTTCAGGGCATATCTTGTCCTCTTTTTGTTCCCTTTCAAGGGCAGAGGCCGAATTGATCGCGATTTCTGCCGTCTCTTGCGGCGGCTCCGGTCGGTTTTCAGAGGCACCGGTACAGAAAAGCCAAGAAGACGTTCAATGCGCGCGCTGAATCGCCGTTCGGGACTTGCGCAAGGCGCCCGATTTCTGGATAAGAAACCGAACTCTAAGGAGGCATCCCATGCGCGCACGCATCTATCGTCCGGCCAAAACGGCCATGTCCTCGGGCACCGCGAAAAGCAAAGAATGGATTCTCGAATTCGTTCAAGCCAGCGCCCGCGAAGTTGACCCCCTGATGGGCTGGACCTCTTCGGCAGACACGCAGAGCCAGGTTAAGCTGCGCTTCTCGACCAAAGAAGCCGCGATGGAATACGCCGAAGAGCACGGCATCGACGCCCAAGTGATCGAGCCCAAGCCTCGCAAGGCGAACATTCGCAAGGGCGGCTATGGCGAAAACTTCGCCACCAACCGCCGCGGTGCGTGGACCCACTAACTTTGTAAATCGGAGCAAAGTTGTCTCGAAATAGGGGCAAGGATCCCGCGAAGCTGAGCTTCGATCATGATATAGGGCACCCACTGGGTGCCCGTACTATTTCTGGGATTGCGGAATCTGCGGGGTGCTTCTGCGGCTGAATCGCCGCTTCAACTTCACCCCGCCTGCCGTACCGCCGCGAAATTCTCCATCGCTGCGCCGAGGTTCTCGAGGATTTCCTCGAGAAGAATGTCGGGTTCCGGCAAACTGTCGAGATCGGTCATGGAGCTGTCCTTGAGCCAGAACACATCCAGACTGGCCTTGTCGCGCGACAGCAGCTCTTCACGCGTATAGGCCCTCCAACGCCCATCAGGGGTGCCCTCGCTCCAGGTTGCCGTGCGTTCTTGCCTGTTCGCCGGGTTGTAGCAGGCGATAAAGTCCTCAAGGTGGGCATAGGTCATCGGCTTCTGTTTGAGCGTGTGATGCACGTTCGTCCGATAATCATAGAACCAGACCTGCGAGGTCTGCGGCTCCTTGCTGGCGCTGCGATTGTCGAAGAAAATAACGTTCGCCTTGACCCCTTGTGCGTAAAAGATCCCTGTCGGCAGCCGCAGGATCGTATGCAGATCGGTGTTCTGCAGCAGCTTGCGGCGGATCGTTTCGCCCGCGCCGCCCTCGAACAGCACATTGTCCGGCACCACGATTGCGGCGCGCCCAGTGGTCTTCAACATGGTGCGGACGTGCTGAACGAAATTCAGCTGCTTGTTGGACGTCGTGGCCCAGAAATCCTGCCGGTTATAGGTCAGGTCCTCGGTTTCCTGCTCCCCTTCGGCATTCGTGAAGGTCATGGAGCTTTTCTTGCCGAAGGGCGGGTTTGCCAGAACGAGGTCAACCGTGTCCGATGGCGACGAGATCAAAGCATCCGCCGGGGATACGCTCGGTTCGCCCGCCATTTCCCCGATGCCATGGAGGAACATATTCATCAGGCAAAGCCTGCGCGTTCCGGCCACGATTTCGTTCCCATGGAACGTGGCGTTCTTCAGAAATTCCTTTTGTTCGCGGTCGAGCGCGTAATTTGCCGGGTCCGTCAGGAAATCATGAGCCGCCAGGAAGAAGCCGCCCGTGCCGCAGGCCGGGTCGGCAATGGTCTTGCCGGGTTCCGGACGGACGCATTCCACCATCGCCTGAATGAGCGAGCGCGGCGTGAAATACTGCCCCGCACCGGATTTGGTGTCCTCCGCATTGCGCTCCAGAAGGCCCTCGTAGATGTCTCCCTTCACGTCGGCGCCCAGCATGATCCATTTGGTGCCATCGACCATGGCAATCAAGCGGAACAGCTTGGCGGGATCGGTGATCTTGTTCTGCGCCTTGGTGAAGATCTGCCCCAGCATCCCCTTCTGCTGGCCCAATTCACGAAGTACCTTGACGTAATGGGCCTCGAGATCAGCGCCCACCAATGCGGTCAAGCTTTCCCAGTTGTACTCGAGAGGCACGCCGATATCACGCTTATAAGGCGGCTTCGAATATTCGTCCGCCATTTTCAGGAAGATCAGGTAGGTGAGCTGCTCGAGGTAATCGCCATAGCCGACCCCGTCATCACGGAGCGTCGTGCAGAAAGACCAGACCTTCGAGATAATTGGTGCAGTGTTCATTCAGTTTCCTTTCACACGAGCGCATCGTGTTCGGCACTCGGAGAAGGCAGATCATCCGAATTTGATTGATCAAGCTGAGGTGACTTTCCCATGGCGATCTCAACCAGTTGCAACAGATTTGACTTCCGGGCCGAATAGAATTCCCCAAATGAATCCGAACGCAGGGGCTGCACTGGAATGCGATGCGAAGCCAGAATGGCATTCATTTCCGCGTCATCGAGACCAACCTGCTTATGCGTCTGAAGTGCGCCAAGATATTCCGATGGGGCCTTTCGACCGATCATCCGGTTCGCTTTGTAGGAAATCGGAGTTTTGTTGACGATCGAGTTGAAGGTATTCGCCGGAATCCCCGCATCTTCACACCATGCCCGAGGGAAGATGTGGTGGATGTCCAGACTGGCATCTTCGTTTTCAAGCTCCTGGATCGTCGCCTTCCAGAAGAAGTCCTTTGCCCCCTCCCGCAGGATCAAGACATTCAACCCCTTGTAGGCAGCGCTGTTGCGCGAGCGCAGGGAGTCAAGGCGGCTCTCCTGAAAGGCGGCATCACCGATGGTACGGGGCGTATCGCCATTCTCGCCACCATCAATGACCCACCGCATAAGCTCTTCGTAATCGTTCGCGATCCTCGTCTCCACCGCACCGCCATACAGTTCACCCAGGACACCGCACCAGAACCATTTCGACAGCCGGTCATAGATCTTCGGCTCCAGCCAACGGTTCTCGATCTGGGAGAGAACCGCTGCCAGAGGAACCAGCTGTGTCCGGTAAGGCAGTTCGCGCCCTGTGAAAAAGCACTGCTTTCGCATGAACTTGGCCGCAAGGATAAAGCCAGCTTCCACCGCCGGAGCCCAAGACTGATAGTCAGCAAGGGACAAGGACAGAACAGTCGCCCTTTTCGCGGAAACTGCCGAGATCTGCTTTCCTGTCTTGCCTGCGGCAATGTCGGCCTTCCGGCGTTCGGAACTCTGGAGGATCGAAATCGCTTGCAGGAAGTCGGCAGGTTCGATCCCCTTCAGGATCGGCTCTTTCGACAACCGTTCGACCCTGCCCTCGACCTTCCGAAGCCGGCTGCCGTACCAGTCGTCCCGGAGATTGAAGTTATCGGCGGCGAAGGTCGCCGTCACCAGTTCGAAAACGGACAGAGGGACGCCGCCGGTGTTCACCTTCTCGAACACCAGGCACACAGCCTCTTTCGAGGTAGCCTTGCCCAGCGTGATCGCAGGCAGTTGGTAGCTCCTGAACGCCGCCAGCACCTGCTTGCGGAACTTCATGAACTCACCGAAGCGGTTCGGCGCGTGCTCGTGCAGCGCCTCCTCCCAATCGTCTGAGCTCAGGATCTGCGAGCATGGGAAGTGGAAGTTCTTTATCTCCATCTCCGTGGTCGACAGGTCCATCACTATGTCCCGGTCGAAGTTCGTTTTGATCATCCGATCAGCGGGAACCGAGATGAATGCGTCCTCCAGCCGGTCTTCCTCAAGCGCCAGCGCGATGTCGATGTAGTAGTGCCGGTCGATGGCCTTGCCCTTCGGGTCAAAGGTCTTCACCGGCTTGTCGAGGGCCAACACCTGGGTCAGCGAAGTCAAACGTTGCTGACCATCAAGGATCAGCTTTTCTGGCTCGGGCAGGCCTCCGCTGAACTCGACGTTCTCCACGGGGCGGACCTGGAACCGCACCTCACCGCCCGTATCGAGCATCATGACGGCACCCACAGGGAACGACCGCGCGATCGAGATCAGAAGGGATTTCACATGCTCGTCGTCCCACACCCAGCCACGCTGAAAATCCGGAAGCTGGATGACACCATCCGTGATGTCCTTCAGGACCTGCGGAAGCGGGAGCTTCGTGCTGTCGAACGTGCTCATTTTCGTGCTCCTGCAAATTTCAGGAAAGCCTTCATCAACTTGGGCACAGCTTCGGTGCCTTCGAGCTGCATTTCGACCGACCTCTGGTTACTAGTGATCCACGTCAGCAGCTGCGCGACGTCGTAGGCGGTCTTGACCGGGAAGTTGTCGCCGGGAACGCGGGCGTCCTGACTGACCTGATATGATCTCAATGGCCATTTTTCCTTCTTGCCGCTGGGTGTGCGAACCTCTCCATCGTAGCCCTGCTCGAGTATCCACCAGAGACGGGCACAGTTTTCGACCGTCCAATCCTTCTGGTTGCGCAGCCACTCTTCACACCACGCCTGCACCGTTTGCTTGTCGGTCTTACGCTTCTTCCAACTGCTCAACGCGGTCACCATGTCTGGTGTCGTCGACAGACGTTCCCGGATGAAATCGCGTACCAGCTCGGTCCGGGACAGGTCTACGCGATGGATCGAGCGCATCCGGTCCTCCTCGACTGTGAACATACCATTCAGACAAATCAGGCGACGCCAACGCAGAACCACGTGAAAGGCTGAAGACCGATCAACCGAATTCGTCACCTCGATCTCGGGACGGTAGCGGTCAGGAGACAGCAGGTCTTCGGCGAAGTCGAAAGTCCTATCGACCAGCGGCACGGTGATCCGAACGCGCTCCCCGTATTCGGTCATGGTGATTTCCGCGTCAGCGTTCTTGAGACCGGCTTTCGAAAGGTTTTCCGTCAGCCAGGTGGCAAGAACCTGGTGTTGCAGCAGATCGTATTGGTCCGACACGACGGCAACCGGCCTTTCGCAAGGATCGTCACCGAAGGGCATTCTCCAGATACTGCGCATCCGAGGATGGTTGTTGGGCTCTGTTCCGAAAGGACGTCGCGCAAACTCTGGCAGTGCCCCGCGCAGATCGGCGGCAGGGACAACCTTGCGAATGAAGCCATCCGCGAGAGGCAGACCCTTCCATGTCCTCAGACCGTAGATCTCATCGAGGGCGTCAAAGGCCATTCTGGTCTTCCTTCTGCTTCTGCGGTGCTTTCCGTTTGCGGGGTGCCTTGGGCTTGGTGGCCTTTTCGGCCTTGATGCGGGCGAGGAGGTCGGCGGCGGGTTCGTCTTCGGGGTCTTGCGGGACCAGTTTGCCCGAGAAGGCCTGTTTCAGGATGGACTGGCGCAGGGCTTCGGCGCGGGTCAGGCCTGCGTCGATCTCGGCCTCCAGCGCATCGGCGGCAGAGAGGCGCTCGTCGAGAATGCGGGTGATCTCGGCTTGTTCTTCCATGCAGCAGATCGGGACTTGGAGCTCCTCCAGTTCCTTCGCACTGATGTTGTTCACACCACTCGTAGACTTTGCCTTGGCTTCGATCTGATTGCGTACGGAAGGCTCAGTCATCAGATTTGCCAAGTTTTCAGGCTGCAACACCCGAGGAACGGCTCTCACGCGGATGAGGTACCCGGCAAAAAGGAACGCCGTATCCTTCGCTGTCACAAGTGCCGGCTTCCCCACGATCGAAAGGCTACCATTTGAACGAACAGTCAGGACATCGCCTTCTTCAAGGCCGTACTGTTTTATTTCAAATTCGTCGAAGTCTGCCGACTTCAGATCAGTAGCATCTACGCGGCCTGCACCGATATTGGGGATGCGAAGCACCCCTTTCGCCCCCCCGTCATAGTCGCACTTTTTCGATGTCCCGTAGGTTGGGGTATCTATAATCAAACCCAGTGGAACAGTGGTCCAACCGGGAATGCCGATGTCCTTAGGGATGGCGGCAATGTCCCGTGGCCGCTTCGGCTTCGACGGCTTCTTCCCCTCTTCACCGTTTTCGCGCCAGTCGGTCAGGGCTTTTTGCCAGTCGTCGAGGGCGGATTTGTAGCGGGAGTCGCGTTCGGATCGGATGCGGGCCAGAAGGGTTTCGGGGGTTTCCAGTTTGTCGGCGTTGCGGGCGCGCCAGTCGGCGGTCAGACGTCCTTCGAAGGCGGATTTGAGCAGGGATTGGCGGTAGAGCCCAAGGGTCGCCCTGGCCTTCTTCAGGTTTTCCACCCCATGATCGATCTCGTCGAACATCGCCTCGATCCGCTCCACGATACGGCGTTGTTCGTTTAGGGGTGGGATCGAAAGCTCGTAATTCAGTAGAGTATCCCGCTTCAGGTTGTTGATATTCGTTCCTGCCGCCAACTCTTCAATATAGTTCCGAAACTTCTTACTCTGAAAAGCATGAACGAAGAGACTGGGCGCCATAGCATCCACTGGGCGTAAAACGCCGCAGAAAGCGCCAAAGCTTGCGTTCATTCTCTTTTTAACCTCAATACATTTGCCAACATGTGACTTGCTACCACTTGACATGGCAAAAAGTAGATCACCGGACCTAAGCCGCTGATCTGGACTGACCATCGCCTCGGGGAGGAAAACCAAGTCCGATAAATCGAATGCCTGATTGAAGTTATTAGCCCGCAGTACCGGCAAACGGCCCTCGCTGGGTTGTTTTTCAGCATCTTCTTTCGAGTATGTCACTCCACGATAATAATGGAATAATTCGCCTACGGTGGCTACTGCCCACCCCTTCGGTAGTTCCGTCATGCCGACAACGCCTCATTCATCTCGGTCATGACCTCGTCCATCTGATCGCCAAAGAGGTGGTACATCTGCCCCATCCCACCCTTGCCGTCAAAGGGGGCCAGTTCCAGATCGTCGCGCTCGATGGTGAACGAGCTGATCAGGTGATCGCGGATCATGTGCAGCCAGTCCATCTGGGCGTCGCTGAACTTCGTCCCTGCGCCGGAGTGGCGCTGCATGATCCAGTTCTGGAAGTTCCGCCGCACGCGGTCGGAATTCCGCGTCAGCGTGTCATCGAGCCCCGTCACCCGCCGGATCAGCGCCACGAGGGCCGTCAGATCGCCGTTCGGCGTCTCGCCCTTGTACTCATCCAGATGCGCATAAGCGCGCCAGACATTGAGCGGCGCAAGGCGGGGGCGATCCTCGGTCAGTGTCTTCAGCACCGTCTTGATCATCGACAGGGTGACCTCGGCACGGCGGGCGGGCGTGTCGAAATAGATGGTCAGCGCCTCGATCTCGTCGCGGTGTTCCTTGAGGTAGTCCTCGAACTCCTGCGCGATGGCCTTGGCGTTCTCGTCCGCATCGCCCGCCCATGCGGCGGTGATCACCTCGTCGATGGTGTCATGGTCGATGGTCTGCTCGGTGTCGCGGCGGATGGTGTCGAGCGTGTTGATCAGCGGGCCGGTGAAGACATTGGCGGCCTGCTTGATGCGGTTCTCGCGGGCGGTGTTCATGGCGGCATCGTCGGGCTCGGGGTGGCCTGCGGCGATGGCGTCAGCCTCGACCTTGTCCGGATCGATGGCATCGAAGAGGTCACGGATGACGGCGGAGAGCGGCTTGCCCGCCAGTTCGGTGACCTTCTCCTGATCCTCGGGGGTCAGCTTGTGATCCAGCCGCGCCAGACGGCCTGCGAGGGAGCTGACGGTTTCCTCGGACCGGTCGCCCATCATCAGGTTCATGGCAAGTTCCTTGAAGGGGATCGAGGGGTTGCTATCGAGCGGTTGGCTGGCGGTCTTGACCGATTTGGTGACGCCCACCGCATCGACGATGACGTAATGGGTTTTCGCGGTGGCCGAGGGGGAGACCTTTTTCAGGTCATCGGGTTTGACGACACGGGTGCCACGGCCCTTCATCTGCTCGAAGTAGTTCTTCGACTTCACGTCCCGCATGAAGAGCAGGCATTCGAGGGGCTTCACGTCGGTGCCGGTGGCGATCATGTCCACGGTGACGGCGATGCGCGGGTAGTATTCGTTGCGGAACGAGGTGAGCGAGGATTTCGGGTTCTTCGCGCCATTGGTGATCTTGCGGCAAAACTCGTTGCCCTCGCCAAATTCCTCGCGGACGGTCTGGATGATGTCGTCTGCGTGGCTGTCGGTCTTGGCGAAGATAAGGGTCTTGGGAAGTTCCTTGCGACCGGGGAAGATCTCGGGCCACTGGTCGTGGAAAGTACGGATGACGGTGCGGATCTGATCGGGTGCCACGACAGAGCGGTCGAGCTGCGTGGCGGCATAAGCTTCGTCCACGTCCTGCGTTTCCCAGCGTTTCGTACGGGTCGCCCGTTCGCGTTTCTCGACCAGCTGTTCGGCCTGCACCTTGCCTCCACCCTTGGTGACTTTGGTCTCGATGATGTAGACCTCGTTGCCGACATTGACCTTGTCGGCGACGGCCTTTTCATGGGTGTATTCGCTGACTACATTCTTCTTGAAGAAGCCGAAGGTACGGTTGTCGGGCGTCGCGGTCAAGCCGACAAGGAAGGCATCCCAGTATTCGATGACCTGCCGCCAGAGGTTGTAGATGGAGCGGTGACACTCATCGATCACCACCACATCAAAGGTTTCGGGCGGGAGCTTGGGATTGTAGACGACCGGCTTAGGCGACTTGGGCCGGAACCTCTGTTCCGCAGGATTTTCATCTTCGAGGCTCTCGTCGAGCTCCTCGCCTTTCAGCGTGGCATACATCCGCTGGATGGTGGAGATGACGACCTGAGTATCACCGGCCATCGAGGGCGATGTCAGGCGCTGGACGTTGTAAAGCTCGGTGAACTTGCGATTGTCGTCGTTCGGGACATAGGCCATGAACTCCTGCTCGGCCTGTTCGCCAAGGTTCTTCGTGTCGACAAGGAACAGGATTCGGCGCGCGCCAGCGTGTTTGAGCAGGCGGTAGACCTGGGTGATGGCGGTAAAGGTCTTTCCCGACCCGGTCGCCTTCTGGACGAGAGCTCGCGGCTTCCCGGCCTGGAGTGATGCCTCGAGGTTGGTGATCGCGGTGATCTGACAATCACGGAGGCCGTCGGTGTTGAGGTCAGGGAGCTTACTCAGCCCGGTTCTGAACGAGAACGGCGCGTTCGACCAGGACTTCAGGGTTTCCGGCCTGTGGAAAGTGAAGACCTCGCGAGACCGCGGCGACGGATCCCGCCCATCGGTGAAACGTGTGATTGCGCCGGTGCTTTCGTACACGAAGGGCAAAGGCTGCGAGTTGTTGACCCACTTCAGTTGCGCATTCGCGTAGCCGGAGGACTGCTCCTCGACGGTCGTAAGCTTTTCGCCCCAATTTTCAGGTTTGGCTTCGATTACGCCTATAGCGGCCCTATCGACGAAAAGAACATAGTCGGCTGGTCCAATGTCCGTTTGGTACTCGCGCACTGCAATTCCGAGGCTCGCATTGAAATTTATATCGGCCTTGTCCTGTACAACCCAGCCGGCCGCAGCGAGCAATTCGTCAATTCGATCTCTCGCTAATTGCTCGGGGCTTTGATTAACGGCAGCCGACATGAAACACCTTGCATTAAATCAACCACAGAATGAAGCGTATCATTAAGATATGCAAGTTCAGTCGTCATAATCAGGCCTCACTCACGGCCTCGATAGTAAGTAATCCAGACTATCACTCAGCGAGTCTGATAGCCAAATTTTGCCCTCTGGTAATTTGAGAAATCAGTCAATTGATACCGTGATCAACTATGGCTCCTATGACAGCGCCCGCGGAAAGCAAAATCGCAGAAGTGACCAACAGGCGGACCTACTCGAGCCCAGAACGCTCAAGGGAGAGATGGACCGTGTAAGGATCTGAAAGCGACACCACGATAACGTCGCCTTCGCATGCGCCTGCAGTCTCAATGAAATTTTTCATGATGCTTCGGTCTCGGAAGATCTTTTTGTCGCCAGCGATATCGGTTCTAGTGGGATTTGGTCCACCCCAATGGACCGTCAGCGTCTTGGGTGCAGAGCTTTTCTTATTGCCACCGCCAATGGCATCTGCGGGGAAAGAGGCGATGGCACTTCCCAATGCGATATAGCCGTTGCTCAAGCTGCCTTGCGTGATGGACTTCCGCATTATGATTTTTCGAGTATCTGAGGGGAGCTGATTATATATTCCTGAAGGCCGCCGCGGCGCAACTTCAGCCGAGTAATGATCGTGCCGGTCTGACAGCTTTACTAGCGTAGTCACTTGACGAGACGGCGATGGCGCTTCCTGGGATGCTGCAGTTTGAACGCTGGTATTGGCAGCATGTAATGCGCGCGTCACCTCCTGCGAAAGGGACACCCAGATAACCGCACCACTCTTGTGTTCATACGGGACCGCTTGAGCAAGCGGGCGGATGTCCGCGAACTTCCAAGGGACACACCACTTCGCGACCTCGCCGCTGCGGATCATTCGTTCGGGTATCCGGTGATGCTCCTCATTGGCAATCATTTCATCTGGTGTGAGAGCCTTGCCGCAATCAGCAAGACGGGCGATAGCGACCACTTTGCCGCTCCCTTTGCGAATTAGCCCTACCCAGCCTCGGACTGTCGTAGGCTGGGATCGCATTTCCCAATCTTTGCGACCTTCGAGGATATGGTCGATCCAGGGTGTATCAATGATGAGACCACGCTTTATCGTCATGGAACAAACTTTCTATCGTACTCTTTATGTCAGCTCCCAAGCACCAAAGGAATCTGGCGCGTGAGGCGCAAGGCCATCTCGTTGGAATTGCTCGGCCATACTGTCGGCAATCACCGCATGGCCACGTGTCGGACTTGAGACAGCCTTCGTCAGTCCCGCCACATCCGCCGAGTTGTCCCCCATGGGCCAAAGCGCCTGTTCCGCGAGCTTGCGTTTGCGCTGCATTAAGCTTTGGAGCAAGCTATCAAAGGTCTGGGCACCAAGCTCAGGATGCAAGGCCATCGGGATATGGACAAAAACGGGGCGTGTTTGCCCAATGCGGTGGACGCGATCATTACACTGCTCTTCGACGGCCGGGTTCCACCAGCGCGACAGGTGGATCACATGGGTAGCCGCGGTAAGCGTCAAGCCTGTACCGGCCGCCTTAGGGCCGAGGATTAGCATGTCGAAGCCGCCATCGACGCTCAGATGCCGCTGGAACCGGTTCACGATCTCCTGCCGACGCGGGATCGGCGTGTCGCCATTGATCACATCGATCTTCTCAAGACCGAAGAGGTGGCGCACAATCTCGGCAAAGCGAAACTGCATGTCTCGATGCTCGATGAATACCAACACCCGCTCTCCTGCATCTTTGATGCGGTGCAGGACATCAACGACCGCGTCAAGGCGCGCGCTCTGAGCAATGAATTCATCCGGTGGCATGGCTTTGGCCGCGCCTGGATGAACCGAGACCGAGCGAATATGGTGCAGCATCTTTAGCGCTGCGCCAGGTCCGCCGTTGGCCAACTTCAATTGAGCCAGATCATAGGCCTCAGCCTGTACTTTCGGCATCAGGCGGGGATGCAGGAAGCGGCGTTTCTTCGGCAGATCTCGGGCGACCTGGTCCTTCAGACGACGTAGACCTAGTGGCGGTGCGGTACCGCGCGCCTTAAAGACACGCGCATGGAGCTCCGCCATGTTCTCGGCGTCGGGTGTTGCGTAACGCGATTTGAACTCCGCGCCGGAGCCGAGGCAGCCCGGCGCGATGCGGTCCATAATGGTCCAGAGGTCGATCGCAGCATTCTCGATGGGCGTTCCGGTCAGGCCGATCCTGAAATCAGCATTCATCGCTTCGACGGCTTTCGACGCCAAAGTCGCACGGTTCTTAATGTTTTGGATCTCGTCCATTACCATAGCCGAGAACGGGATTTTCCCCAACGAATGCTGATAGTTGGCAAGCGTCGTGTAAGTCGTCAACAGCCAGTAACGATGCGCGCGTCCGTCCTCGAAAGCCTCATCCAGCCAATCCATATCGAGTTGCGGCAGGCCGGATTGTGTTTCTGTACCTTGCGCGTCGCGCCGCTTCTGGGAACCCAGAGAGGACCCATAAAGGCGCACGAGTGTCCCGAAGCCTCTCCCTTCGACGTGGGTTTCAACTTCCTGCTCCCAATTGCGCAGGAGCGAAGTGGGTGCCACGACGAGGATCGGGCCACGGTTCTTCGCCGAAGGTTGCTTCATGTGCTCCTTCAGCCAGGCCAAAAACGCAATGGTTTGCAGGGTTTTACCCAGCCCCTGTTCGTCGGCGTTTAGAATGCCGGGCAACCCAGCTCTCCAAGCATGCATTGCCCAATCGAAACTGACATTCTGGTGCTCGCGTAAGGGCGTGGTGATCGCCTGCGGCACCTCAATCGGGATCGTAGGCGTCCGTGGGACGAGTTGTGCTTCCCACGTCAGGTTCTCGTAGTTGCCCTTTGTGTCGAGGATGATCGGACCATCGGCTTCTGGTGTCTCGGGCTTATCGCCGTCCGGAAAATCGTGTTTCTCCCGGCGCTGGATCTCTCCTTCAATCGCGGCCAAGCGGGCCGGGGTAACTTGCACTTCTTCGCCAGCGATCTCAGCAGGGATGTCCGTCCCAGCTTCAACCACCGCCGCCATATGGTCACGCAAGGCCTGAAGCTCGTTTTTGGGTAGTGCCCGAATGGCCTCGACGAGATGCTGTGCAAAGGCTTCGGGCAGCCATGTCGTCCCACTGCCTTCGCCGATTTCCGCTTCTCTTTTGTAAACAACGATCCCGGTCACGCGTTCGGAATACTCGCGGCTTTCGATCAGCGCAGGCCCTGCGATGGCTTCGACCATCTCAGCTTGCTGCGCATCATCGAGACCATCCAATTCCCCACGCTCAGCCAAGTCGCGGTTGACGGCTTCTGTGATGAAAGCCCTAGGGTTCTCGATGAAGGCGCGCCTTTCCTCGCGCGGAGCCTTCTGCGCACGGGTCATTTCTGCCAGCACCGAGGCCGCGCCCTTGTCGATGACGAGGTAACCGTTATTTCCGATCCGGTAAGCGGGCTTTGCTCCATATTGGTGCAAGCCAAATTGGAAAATTGCCAGTTCCTCTCCGCTTAGCTCTGCCTGCTCTTCGGAGATATCGTCACCGATTTCGGCATTCTCGAGGCGTTCGGCCGAATAGGGTACCACGTCGAAGTGCCCCAGAGCTTCGTCGGGTGAGATTGAGAAACGATCTGCGATACGTACCTCCAGCCCGCGCAGGAAGGCGGTCATCGAGAGCCCGGCCATGCTTCGGTTCGCTGGCATTTCCGCCTCGATGTCAGCCTCAGGTTCGATGGCTCGGCGAAACTCAGCCAAAGCACGCCAATGATCTTCGATAGGTTGGCTGGCATCGAAACTGTCCGCCAGATCAAGCGCACGTTTCATCCAGAGTGGCAGACGACGGTCGCCGTTCGAGGTATGTAGGATTGCACCCGTCCGTTTTGGTATCTCGCGGCTTCCCTGCCGAGACCATTCGTAGCGCAGCCTAAAGTCTGGTCGTCCCAAAACGCCAGACACGTCGGTCTTGAGCATCAAGTCCACTGTTCTAGGCAAACCTAACGCTTCAGCTGCAGTAGCAGAAAGGCTGGAAGCTGCGTCATGCGATAGACTTATATGATCTGTCTCAACAGTGACCTCGCCGGGATGAGCGTCCTCCCAGTTTCGAAGATCGCCTATAGCAAAAAGCAGGTCCCGGTCTTCAGGATTGAGCGCAGTGAAGCTGCGTTCTTTCGGCTTTGAAATAAGGCGCGAAAAAAGCCCTTGTTTGGCTTCTGGGAACCGAACCTGAATGGAGCGATCTGAGGTCGTGATAATGGGCGAAATACTAGACATTCTGGAGCACCCATTGGGACCAATTGTTTATAGAATTGTGGGGCTTAGAGTTGCGCGAAGAACGCATGATTTTGTCGCAATAGTACTCTCTTTGGTAGAGTTTTGGTGCTTGTTTGTCATCCATTCGGAAGATGTGCGTTTTGTAACTGTGACACCCGTCAACGACAATCTTGTTGCCGATCCGCATGATTAGGAGAGATGTGGAACCACCGCGATCCAATTGACGCCCGAAGCGCCGGTTCATGTCGGTCTTTCCGCTCCGAACGAGGTTTTGTTGCGCATAACGGCGCGCTTCTGATCCGAAGGCCACCCAAGCCTCATCGATCATCTTGTCATCGTAAAGCTTCAGCCAAAAGTCCCGTCTCGGAGGCCACATGTGGCTGTCCTGCGTGGCCGTGACCATGTTGCAGAAGAACTTCATGTCTTGGTGAGTCAGCCAACGCAGAAGGATCGCGCGAAGGGAGGGATCGAACCCTGACCATATCCCGCCCGTGTGCAGTCGTGGATCATTCCAAGCGGCGATGATCTGTTCTGACAGTTCGTTCCGCAGCGCGTCCGAGGGTGCCTTGTCTCGCCACACGGAAAGCAGGGCTTCGACAGCAGAACCGGCGCCGGTTTGCAGAACTGGGCCTTTTTCAGGCGTCAGCCAGTTGAAGAGCTGTTGACGCGCTTTGGCTCCTGCTAAATCAGGTTTCAGTCGTTCAATGAAAACCTGTTGCGCAGCCTTAGCTAGACCTGAAGTGTGCGGACTGTTCAGGCCAATTTGTTTAAGGCGGGTATAAGGATCGTCAGACTCCAGCATAAGCCGCCCAAGTTCAAGCTGCGCAGTATCGGGCCGGAAGAGACTGGGAAGAGCCTCGGTAAGTTTTCGGCACCTCCCACCGAGATCCCTAGCACGCTGCGCAAGCGCCTTTGCCAGATTGCGCGTGTGATCTGAGCCTGGCGTGAAACTGTCGATATAGATCCCGACCATGCCATCGAGAAAAGCACCAGGATCGCGGATCGCGATCTCGGACAGGTAAAAGCTCCGAACCGGCGCGAGATCCGGACGACATCGACGTTCTTCGTCGAAAACAGCAACTGCTGCAGAGATCACGCGCTGGGTGGTGATGTCGTCCCACTTCCAGTTTTGAACTCGGAAAAGCATGTTCAGCGCCAGCTTTTCGCGATCCCGATCCTCGGGCGTACGCACAGCATCTGGCCATCTCGACAAGATAGAGGCTACTGATCTGCCAATACCGTCCAGCGGTGCCAGTGCACGCGTCCGCAGTGGTTCCAGCCGGTTCAGCAGGTCTCGGGCTGACGGATGTTTGGAACGCGCTTCGTTCACTCCTGACCTCCGACCGTCTCCAGTGCTTGACGAATAACCTCGATACCGTCGGTGTCTTGGGGGGTGACCATGATAAAACGCAAGTCGATCCGCCGGTTGGTTGCGCGCCCCTCTGCTGTGTCGTTCGTAGACACAGGCCTGTCCGAACCGTAGGCCGCGACGGAGAGCACCGGCTGTCGCTTGAGATTGAGGTGCTGCATTATGTCGTTTGCGGCGTCAGTCATGGCAAAAAACGTACTATTCGCGCGATTTGCAGAAAGCGGACGGTTCGTCTGATCTCTGCCGACATTATCCGTGTGCCCCTCGATCTGGACGGTTTCGATCATGATAAATCCTGCTCTGCAGTTCGAGCGCTCCATCGGTGTTTTGCTGATCGTGTAGCAGGGCAGCATTTCGTTCAGGAGCTCCGCGAGGCGCGATATGATCGCACGTTTACTTTCTACAATCTTGTCACTGCCCGTCCGGAACAATCCTTCCCCCTGAAAACGCAGCGCGTCGCTTTCCTCGCTGAGTTCTACTTTTAGGTCGGGGAAGTCGACGAGGAGCCGATCCCGGAGATCCTTGATAATTCTTTCCCGTTCATGCGCGACATTTGAAAGATAAGCCTCCAGCGGGTCGCGCCTTTCCAGACGGGCAAGGCGTTCTTTCAGGCGCTTGATTTCTTGATCCTTTTCAAGAATTTCTTGTTCCAACTTGGCGACTGTTTTTTGAGATTTTTGCAAGCGATCCAAAAGCTCAGCATTTTCCGCTGTCAGGTTTTCAACCTGCTCGGCAAGCCGATCGCGCTCCTCTTTGACCACCTTAAGTTTGTCACGCAAATCGGCGAGTTGGGCCTCGAGGTCTTCAATCTTTTGCTCCAGAAGAGTGATGGTCGCCTCTCGCTCAAGCAGCGTTTCGAGCGCTCTATCCCGCTGATCCACTACGGCGATGTAATCGCTGCGTGGGATAGTGTCTGTCTCACGGGCTTGGCTAGCGAAAAACGCGAGAAGTATCATCATAATGAATAGGAAGCCGACCGTCATATCGGTCATCGAAACAAAAGCGCTCTCTTCCTCTTCCTCATGGCGAACCTGCTTTCCTTGCGCCCTCATGTGCGCCCCCGCGACTGGCTAGGTAAGAATGCTTCGGCCTGTTCCACTACGCTCTTAAGCGTATCGAGCCCTGGCGCAAGGGCATCACGCATCTGGCCGACATGGTCCTGCGCCGTCCCAAGTGCAGCTTCCAACTGCGCATTATATTGTGTAAGGGCGCGACCGAGCATTTCATCGATCTGATCGAGCTTTTCGGCCTCGTCCGAAAGTTGGGCCATAGCAGCGCGTGTCGCTTCGAGGCTTCGGCGAATACCTTCGCGTTCATTGCCAAGCGCAGTTTGTGCGGTCTCCAGAACGTGGCTGGCGTTCTCGGCAACCGAGGCGGAGTTTTGCATAAGTGTTTCGGAAACCGTTTCGACAAGATCGCCTACACGCCGCATCGTCGTCTCGATACGTTCATGGGAAGCGCGTATGGGTTCGGCAGCTGAGGATAGACTCTGGCTGGCGATCCTAAAGCCTTCAGACGCTCCGTGGATAGCGTCCGCCCCGGAGTTCATGCCTTGCGCAGCGCTTTGAGCACCTGATGCGCCGCGTTGAACTGCATCAGCCATCTCTGCCAGACGCCCGCTGATCTCTTCCATCCGCGAGAGTAGTTCACCGCCGATAACACCGCCCATTTCAGTTCCAAGACGCGAAATATCGGCGCTTGTCTGATTAAAGCTCTCAAGCAACGATTTACCCGCACCTTCAATCGCTTGTCCTGCTTGCTCCGTGCTTTCCGTCATGCGTTGCTTCGCGGCATTTGCGCTATCTTGGCTGGCGCTTTCCAGCGTATCGCGGAAGCCCTCGGCCGCGCGGCGCATTTCCTCGGCCGCGCTTCGCATCGCTTCGGCACCTTGCCCGGTATTGTCCCTGATGCCCGAGAGCGTGTCGTTCATCACCGATAGGAGCCTGTCCGCGCCTTCGTTCATTGCTTCTGACGCTGTCCGACCGCTCGCCGCGACTTCCGAGCGCATCTCGGACATGGCGCGAGCCATCTGGTCAATCGCGTCACGAAGCCCGTCGCCCGCTTGGTTGTTGGTGGCGCTCATTCGATCCACCATTGTGCCGATACGATCCGTTGCCTCGCCAAGCGACTCGCTGGCTCGAGTGAGAGCATTGCCCACCGAATGCGACAATTGCTGGGAGAGATCTCCAACTAGACCCTCCATGTTGGAGGAACCGAGCGTGCCGACCTTCTCGAAGATTGGCTTCATCTCGGTTGAGATAGCAGAGGTAATGGCCCCTGGCAGTGCATCGAGAGGCTCTCTCAACTGTGCCACAAGGCTGGTGCCGATCTCTTGTAGATTTGCCTTTTGTTCCTCTGCAGCCCGCAACTGGCGGAACCCGATATCCTCGAGGCTCACGAAGACCAGCCTGCGTTCGATACCCGTACAGAGCCGATGCAGATGATGCTCTAAATTGTTTTGGCGCACCCGCAATAAGTAGGTGAAGATGATCGAGCAAAAGAGGCCGACCAGCGACATGATGAATTTTGCTGAAGCGATTTGCATGAAGTCTTGCATCGCGCTGTTCATGTCACCCCCAGCTGTCTCGTTCATCGACTGAGAAAACTGGTGAAGTGCAGCCACTAGTCCAAGGAACGTGAGAAACAAGCCAGCGGAAACCAGTGTGTTTGGCACGATACGAAAGACAGCGGGTCCGAAACCCAAATCTTCGATATTCATAAATGACGCGGGGCGAATGGAATTTCGCATCCTAAGAGGACCGTCAATGTCATCAGGTACGATTGTTTCGCTGAATTCGTCCCAAGCCTCCCAAATGGCTTCCCTCGGACCCCGCTTTCTGTAGTCGGACTTGATGCGATGCTTGAAGTCAGCATAACCATCGGCAAAGGCCTCAATCCCATCATGCTTGCGCACTATCCCGTCAAAGGTTTTGATAGCTTCCAACTGATGGTAAGTTCTGATGAAATACCAAATCCCTAGAGCGAAGGTCGTCAGAAACAAACCTGCAGCAATCAGACCCGGGCTGCTGTCCGACTTGGTCAGCAACTCAGCAAGCTCGATGATGCGCTTCTTGGTCTCAACGCCGAACGCGAAAATTACATCATTCAACACATATTCCTCAAAAGCTTTCTTTGCGTAGCAAATTTTCGCTTACATTATTGATTGTGTCGCTCGCTCACAAGGATAGTATTCCACCCCGTTTTCACCCGTTTCCGCAAACGCTTTTTTGCAAACAAGTAACTGCGCCGATCAACGTGAATGGAAGAAGGTCGCATTTCATCGAAAAGTGACGTTACGTCATAGAGACAAATGTGCACTACAAGCGTTTGCGAAAACCTCCTTGAGAATCCCACGCACTCCTTGCTCACTTGGCGGAGCGTAGGTCCGACAAATTTGCCGGCATCCTTTTTCGCAAAATCATCCTGTTGCAGCCTTTAAAACAAGGGATTACGGGCTCTGTTTGAGCGCTCATCTCGCAATCACAATTTACCCCTTGGCGGAGTTCTGTTTCCGGTCCGAGTGGCGACCTCATGGCGAAATGACAAAAATACGTACACCCAAATTCCAAGAACTCATCCAACGCTGTATCCACGCTTTTCGAGCGTCTCAAAAGGGGCCCGAAATAAATGGCGCTGACCTACATGCCCCAAATCTCGACGAGTACCTATGCGTATTGCAAGGTTCCAAACTTTACCTAACCGGCAAGGTGACCGGCCATCCTCTACTCGGTGAAAGGCTTATCAGAACATCGATGCTGATCTACATCTCGGACGACTCCCAATGGGCACGGACGCTGTCTCGCTGGTATCGTCTCGGCAGCCCACTGAAAATCGACATCTCTCGGACGTTTCCTGACATTGATCTGGAAGGCTTTTGCCCCACGGTCGGAGTACATGGGCTTGGCATCCCTCTGCGCATAGCGCGGAAGGTAATGGCGAACAGGCCTGGCGAACTCTCCGAGGTCGCTCTGAAAAATGGTCTTTATGACGCTGCAAAACACTTGAGAAGTGTCCAAGAACATTGGCCTCCCAAAAAAATTTCAGCACAAGATATTGAATTATATTGAAAAACAATCAACGCGAGAAGGTTGAAATATTTTTTCCTGCAAAACTCAAAATTTTACACATAGGTGAATCTGTAGTCGAGCAACGGCAACATAAGACGGAGAATTTGAGAAGATAAAAGCAAAGACTGAATTGGCCAAAAAGCCGAAACACAAAGCGCAAGCTGCATTTCAAATGCAGCGCGAAAACCCACCAAAATTCCCAAAGGAGAGCACACAAAGGACCCGACCGCAGTGCGGATCGGACAGAACCATCTGTGCTTAAAGGTAAGAACGAATGGAAAGACCACAAGACCCTACTTCCTCAAGCGATAAGAGCGTCGACTGCCCTGAAAAGAGCGAGCCTCGCAAAAAGCAGGAAACAACAAACGCCGAACCCAAGCACAAGCGTCGTAAACCCTCGCCTTCTCGAGCAGCGCGTACCATCCCCAAATCCTCGCGAGGGCATTTTGTGGGGGAACTCGTCTTCAATCGTGGCAACGAGCGCCAGCGATTGGGCTTCGCGAGTATGCTGGAACACAATACGGCAGTATGCTTCATCACTCGTCCGGACTTTTCAGATATTGAAGAGCAATTGCCCGCTCTTCCGTTCGTCATGCCAAATGGCAAATCCTCAAATCACTTCTTTGATTTTAGGGTCACCTTCAAAGGCGGTCGCCGTGTTTGCATTTCGGTAAAGCCGGAGCGTATTGCGCAGACGTTCAAATATCGTTCACAGATCGATTGCGTGAAACAGGCTGCGATTGGAAATATCTGCGATGACGTTCTGACCGTTACAGAACGTAACATCCATCCGATCGAGCTGCATAATGCGAAACTCTTCCATTCCGCGCGCGAACCAGAGCCAGATCTTGATGCTCCCATCATCGCAGGACTCGCCGATATCGAAGGGCCGATCCGCATCCGTGACTTTCTCGCGAACATTGGTTTTGAGGGCATCGGGTTTCGAAGTGTTGCGCGTGCCATTCAAGTTGGTCGGGCCAAGCTATTCTCGCCGCAGAAAATCACAGGACATGCCTTGATCACTCGTGGGTGTGCTCTCTAATGGCTTTCTCTTTCAAACAGAAGGTCAAGCGGCTCCTCGAAAAGGACTGTGACTTCCAGGTCGGTGTTCGCAAGGGCCGCGTGCTAGATCTGCGCCCAGAAGGCTATTTGGTCTTTTGGGAGGCTTGGACTGATCCAACCAGCGGTGAGTGCCACGACAGCGTAGCCAGTGTTTACGGTTATGAAGCCATCATCACCGACAACAACTATGGCGCGTTGAAAATCCTCAAGCGCCCGTTGGCCCAGCCTGCGCGGCATGATCGCATCCGGCGCAGCGAACGTGTCAGCGCGGAGGTCGCGCGTCAGAAGTTCCGCAAGCAATACGTCCTCGCCATTCAGGACATGCTAGACAAAGGTGAACTCGATCCTGTCCGAGATGATTTCTGCGAGAAAATCGTCACCATCATCGCGAATGGAGGCCAGCGATACCGCGAATACCTAGCAGCGTTGTCGATGCGGGAAGCAAAGCGCGGGGGTACCAAGGTCCAGAGAACCGAGAAGGCGCAACAGCGCGCTGCTGAATTTCATCAGGGGTTCAAATGCGGGCACACGATGTGGAATTGGTATTGCGCCTGGAAGGCCAATGGGGATGACGCGCTGTTCGATCAATACCGAAATTGCGGTCGCTACAAGCGGTACAACGAGGCGACCGACAGCTTCCTCGAACGCCAACTCGATATGCTGTGGGATCAGGAACGCCCGACGATCCAGTCCTTCGTCGAAAGCGTTCAGGCTGCTATTGACGCCGAAAATGAACGCCGCGAACGCTTGCCTGTGCCAGCCGCAAAGCTGCAGCGACCTGGATACGACTATATCAAAGGCAAGATCAAGGAATTGGCGCCGATCGATCACGCGCTACGTAGAAGCAGCCGAGATACCGCCTACAAAGACCTGCACACGCTTGGCATGGGTATCACGACATCTCGGGTGTTGGAGAGGGTTGAAGTCGACGAATACACCGTGGATCTGTTTGTGCTCATGCGCGAGACGGGCCTTTTCGATCATTTGCCGGTGTCCATCAAACAGCTAATCGGACTGGATGGGAAACCCTGTAGGGTCACTCTGTCAGGTGCCGTCGATGTCCACACCCGCTGCTTCGTGGGTCTGCAGATCGTCCCGCAAGGCGCCGAGAGCCCGCTCGCTCGAACCCTCGAGATGATCTACATGGACAAGTCCCCGATCGCCGATGCAGCCGGTGCCAAGTTTGGTTGGCCAATGGGTGGCGCACCGGAGGCCATCGTTTTTGACCGCGGCGATAAGTATATCACGGATGATGCCTACGACATTCTCTCTGATCTAGGGATCACTAACCTTGGCTGCCCTGCAGGCAAGCCCTGGTTGAAGCCTTTCATTGAGCGCGTATTTCGGACTGTTCACACTGATTTACTACTCCGCTTCTCTGGTAGGGCCTTCAGCAATGTAGTCGAGCGCGGCGAGAACGACGCCGCAGCCCGTGCGACCCTGACGCTGGAAGCCTTCCTGTGCTGGCTCGTGCGCTGGGTTGTTGACGCTTACCACACCAAGAAGCACCCCGCGCTTGGCATGTCCCCCGGCAGGGCCTGGGAGAAAGGCTGCAAGGAGTGCCCACCGCGATCCCTGACAACCGATGAAATGCGTGAGGTGTTCGGCGTCCGCACGCGCCGCAAGCTGACGCGCAAGGGCGTTCGCGTACGCAACATCGACTACCAGTCGGATGCGACTATGCACATGCTTTTAAACGATAAGGTGGACGATCTCGAGGTGCTCTGGTGGGACGGCGATATCGGCACCATCTCGGTGCGCGCGGGTATCGGCTCGTGGATGACAGTGCCGGCCTGCGAGAAGCGCTGGATCGGCAAGAGCGAGCTGGAGATGTTGGCAGATCTGGCGGAGGAGGCCGAGGTTGATGACTCGGATCTGGCTGTCATCGACGCGGAACGGCGCGCCCGCCGGGACTGGATCAACGCAGCCAACCGAGAATCCTATCGCCTTAAGCGCCTGACAGGGCTGATTTCGCTGCCCAAGACGGGGGATGAGCTTGAATACGAGACCCAACGTTTCATGCGTCATTCCGATACCGCTGAACGACGCCACAAAGCAGTCCCACATCGCCCCTTGATGGGGGACCTCGACGGCGAGGCGTCGCCTGACATCACCGCTAAAACCAATCAGTTCGACGTTGCCTCTACTCCCACAAAGAGCGCGCATGACAGCGACGAAGACCACACTATGGAGTGACCAAAATGACGATCAACACCACAAACACGATCCCTTCCACAATTACTGAAAAAACTGCCTGGCTCGAAGCGCGTTATTGGCGCTTCGGTATGGAGGACGAGTTTGAGGACCAACTCTTCGATCTCTTTAAAATCGACGACAATGGCGCGATGACTGCCGAGCCGCGGGTTGATCCGCTGACTGGCGAAAGCCGTGGCCTCATGATGTTGGGCCGCTCCGGTGACGGCAAGAGCGCTCTTTTGAAACGGATGCTCCGGGTGAACTCGGTCCTGACCGAAGCAACACAGGGACAGGAGGGGAACACACTCTACATTACTGTCCCGCCTGAGGCGACGATCAAGAAGCTTGCCGAACTTATCCTTGCAAGGACAGGCTACCAGCGCGTGGACGCAAAGCTACGGTCTGCTGATGCTTGGGAAATGGTGATGCACCGGCTGACCAAATTCGGCATCCGCGCCATCATTATCGATGAATGCCACCACATTTTCCGTCGAGGGGCGGGCCGGGATGTGGCCGGTGCAATCCAGTCGCTCAAGCACATTATGCAGTCTGCTGGAGGCGTTGCCCTGATCATTGCCGGGGTCCCAAGCCTTCGCGACGACATCCTCTCGGAAGAGTCAGGCGAAACAGCGCGCCGTTTCCAAGAGTTCACGATGGGCGAAATTGGGCTCGGCAGCAAAGCCGCCTTCACGTTTGCAAAAAACTTCGCATATTCGGCGAAGACTGTTGGTGTCGAGATCCCGGAAGATTGTTCGATGGCAGAACGGATCCTCTTCGCGAAGCATGGCCAACTCGGACGCAGCGTCGAGCTTGGCAAGCTGATCCTGGCGGACGCCATCACCCGCAAACGCACGGAGCTATCGCTTGAACGCGCTGAGACCGTCTACCGCAAGAGCAGCAAGTGTATCGGCATGACGCCTTTTCATGCCTCTCAATGGGCTGGCGTGCAGAACGAACTTCATGCAATTGGGTGGGGGCAGTAACCATGCTGTGGCCGATGCTTCCGTTTGATACGCAGGAAACTCTGACTTCGTACGCCGATCGTCTGTCGATGTATCACACCGGGCGCGGTATGGAGCGGCTGTTGCGGGACCGTGGCATCAACCATGAGCACTTTGCCTCAGGCCGCCCCGAGGCCGTAGAGATGTTCGCGGATGCCGTTGGGCATGACCTGCTTGAACTCCAGCGCAACGCAATCCGTGTGTTTCGGCTCGGTGGTGAGTTCCGAGGAGAGGCCACTTCTAAGCCATTCTTGCTGCCCCAAGCCAAGCGCTACTGCCCAGCCTGCCTCGCAGAGGATGGCGGCCCGACCAATTGGCGCTTTCGTCTTCTTTGGGGCTTCCGCCACGTTCAGCGTTGCACGCATCACGGTCTTTGGCTCACTCCCACAGGAAAGACAGGCGCGATCAATCTGCGGGTTGCGTTGAACGACGCGCATTACAACGCGCCGTCTGACGCATCCGGAGAAACCCCGACTTACTTAGATTGGCTACGCCATCGCGTGCATGGCGGAGGACCCCTCGAATCCTCTTGGTTGGCCGACCAGTCAATGGAGCAGGTTTTAGCCGCGTCGGAAATGATCGGCGGAGTCCTCCAGCATGGCCATAAAGTCAGGCTGACCAAGCTGTCACAGGAGGCCGCGGAAGAGGCAATCGATATCGGCTTCTCGATCTACCAAGAGGGTCACGAAGCTGTAGAAGAAGCCTTGGACACGATCCGCAATATGTCACCAGCCTCCGCAGTTCAGGCAGGTCCTCTTGCGCACTATGGTGTTCTCTTTGATTGGCTGGACCGCAGAAGCAATGCTATCGACCCCGGGCCGATCCGCGACCTGCTTCGCGATCACATCGTCAAACATTCCGCGGTAGAGCCTGGCACCACAGTCCTTGGTGAAGAAATCACAGTGCGTCGATACCATTCTCTTCCCAGTCTCTCATTAGCAGTCGGAATTGACCGAAAGCGCCTGTCGCGGATCCTCAAAAAGCTTGGCAAAATTCCCTCGCAGGCGACCGAGATCGAAGCCGGGAAGATGGTTTTTGAAGCGGCACAAACTGTTCCATTGGTCGAGGCCTTCCAGACAGCAATTCCGCTCCGAGATGCGCGGGATTACATTGGAGCGACGAAGCTCCAATTCGAGGTCCTCTATCGCACCGGAGCCGTTCAACCCTTGGTGCCGCGAACTTCCCAAGGATCAGTTCGGCACGTCGTCTTTGCCCGGAACCACCTAGATGCTCTTTTGGCGCAGATCGAAGAACTGGTGGAAATCGTCCACCGTGATCGAAATGATTTCCACTCCCTTACTTACGCAAGCCAGCGTGGGGCAGGGCGCTTCGAACATCTGTTCACCGAAATTCTCAATCGGCGGATCCCAGCGTTTCGTGATCCTTCAAAAAAAGGAATCAGCTCAATCCTCGTCGAGGTGAAGCCCTTGGTCGAAACGGCAAACGCCGCCTAAACGTCATTCACAGATTCGGAAAACAGGCTCGCTTCGGCGAGCTTTTTCTTTTTAATTTCAGGACTTCGCGGGATCTTACCCCGAATTTCGCGGCATCCTTGCTCCCGGTCAATTTTTATGCGAAATAAGCCATTGTAATTAGGGAGGATTTTCGGCGACACGGAGATAACTTTGGGCCGACTTACAAACTTTTGTAAATCGGGGTAAAGTTGTCGCGAAATCGGGGCAAAGATCTCGCGAAGCCCTAGATTTAATTTTCGGACCACGCCCTGCGCAACATATTGATTGTGGCCGCGCAGACGCTGAAACATCCCAGAACATGACTTCCTCAGGGCGACCCCACCGGTCGCCCCTTGCATTTCCAGACCTGCCAGAGTGACCCAGATGACCATTACCCACCTCGTAACCCACAGTGGCGGCTTTCACGCGGATGAACTGCTGTCGTCGGTCATCCTGACCCGCCTCTTCCCCGAAGCCGAATTGGTCCGCACCCGCGACACAGCGTGGATCACCCCCGGCGAGGGCAAGATCATTTACGATGTGGGCCGCGACTATGATGCCGAAGCGCGCATCTTTGACCATCATCAGCGCCCGGTGCCCACCCGTGAAGACGAGCAGCCCTACAGTTCCTTCGGCCTGATCTGGAAGCATTACGGGCTCGACTATCTCCGTGCGCTCGACATCCCCGAGGCGGATCTGGAAGACATCCACGCCAGCTTCGAGAAGAGCTTTGTCCTGCCGATCGACCTTATGGACAACGGCGCCATGAACCCGTCGGTGGCGGGCCCTCTGACCTCGCTGACGATTTCTGTTCTGCTCGAAAGCCTGAAGCCGGTGTTCGACAACCGCAGCCCCGATGCGGACGATCAGGCCTTTGCCAAGGCGCTGCCGATCGCAGGGGCCTTCGTCGAAGCCTCGATCGCCAAGAAAGCCGCCAAGCGCCGCGCAGAGGCCATTGTTGCCAAAGCGATCGCAGACGCAGGCGCCTCGCGCATTCTGGAGCTGCCCATGGGCATGCCATTCCGCTCGGCCATCGACGCAGCGGGCGCCGACCACTTGCTGTTCGTGATCAATCCCCGTGATAACGATTGGTCCATCGGCGGCATCCGCATCAGCGGCGACAGCTTTGAGCAGCGCGCGGATCTACCTGCGGCGTGGGCCGGCCTGACCGACGAAGCGCTCGAAGAAGCCAGCGGCGTCAAAGGCGCCAAGTTCTGCCACAACGGCCGCTTTATCGCGGTTGCCAGCAGTCGAGAGGCGGCGCTGAAAATGGCCGAACTTGCTGTCGAAGAAGCCGAGCGCGAGGCCAGCGCGGCCTAACCTGCCTGGAGGGTGCCATGGAGTTCCTGCTGAACGGCAATGAGAAGGGGAGGACGACAATCCTCCTCGCCCACGGCTCTGGAGCCCCGATGGACACCCCTTGGTTGAATATGGTTGCCGAGGGGCTGGCCGACCAAGGCTTCCGCGTCGCCCGGTTTGAGTTCAGCTATATGGCGGCTCGTCGCACGGGCGGCTCCAAGCGCCCGCCCGCAAAAGCCGACACCTATGCCCCTGAATTCCTGTCTGCCATAGACGCGCTCTCCTGCGACGGCCCCTTGATCATTGGCGGCAAAAGCATGGGCGGCCGCGTAGCAAGCCTGATCGCCGAAGACCTCTACGACGCGGGGCGGATCAACGGCCTGCTGTGCCTCGGCTTTCCTTTCCATCCACCGAAGAAGCCCGACAATCGCCGCGGCGAAAACCTATCGGACATCACCTGTCCTACCCTCATCTGCCAAGGGACCCGAGATCCCTTCGGCACGCGGGAAGTCGTCGAGACCTACGCACTGTCAGATGCGGTCACACTGCACTGGCTCGAAGATGGAGATCACGACCTCAAGCCTCGTAAGCGCGTCACGGGCAAAACCCTTGAGGACCATCTTGCAAAGGTCGCGCGGGAAGCAAAGCTCTGGACACACTCTGGCCTGTAGAGCGATCTCAGATTCCTGATGCAATAGACCATCGCCGAAGCGTAGCTTCACTGATGCGGTGGTTCATGCAGGCCGAGACACACCGGAACAGCCCAACTTCGCCAGTGCAGACTTTTCCGTCGTTCGCCACGCCAGCGACCTCTGAAAACGGATGCCGACAGTCCGTAGAGAACGGACCAACAACCAAACCTTGATGCGCTGGGTCATGGCATGACTACGCCGACGTTTTTGTCCCAGCAAGCCCATTTTGCCTTTATCTGAAGCGGCGCCTGTCGCAAATGCTGAAACAAAATCCGCTACAAGTGGACCTCCGCGGCAGCCTGACAAACACAGTTTCCGGAAGGCCAAAGTTCCAAACCGAGCCGCAAAGACAATGAAGAGACTTCTCAGCCGCACAGACTTGATCAATGCCTACAATTTGTCATCACATCATAAAATCGAGGCCGACCTCCTTTGACAAGCGCCTGAGCGTCGCCAACCCCAAAGTCTGATAAAGCAGGGGATTACGGGCCCTCGGATCCTGTTCCGCCTCTATCACAATCCAACCATCGTATCCTTTGGCCGCGAGTTGTGCGAGCAAGGGTTTAAAGTTCACCGCGCCTTCCTGATCGCCAGGAACGGTAAAAACGCCAGCCAAAACACCTTGGATAAAGGACAGACGCTCGGCGCGCACGCGCTGCGCAATGTCAAGCCGCACGTCTTTCGCGTGAAAATGGACCACGCGGTCGATGTGTTTGGCCAGAACCTCCTCGGGATTGCCACCGCCAAAGAAGCAGTGACCCGCATCGAACAGTAGCTTGGTCGCGGGGCCGGTCGCCGCCATGAAGGCATCGATTTCGTCCGGTGTCTCGACAATCGTGCCCATATGGTGGTGATAGGCCAGATGGATGCCTTGTGCCGCCATATAGGCGGCAAAGGCTTCGATCTTTTCGCCGAAGGCCAGCATCTCTGCCGCCGTAAGCGAGGCTTTGTCGTTCACAGGCTTGTCCGCGTCCGAGTGGATCGCGTTCGAGGTTTCGCAGGTCACACAAAACTTGCAGCCGTTCTCTTTCAGCTTGGCGAGATGCGGCTGGAAGGCCGCGATCTCGTCCTCGACCGAACGGGTCAATAACTCGGTCGAATACCAGCCTGAAATGAACTTCAGGCCGTATTCTTCGAGTGTCTCGCGTAGTTCCACAGGATCTTCGGGCCAGCGGTGACCGTTCTCGATCCCGTCGAAGCCGATCTGGCGACCGGCCTCGTCCAGGATGCGTTCGGTCGGGATATCCGCGCCGATCGATCGGTCGTCGTCATTGGCCCATGCAATTGGATTGGTGCCGAATTGGATCATGGTCTCTCCTCCGGTTTGGCCGATCAGGCCAGTGTCACCGCTTTGCCGGTCTGTGCGCTTTCCAGTGCGGCATCCGCCAGTTCCAGCGCCTTCAGGCCGTCAAGGCCGGTGGTCGGGGTGGGGGTGCCGTTCTGGATCGCATCAACAAATGCCGCGATTTCATTGGCATACGCCATGGTGTAGCGGTCCATGAAGAAGTTCAGCAGAGGCGCTTTGTAGTAGCCATCTTCAACCGCGACTTCGACGGTGTTTTCATGGGTGTTCTGCGCGTGCGCCATGCCGAGCGAGCCCAGAACTTCCATACGCTGGTCGTAGCCATAGGTGGCGCGGCGCGAGTTGGTGATAGTGCACTGCTTGCCCGACGCGGTGGTCAGGATGACGTTGACGCTGTCGTAGTCACCAAGCTCGCCAATGGCGGGATCGGTCAGAACGCTGCCTTGCGCCATAACGGTGGTAACTTCTTCGCCCAAGAGCCAGCGGGCCACGTCAAAGTCGTGGATGGTCATGTCGCGGAAGATGCCGCCCGACACTTTGATGTAGGACGCGGGCGGGGCACCGGGGTCGCGCGAGGTGATGGTGACCATCTCGACATCGCCGATCTTGCCGCTGTCGATGGCCGCTTTCAGTGCCATGAAGTCGGGATCGAAACGGCGGTTGAAGCCCACCATCAGGGTCGCCCCTTCGGCTTCAACGGTCTTCAAGGCTTCTTTGACGCGCGGTACGATCAGATCGACGGGCTTTTCACAGAAGACAGCTTTGCCTGCTTTGGCGAATTTTTCGATCAGGTCCGCGTGGGTATCTGTGGGAGTGCAGATGACAACGGCATCCACATCGTCCGATGTTGCGATTTCATCGATCTCGCGGATGTCGCAGCCATAGGTGTCTTGGATGCACTTGGCTGCGTCGGCAAAGGGTTCAGCCACGGCGACCAGCTGTGCTGCGGGGATCGAGGATACTGCGCGGGCATGAACCTGCCCGATGCGGCCTGCGCCGAGAATTGCGAAACGAACGGTCATTGTAGTCTCCGGAATTGGGCCGCTCGGGCCGTGGTGTTAATCGATAAGTACCGTTTGGCCGGTCTCGGACGCTTCGCGCGCCGCATCGAGAACGCGCATGGTGTGCAAGGCACCCGTCGCCGGCACAGGGCCGGGGCCGCCGCTCCGTGCAGCCTGCGCAAATTGGGTGTAGAGGTCTTGGATTTTGGACTGAACCGAGGGGACGAGTTCCGCATTGCCTTCGGTGTGCAGGGTGCCCCATGCCTCTTTGGGTTCGATGCCCCAGCCTTCGGGGTCGTCCGAAGGCATATGGCCCGCCATCACCATCCGCGCCTGCACATCTGTGCCGCGTCCGACATAAGTCCCGAGCGATCCGTAGGCGCGGAATTCGCGCTCGTTGTAGTAGTTTACCTTGGAGCCTGTGATGTAGGAATGCTGGCCGCTTTGGTGGCGGACGTGCACGGCATAGCTCACGTCTGTCGTTCCTTGGGGCAGGTCCATAAAGTCGAGCTTTGCATCAACTGCTGCGGCTGGTCCAAGCAGGAACAGCATCTGGTCGATGAAATGGCTGCCATGGTCGCGCAGCAACCCGCCGCCGGGGCCCGCTTCGAGCGTAGCCCAGTCATCCGCATCCAGGCGGTTGTGGATCGCACGAATTTCCCCAAGGCGACCGCTTTCGACAAGCGACTTCAGAGTGCGGAAGTCCGTGTCCCATCGGCGGTTGTGAAAGATGTTCAACAACACGCCCTTGGCCTTAGCTGCTTCGACCATCTCGGCAGCATCGGCGTAGGTCGGTGCAAAGGGCTTGTCGCAAACCACATCCAAGCCGAGTTCAATTGCCTCGAGCGTCAGAGCTTTGTGGGTCTCAGGCGGAGTGGTGATTGTGACCATCTCGACCTCGCCTGCGGCTGCCATTTCAGCAAGACTGCTATAAACGGGAACGCCCGGAAGATCTTTTGCCAGTTGCGCGATCTTGTCTGCAGAGCGGGCCACAACACCTGCGATATCCACGCCTTCTGCGGCATGTATAAAAGGTGCATGGAACACACGGCCACCAAAGCCGTATCCAACCAAACCAAGTTTCATGAAGTATCCTTTTACCATAGCCGACGAGTGACGGCTGCATGGAGATAAGAGGGCTTAGCCCCGGGCCAACTTTGCTTCGATGAAAGCAAAAGACTGCGAGATCGCTGTCTTGGGATCACTCAGCGCCTGTGTTTTGGGTGAAAAACACTCATAGCTGACCGGTCCATCATACCCCGAATCCAGCAGAGCGTTGATTTGTGACACATTCTCTAGCCGGTCTCTTTCATCCACCAAGACGCGATGTTCGTCTTCCATTGCGCCAAAGCTCAGCGACGGGTCCACAATGGCAGAAATATGGATGATGCCCGTCTGCTCGGGATAGAGCGGCCCACCGCCTGACAGAATGTGGTGGAACGTATCGTGCACCAGCTTGAAGCGATCAGTCGCCTGAAGGTCATTGATGATCCCGACGACCTCTTCCTTGAAGCGAAGCGAAGATCTGCCGAAACCCAAGGGTTCGACTAGAGCTCTCATGTCCGCGGCTACCAGCATAGGATAAATTGCTTTCAACGCGATGCGCGCATTTGCCTGCCGCTCGCCATTTCCGAGGCCCGTCCCGTCGTTACGAGGGATCAAGCTTATGGTTTCGGCGCCCGCTGCTTTGGCGGTCGCAATCAGACCAGCCACCTCGGACGCGCGCGTTTCGTCCCAGCGATTAAAGGGATAAACTTGACTCAGGCCGATTAGCCTCAGCCCCTTTGCGAGCACTAACGCTCCAGCAGCTTCGGCCGCCATTCCGTCGAACAGAGGTCGTCCGAGCGCATCCATATCGTTGCGGGCTTCGACCCCGACGCAGCCAATATCTGACGCCAGATCGAGAAATGCCTCAAAGCTGAGATGTGGAACCGTCATCTGGTTAAGCGCTCTTTGCATAGGGACCTCCTCCTGACCCGTAGCTTGCCATGCAGGCTTTGTCGGACCATGAGGGCGCGCGCGCCTTGACGTCAAAGAACTTGAAACCATTCAACGTCATTTCTGACGTTTGCTGCATTTGCAAAATGACGAAAAAACGTCATTCATACCATTTCGGGCAGAAAGACCGTTGGTGCATAGAACTTGTGATCTGGCAGGGCGGTGCCCTTGGGGTCCAGACTTTGCACGACTAAACTCACTAGATCAGAGCACAAGGCCTGAATGGGCGTCGCGTTGACCATATGCACATATCCCTCTGCGAGAGCAGAACGGCTTTCTCCAGTCAATTCGTTGACGGCAGTATAAACTTTGTTGGGCGGACGCGACTCCCGAAGGGCTGCGATGGCACCCTCCATCCCACCACCCGCGACGAAAATCCCGACCAGATCTGTGTGCCGATTGAGCAAATCTAGAGTCGCTTCGTAGGTGACTTGCCGCGTCTCCAAATTTACCAAGGTGTCAAGGACAGTGAACTCTGGCGCTTCCGCTCGGATAAAAGATCTAAATCCAACTTCGCGAAGATCGTGCCCATGCCATCTATTGCCGCCCACGAAGACAGCTAATTTTCCCGGCGACCTGATGGTGCGGCTCAATAGCCAAGCGGCAGATCGCCCGACTTTCATATTGTTCAATCCCATATATGTGGTTCTAATACCTCGCGCGGCATCGTTAAGCAGTGCGAAGAGGGGTATGCCACGCTGCTGCAAATCGCGGGCGACTTCGTCGATCTTGCGATGGTTGACAGACACACACGCAATAGCATCAACCTCTTCGGATAGGCTCATGATTTCCCGCGCAAAATCGTCAGGTGCCTGAGATGCCGCGTATCGGATTTTCACCTCTCCCCGGATATCCTGCCGCTGCGCCATGGTCGCCTCTAGTTCACTGGAAAAGTTGCGGTAGAACTCTTGATGTCTCTTCACGAGCACGACACCCAACCGCATCAATGGGGAATAGGTGTGTAGCCTTTGCGTCAGGTTGAATTTGTTATGGTATCCGACACGATGCGCAGCGTCCGCAATGCGTTTCAAGGTATCCTCGCGAACCGTCATCCGGCCGTTCAAGGCGCGATCAACGGTCGTGACGCTAACGCCAGCTTCGCGTGCGACGTCTTTTACTGTGGGGCGGTTCGCCATCGGTCAATTGCCTCGTAGAGCAGCGCCACGAAAGCTTCTCTGCGAACTGTTAAACATTTTCAGACGTGTAGATTTCAAAGTTGAGATAGGTCGTAGTGGCGCCAGACTTCAGGTTCCCCAGTTTCGCCGCGACGAGCTGTGAAATAATCTGGCGCGCAAAGGCCTCTACCGGATGGCAGATTGCCATCGTTAGTGTTCCGTCGATCAGGCCTGTACGTGTTGCACCGAAAAGTTCGTAACCAACCGTGACAAAATCATCGGCTTGAGGCCGCTCCCTCAGTGCTTCCAACACCCCCGTCACACCTCCTCCTGATATGAAGAGCCCCTTCAGTTTTGGGTGGCTATCCAGAATTTCGTGCGTCAATTCCTTGGCAATTGCTAAACTTTCTAATGTCGACCGCGGCTCGAGCAGGGTGAAGCTCGGGCAATGCTCGCGGAAGTACGAACGAAACCCTGTTTCGTTCAACTCTTGATTACGATAGCGCGGATTGCCCAATAGAATCGCGACCTCTCCGGGCTCGCGGCACATCCGGTGGAACGCCCATGCTGCCGTCCGACCAACTTTCCAACCGTCAAGTCCCACAAAGCCAACGTCGTGCTGAGCCGACAAGACAGCAATGAGTGCCGTGACCGGCACGCCGTGCTGAATCACTGTATCGATTGCGTCAGATACATAAGGGTGCTCGGCCGCGACCACGCCAATCGAATCCGCCTGAGTTCCTAGAGCGCGAATGCGCGCAGCCACATTCTCGGGGCTCAAATCGCTCAGATACTCGACCTGTAGATCAATATTTGCCGCATGATATGTCTGTGCCGCTCGTGTCAACGCCTTGCCCAGACCGCTGTAAAAAGCACGATCCCCTTGCTGTAGCAGGACGCCGAGCCGATGTGTCTCTCGAGCCCTCATCACCGAGTTCTCGATCGAGCCCAGACCGTAAAACCCGATGTCTTCGGCGGCATACAAAACGCGATCTCGTGTGGGCTGACGCACCGAATCTGGCTGGTTGATGACGCGATTGACGGTCGACACAGAAACCCCCGCCGCATCGGCCAAATCACGAATAGTGGGCCGTCCTACCATCGGCCCGTCCCCTCATTTTGTTTCATTTGGCTCCTCCCTTGAGTTATTTTGAAACAAAATCATGCACTGATTTGAACTAGTCTTGATCGCTCATGCGTCAATCTGTCAACCACTCACTCAATTCAGCACCGCTCATGGGGGAGCATTGGCGGGTTGATCCGGGAGGGACTCATGGACGATTTGCAGTTCGGCACGCGCGACAAGCGCGGCAATTGGGCACCCAGCAAAACGCTGGAGATCGCTCCGTTCTGGACGGGCAAGTTCAGCAAGCTTGGCAGTTTTGCCCTGAGCTACCTGTGGCCCTGGAATATTTTTTACATGGTGATGGCGCTGGCTTACTGGTTCTTTTTGATTGAGCCGAACCTCGCCCTTTATCAGTCCATTTCACTTACGGGGTTTGGCCTGCTCTTTGCGGCGAACGCCGGTGTGATCTTTGCCTCCTTCGGCGGAGTCGAGTTGCTCTACTATACCCGCCGCAAGCAAGAGAACCGCTTCAAGTACAACGCCAAATTCCCGTCAGAAAACCCGTCCGACGTGTTCTGGTTCAAATCCCAAAACCTCGACAACTTCTTGCGCAGCTTCTTCCTGTCGATCCCCATGTGGACGATCATGGAGGTTCTGTTTCTCTACTGCTTTACCAACGGCATCCATGCCTTGGGCTGGCTTGAATGGGAACAGCATTGGGTGTGGTTGGTTGTTTTGACCCTGCTCGGTCCGGCCCTGCACGAGGTACATTTCTTTACCATCCATTGGCTGATCCATCAGCCGCCGCTGTATAAATGGATCCACTCGATCCACCATAACTCGATCAACCCGAGCCCGTGGTCGTCCCTTTCCATGCATCCGGTGGAAAGCTTTGCCTACTTTGTCGAAATCTTCTGGCATCTGCTGATCCCGTCGAACCCGATTGTTGCACTGTTCCAGTCCAAGATGATCGGCTTTGGCGCCCTGAACGGACACATCGGCTTTGATAAGCTTGAGATCACCGAGGACGCCGCGGTCGATAGCCACGCATATGCCCATTACCTGCACCACAAGTACTTTGAGGTGAACTATGGTGGCGAGGGCCTGATCCCGCTCGATAAGTGGTTCGGCTTTTGGCACGACGGCTCGAAAGAGGCCGATGCTCAGATGAAGGCCCGTTTCAAAGCCAAGAAAGACCGCCTGAAAGCAAAGGCCGCTGCTGCCGAGGCCCGCGGTTAATGGTAAACGATCTCGCATACGGCACGCGTGACAAGCGCGGCAATTGGCGCCCGAATGCGCCAATCGCCCTGCCGCCCGTGTCCGCGGGCGCCCTAAAGAAGCTTCCCGGCTTTGTGCTCGGGTATCTCTTCGGGTGGAACACGCTCTACATGGCGATCGCGCTGGCCTACTGGCATTGGGCGCTGCCTGAGACACAGGTTATGGCCTCGCTCGAATGGGGTTGGACCCTGCGCATACTGGCGCTGAACATTGCTGGTGCCGCGCTGTTCTTTGGTGCCTTCGAGCTGCGTCTGTACATGCAGCGCGCCCAAGAGCGCCGCTTCAAATACAATGGCACGTTTCCCGCTGAGAAGCCGTCAGATGTCTTCTGGTTCCGCTCGCAAGCATGGGACAATGCATTGCGGTCGCTGTTCGTGACCGTGCCGATTGGCACCGCGATCATGGTGGTGGTCATGTGGCTGATGGCATCTGGCGCCGTACCGACCATCGACAACCCGATCTGGGTCATCGCCTTAGTTCTATTCGCGCCAATCCTGCACGAAGGCTACTTCTTCTTTGTGCACCGCGCGATCCATTGGGAGCCGATCTACAAACGGGTACATTCGGTCCATCACAATTCGATCAATCCTAGCCCTTGGTCGTCCCTGTCTATGCATCCGGTCGAGTCTACACTGTATTATGGCGCACTTGTTTTGCAGCTCGCGCTCTTTTCAAATCCCTTTGTCGTGCTCTGGCTTTTCGTGCTCGCCACCTTTGGCGCCATCGTCGGGCACCTTGGATTTGATCGCCTCGAGCTGGGGCAACAGCGCTCTGTGACCAGCCACGCCTACGCCCACTACCTGCATCACAAGTATTTTGAGGTGAACTATTGCGACGACGGGTTTTTGCCGTGGGATCAATGGCTTGGAACCTGGCACGACGGCACAAAAGAGGCCGACGAAAGAATGAAAGCCCGCTTCCGCGCCAAGCGTGAGGCCAAGGCCAGAAGAACGGGAGGGTCCGCCAAATAGCGGCTCTCGCGCCTTCGGAAAGAGGAGCTTCCGAAGGACCACTAAATGTTCGCACCGCAAAAACGCGGTGACTATAGGGAGGAAACGAACATGAAACTGAAGAACCTTTTTGCTGCTGCATCGACCGCGGCTCTGATGGCAACCAACGCAATGGCTGCCGACATTGCTGTGATCGCAGGTTCGATCGAAGACGGCTTCTTTAACTTGATCAAAAAGGGCGTTGATGACGCGACCCTGATGGTCGAAGCGAACGGTGGTTCGGTGAACTACCTGCGCACCCCCAACTATGACAACTTTGGCCCCGATCTGGTAACCCTGATCAACCAGGCAGTCGCTCAGGGTGTTGATGGCATCGCGATCCCCGTCTGGGTTCCCGAAGCGCAGGTTCCCGCACTGCAGGCAGCTGCAGAGAAGGGCGTCACCATCATGATGTACAACTCGGGTCAGAGCGTCAAAGAAGACGTGAACGGCGTGAACTACTTTGGTTCGGACGAGTACGTCGCTGGCTTTGAAGGCGGCAAGTACATGGTCGAGAACGGCGCAACCAAGATCCTGTGCCACATCCAGACCCCCGGCGCGATCAACCTCGAAACCCGTTGTAAGGGTGTTGCCGAAGGCGCAGCCGAAGCCGGTGCAGAAGCTGTGATCCTGCGCGTTCCTGCGAACCTTGACGGTGACATCACCGGTACCGCCGAAGCGATCAAGTCCGAGCTGGTTGCTGACCAGTCGATCAATGCTGTGATCACTCTGGCCGCATGGTCGGCAGACGCTGCAACCAATGCTGTGGCTCAGATCGGTGCAGCTGACCGCGTGAAAATCGGCTCGTTCGACATGAACCCCGCTGTTCTGGACCGCATTCAGGCGGGCACCCAGACCATGGCAATCGACCAGCAGCCCTATCTGCAAGGTTTCCTCGCGACCTCCATGCTGGCCGCGCACCTCGATTTCGGCACTGAGCTTGCAACGGATCCTGTTCTGACCGGACCTGCAATCATCGACGCCTCGAACGTCGAGAGCGCACTGGCAGGCGTAAAGCTTGGCGCCCGCTAATCCCTTACTTTTGCCTTCGGCAGGCCAGCCCTGCCGAAGGACTTTGATGCATGTGCGCACGGTATATTGCGCTGAGGAGACACTTGAATGACCGACAATACCGCCAACGCAACCAAACCATCGGGAGGCTTCTCCATCGGTAGCCTGTTCCGCCGACCAGAGGTCGGTGCCTTTGTCGGCATGATGCTGGTTTTCTATTCTTTTCTTACTTTGGCTATGACCGGAATTTTCTGTCGCCCTTCGGTACCTCTAGCTGGGTGAACGCGGCCTCGACCATCGGCATCATCGCGATCCCGATTGGCTTCTTGATGATCGCGGGCGAACTCGACATTTCCATCGGCGCGGTTGTACCCGCCGCTAAAATGACCATGGCGATTGCTTGCGGCTTCTACGAGTTGCCGATCCTCGCGGGTCTCTTGATCACTTTTGGGATCGCGGCATCGATCGGTTGGATCAATGGCATGCTGGTCACACGCACCAAGGTGCCCTCGCTTATTGTTACCCTCGCAACCCTGTTTGCGGTATCCGGCGCGACCCTGTTCCTCTCGCTGCTGCTGACTGACACCACGAGCCAAGCGCTGACCTCGCCTGCGTGGGCCAAGGCTCTGTTCGGTGACTATCACATCTGGGGCTTCCAGAGCTCGGTGTTCTGGTGGATCGCTCTGGCAGGTTTGCTGTACTATGTTCTGCACTACTCGCCTTGGGGCAACTGGCTGTTCGCTCTGGGTGGCGATCAGGACAGTGCGCGCAACGCCGGTATCCCCACAGACAAGCTGAAAATCGGTCTGTTCATGCTGGCGTCGATGGCAGCGGCTCTGTCGGGCGTGTGTGAAACCGTCCTGTCGAACTCTGCGACTACGACCACCAACTTTGCTCTGATCTTCAACACGATCATCGCTGTTGTTGTGGGTGGCGTGCTGCTGACCGGTGGTTTTGGCACCGTGGCTGGCATCTTCTTTGGGACTGCAACCCTGTCGATTGTGCAGCAGGGCATCGGCTATACCCCGTTCGACCGTAACCTGTCCTCGTTGATCATCGGTGTGATGCTTCTGATCGCAGTTCTGATGAACGACAGCTTCCGCTCCATGGCCACCAACTGGGCCAGAAAGAAGAAGGAATGAGGCCAGATATGTCTACAAATACGCCTGTTATTGAACTTCGTAATGTCGACAAAAGCTTCGGCCCCATCGACGTCCTGCACGAAATCAGCCTGAAGGTCCGCGCTGGCGAAGTGCTCTGCCTGCTCGGCGACAACGGCGCTGGTAAATCGACCTTGATCAAAACCCTGGCGGGGGTTCACGCCCCAACCCGCGGCGAGATCTTGGTTGATGGAAAACCCACCACCTTCGACGGTCCGCGTGACGCACAGGATCAGGGCATCGCAACCGTGCACCAGTTTGGCGGCACCTATCCCCTGATGTCGATTGGCCGCAACTTCTTCCTTGGCATGGAGCCCACCAAAGGTTTCGGTCCCTTCAAGATCTTTGACCGTGCCAAAGCCAACAGGATCGCGGTGGAAGAAGTCCAGAAGATGGGGATTACCCGCATCACCGACGGTGACCGTCTGGTCGGCGGTTTGTCGGGCGGTGAGCGCCAGTCGCTGGCGATTGCCCGCGCGGTGTACTTCGGCGCCCGCGTTCTGATCCTCGACGAGCCGACTGCGGCTCTGGGTGTGAAGCAGGCGGCCCACGTTCTGCGCATCGTCAACGAGGCGAAAAAGCGTGGTCTGGCTGTGATCTTCATCACCCACCAGGTGATGCACGCGATGACCGTGGGCGACCACTTCGCCGTTCTGATCCGCGGCGCGATCGCAGCGGACTTCCGCAAGGGCGAAAAGACCCGCGAAGAGATCACCGACCTCATGGCAGGCGGCGAGACCATGGCTGATCTGGAAGCCAGCATCGAGGGCTTTGTCGAGTCCCACGACGGTCACTATCCGCAGGCCCAAGCTGCGGAATAAGACCTTCCTCCCCGAAAGGTGGCCTGTTCCCAAGCGGGCCGTCTTGCCCCCTGATTTTCTAAATTTTTGAGCGCGACCCCTTTTTTTGAGGTGCAAGATGAAGCTTGGCTTTGTTTCCGATAGCCTAGGCGGCATGACCCGTGACGAAATGCTGGACCACGCGGTCCGCATGGGCGTTTCCGGGGTCGAGGTAAACACCTGTGGCTGGTCCGCTGCGTCACATTTCGATCTGCCTGCGATGGTCACCGATGCATCCGCGCGCGAAGAATTTCGCAAAGCATTCGACAATCGCGGTCTCGAAATTATCTCGCTGAATGCCAACGGCAACCCTGTGCATCCGACCCAGCCCGAACAGGGGCAGGGGCTGCGGGACACCATCCGTGTGGCCGGTGAAATGGGGATCAAAACCGTTTGCACCATGTCCGGTCTGCCCGCAGGATCGGCCAATGACACGCTACCAAACTGGGTCGTGTCTTCTTGGCCGCCCGAGACCCAAGACATTCTGCGCTATCAATGGGAAGACGTGCTAGCCCCTTTCTGGACAGAGATCGTGGACCTCTGCCGTGAACACGGTGTCGAACGGATCGCACTCGAACTGCACGGCAATCAATGCGTCTACAACGTCCCGTCTATGTTCAAGCTGCGCGAGATGGTCGGCCCGACCGTGGGGGCCAACCTTGATCCGTCCCACCTGTTCTGGATGGGCGCAGATCCCCTGATCGCGGCCGAGACTCTGGGAGAGGCGATCTATCACATCCATGCCAAAGACACCTTGTTGAACGCGCCCAAGCAAGCGACGACTTCGCTTCTGGAAAACGGCTCGCTCATGGATATCCCCGCGCGGTCGTGGAGCTACATTACCCTCGGCTTTGGTCATGGCGAGGACTGGTGGCGCCAGTTCTGCTACCGCCTGAAAATGGGCGGCTACGACGGCTGGCTTTCCATCGAACATGAAGATGTGCTGCTCAACAGTCTGGAAGGTTTGGAGAAATCGGTCGCGTTGTTGCAGCGGGTGATGCCTGTCGCGGCATCCGACTACAAGCCGCAGAACATATAACATGCCCCGCGATTACAGCCTGATCGGGCCCGATGCCCAACGTGCTGTCGACGCAGGACTGGTCACCGAACACTGGTACCGCACCCACATCGACCGCAAAGAGATGAAGGCCCTCATGCGGCGTTCCGATGGGCCAGCGATCCGCGATACGGCCATCCTGTTCGGTTTGATGGTGATCTTTGCGGGCATCGCGATCGCGCTCATGTCGTCCTGGTGGTCTCTGCCTTTCTGGCTGGCCTATGGCGTGCTCTATGGTTCGGCAATGGACAGCCGCTGGCACGAATGCGGGCACGGGACTGCTTTTAAAACACGCTGGATGAACCAAGTGGTCTACCAGATCGCGTCCTTTTGCATGATCCGCGATCCCCATTGCTGGAAGTTCAGCCACGCACGGCACCACTCGGACACGATTATTGTGGGCCGCGATCCCGAAGTGGCGATCATGCGCCCTGTGGTGGCGCTGAAAGTCGCGATGAACCTGTTCGGCCTACCTGATATGTTCAGCGGGTTTCGTCTGATGGTGCTGCACGCGGCCGAGAAGATTGACCCCGAAGAGGCGGAATATCTGCCGCCAATGTTCGCCGCCAAAACCATCCGCACCGCGCGGATTTGGATGGCGATTTATGCGCTGACCCTAGCAGCTGCACTGTGGTTCCAATCGTAGATTCCGGTGCTGCTGATCGGATTGCCGCGCCTGTTTGGCTGCTGGCACATGGTGATCTGCGGCTGGCTTCAGCATGGCGGGCTTGCGGATAACGTGACCGACTACCGCTTGAATTGCCGGACGGTCTACATGAATCCCGTCAGCCGCTTCATCTACTGGAACATGAACTACCATGTAGAGCATCACATGTTCCCGCTGGTGCCGTACTACCGACTACCGGAATTACACCAAGAGTGCGCGTGGGATTTCCCCGCGCCCTGCCGGTCCTTTGCTGCGGGCTACGCGGAAATGCTGCCCGCCCTGTGGAGTCAGCGCAAAGACCCGGACTTTCATATTTGCCGTCCGCTACCCGCAACGGCCAACCCCTACCAAGACAACCCCGCCGCTTGAACGGCACGACTGGAGGAGAGACCCCATGGCTGAATGGGTAAACGCATGCGCGATCAATGATGTCGAAGAAGAGGATGTCATCCGTTTTGACCACGGTGAGCGCACCTTCGTGATTATTCGCGACCACGAAGACAACTACTATTGCACTGACGGGATGTGCACCCACGAGGATGTGCACCTCGAAGACGGCCTAGTGGTCGAGGCGACCATCGAATGCCCCAAGCACTCGTCGATCTTTGACGCGACGACCGGCGAGGTCGAAACACCACCCGCCTGCGAAAACCTCTGCACCTATCCCACCAAGATCGAAGACGGCCGCGTCTACGTCGAAATCTGATCGGGCAGGGTGCCTGATCTCCACATCTTTGAGGCACAAGATGACAGAACATTTCCAATTGGCGGCATGCGCCGAAATGCTGTGGCAGGACAAACCGATCGAGTGGCGCGCCGCGCGCCTGACCGAACGCGGTCTTGGCGTGGGTCTGTGGAACTGGCCCGCGCACGACTTGGACAAGCTTGAGAAGGTCGGCGCTAACTACACCATCATGAACGGCTATCTGGTCGGTCGCCTAACCGACACCGAAGGCGCAGACATGCTGCTAGCCTCGGCGCGGGAAACAGCGCAAGTCGGCAAGCGTTTGGGCGTGGATCGTCTGAACCTTCACGGCACCGGCCTTGGCGATGGCGGCATTCCGATCCCCCAGCACGGCACCTTTGCGCCGGGCATGGAACTGCGGGCCCGCGATACTCTGAACCGCATCTGCGATATGGCCGAAGAAAAGGGCGTGACCTTTACGCTCGAAAACCTGAACCCGCTGGATCACCCTGGTTGCCCGTTCGGATCGACCGCAGATGTGCTCTCGCTGGTATCGGCTGTGAACCGTCCGCAACTGCGCATCAATCTAGACCTCTATCACACCCAAATTGGCGAGGGCGATCTGATCCGCTGGTGCGAAGCCTGCTTGCCTTGGATCGGCGAAGTTCAAGTCGCCGACAACCCCGGTCGTTGCGAGCCCGGCACCGGAGAAATCAACTACGCCGCTGTCGCCAAGGCGCTGCACGCCATGGGCTATTCCGGCCCCGTGGCGATGGAAGCCTTTGCCGAAAGCGATTCCGACGCGGCCCTCGACGCGTTCGTCGTGGCCTTCACCCTCTGAAAGAAAGCGAACCGATGTACCACAACCGCCCCCACGTCGAAGACATCCGCGCCATGAAGAAGCGTGGCGAGAAAATCTCGATGCTTTATGTCACCACGCTGGAAGAGGCCGCCGCCGCAAACGAGGCGGGCATCCACATGCTGTCCATTGAGCGTAAATACTGGACGCCCGAGATGCGCGAAGCGGCGGGCAGCTGTTTTGTGCAGGTCGGATTGCCCTATGGCCCGCATGGCCCCGCAGGTGCCAAGCTGATCACCGCCGAGGATTACCTGCGCGCCGCGTTCGAAGCAGGCGCGATCGGTGCGGATTGCTACTATTGCGCGGCGTCCTATGACATCCAGAAAGCGATGGCGGACAACCATCTGGCGGTGGTCGGACACATCGGCCTGATCCCGTCCTACATCACGTGGACCGGCTGGCGCGCTGTCGGCAAAACAGGTGACGAGGCAGCGGCCCTTTATGCTCATGCCAAGAAGATGGAAGAGATCGGCGTTTTCGGTGCCGAGCTCGAGGTCGTCCCCGACCGCGTGGCAAAGCACCTTACAGAAAACTCCAGCCTGATCATGTTGGGGATGGGCGCAGGCAAATACGCCGACGCGCAATACCTCTTTACCGAGGATGTCTGCGGCTACGGCGTCAACCACAAGCCCCGTCACGGCAAAGTCTACGCGGATCTTGGCGCCAAGATGAAAGAGCTGCAGGACGCTCGCATTCAGGCCTTCAAGGACTTCAAATCCGACGTCGACACCGGCAGCTATCCAGAAGATTGTCATTCTGTGCCAATCAAAGACGTAGAATATGACGCTTTCCTAAAGTCGATTAAGGATTGAGCGCAGTGTTTGAGCACGGGATTGGGATTAAATGCTCTCCGGTGTGACAATCTCAAGCGGGACGGTACGCTGAAGCGTCGTTCCGCCGGCCTTATCCTTAGTGACATCAATCATGGTTTCCACGAGGTTGTTAGAGATATCCTTCAGCGGATGACACAACGCAGCGGTAATCAATCCTTCTGTCAAACCTTTGCGGGCTTCGGGGCCGATATCACGACAGATCAAACGAACACCTTTTCGCTGCTCTTCAGGCGCTTCCCGAAGAGCTCGCAGCACACCAGAAATGCCGCCGCCTGCGATCATGACGCCAGACAGCTTTTCGCCCGTCGAAAGAAGTTCTCTCATCATTTGGTAGGACACATCGTTGTCTTCGTTGGTGGGGCGCGAGTCCTCCACCGTCAGATGCGGCGCGTGTTCGCGAATATACGAGCGGAAGGCAGCGTCGGCCATGTCCTGACATTGATAGCGGTGGTTCCCAAGGAACAAAGCAATCCGACCGGGCTCTGGCGACATCTCGGACACGAACCATGCGGCGGTGCGTCCAAGTTTCCAGTTATCCAGCCCGACAAAGGCGGCACGATCCGGTGCGCTCTGGTCGGTGATGTAGGCGACAGTGGGTTTGCCTTTGAGCTTTAGGTCGCGAATGGCCTGTCCAATCAGGGGGTGATCCGCGGCAATCACAGCGACCGCATCGCATTCTTCGCCCAAAGCGGTCAGGCGCGCGGCGATATTTGATGGCTCCAGCCGGTCCACGAAGTCAATCAGAGGGGTCACCTTCTCGCCTCGACGCTGCACGGCAGCCTCTTGAATGCCGCTCGCAAAGATGCGGTAGACCTCTCGGCTGGACTGCTGAAGCAAGAAACCGAAGCGGTAGGAGGGACGCTGCTCGTCGTGGCGGGCCTCAATTACACCCAACCCATAGTAACCGATTCTTTCGGCTGCGGCCTGAACACTCTGGATTGTCGAGGCGCGCACTTTGGAGGTTCCAGCTAAAATGCGGTTCACGGTCGACACGCTGACGCCAGCCTCTTTGGCTAAGTCCGCGATGGTGGGGCGATTTTTCATAATGACGTATCTTCATTTCATTTTGGCGTGACACAAAATGAAACAAAAAAGCCATTTTATTGCAAGAAGTATTTCACGTGTGATTGAGTTGCGGTAACTTGTCGCTAACCGGTCACACAGGGAAGTGGCCAGGTTTTTCCAATGGGAGGAGAACTCAATGTCTATCACAACCCGCGTTGCGCGCGGCCTTTTGGCGACCGCTGCTTTCACCATGGTAGCTGGCACCGCAATGGCTGCAGACATCTTTGTTATCGGCGGTAAGCCCGACGACCCGTTCTGGTCGCGTGTTAAAAAGGGCGCAGAAGACGCAGGTATCGTTGCCGAAGCACAGGGTGGCTCGGTCACTTGGCTTGGCCCGCAGAACTACGACAACTTGGGCCCCGATGCCGCGGAACTGATCCGTCAGGCGATCGACCAAGGTGCAGACGCAATCGTTGGCCCCGACTGGGTCCCCGAAGCAATGGACCCCGCATTCGAAGCTGTAGTTGACGCGGGCATCCCGCTGGTTATCTACAACGCTGGTGGTCTGGACGCAGCCGACAAACTGGGTGCCATGAACTACGTTGGCGCAGTCGACGCAAAGTCGGGCTACGCGGCCGGCGAATACTTGGGCAAGGCTGGCAAGAAAAACGGCGCGTGCGTCAACACTCTGCCCGGCGCAGCGAACATCGAAGCGTTCTGCTCGGGTTTCATCGAAGGTATCGCCGCAGCTGGCGGCGAAGGTTCGACCCTGCAACTGCCCGCGACCGCATTCGGCGATGCAACCGCAGTTGCTCAGGCGGTCCGTGCACACCTGCTGCAGAACCCTGACGTTGACGCGCTGTTCGCTATCGGCGACGCAGACACCAACGCGGCCGTTTCTGGCATCCAGCAGGCTGGCAAAACCGGCCGGGTCGAAGTTTGCGGCATCAACTTCAACGAGTCGATCTTGGCGAACATCCAAGCTGGTTCGCAAGCATGTGCCATCGACCAGCAAGGTTACCAGCAGGGCTTCTTTGCTGTGTCGATCCTGAACAACTTCGTCAACTACGGCGTAACCATCCCCACCCGTGAAATCCTGACCGGCCCCGGCGTGATCGATGCGTCGAACGTCGAGCAGGTCATCGAAGGCGTGAAGGCTGGCGTCCGCTAATCCTCTCCCCACGTGTCGGACTTCGGTCCGGCACACTTGAAGAAGGCCGCCGGCACTCCCCGGCTGGCCCTCTTCGCCAAGGCTAATCCGGAGCATTCGCCAAGGTTAGCAGAGACCGACCAAACAGGAATCGCTTAGATGTCTACGCAATCCTCATCCGATGCGGGTGGATTTTCGATCGGTGATCTCATTCGGCGGCCCGAGACCGGGTCCCTGATCGGGTTTATCGTGGTGTATGTATTTTTCGCCAGCCTCGGCGGCGCTGTTTTCATGGGTGCCCCAGGTTGGTCGAGCTGGCTGAACATCGCAGCCGAAGTCGGAATTATCGCACTGCCCGTCGGGCTGTTGATGATTTCTGGTGAATTTGATTTGTCCGTCGGTTCTATCATTCCGGCGTCCTCCATGACCGCAGCTATTCTGTCCGGTCATTACGAGCTGCCCGCTCTTGTCGGGATCATCGGCGGCCTGAGCGTCGGCCTGCTGGTTGGCTTCATTAACGGTCTGATCGTCACACGCACCACCATCCCCTCGCTCATCGCCACCATCGGCTCGATGTTCGCTGTGATGGGTCTGACGCTGGGTCTGGCGGTTCTGATCAAGGGCTCGACCAGCGTGTCCTACGTGCCCGATCCGGTCACCAAAGGCCTGCTTGGCACATTTATCAATGGCATGTTTAACGTCTCGATCTTCTGGTGGCTCGGTTTTGTGGCGGTCTATTACTTCCTCGTCCACGTTGCACCCATCGGAAATTGGGTTTTCGCCATGGGTGGCGACCGCGAGAGCGCCCGCAACGCTGGCATCCCCACTGACAAACTTACCATCGGCCTGTTCATGGCTTCGGGTTTCGGCGCAGCTTTTGTCGGCATCGCACAAGTTATGACCTATCAAGCTGCGCAGGTTGCTGGCGGTCAGTCCTTTATCTTCAACTCGATCATGTGTGTGGTTATCGGCGGCGTGCTGCTGACCGGCGGGGCAGGGTCCATCATCGGCATCGTGCTTGGCACCATGACCTTTGCGGTCGTGAACCAAGGCATCTTCTTTGCAGCACTGGATCCGAACATCGGCTCGATCATCATCGGTGCCTTGCTGCTGACAGCTGTTCTGTCGAACGACACCTTCCGCGCCCTCGCCATGAACTACGCAACAAAGAAGAAGTGAGGACGGACACATGGACACGATTTCAAGCCTCTTCCGCCGTCCCGCTGCAGCTTCGGTTCTCAGCCTGATCGGTGTACTGTTCTTCTACGTCATCTTTGGCGGCGTTGATCTGAACCAACTGTCTGGCGCAGCCAGCTGGGTGAACTACGCAGCACGCATCGGCATCGTTGCCCTACCCGTCGCCCTCCTGATGATCTCGGGCGAGATCGACATTTCGATCGGCGCGATGATCCCTGCAGGGGCCATGACCACCGCGATCGTCGCAGGCCATTACGAGATGCCCATGATCGTTGCGATCATCGCAGCTCTGGCTGTCGGTGTTCTGGTCGGCCTGTTCAACGGCCTCTTGGCGACCCGCACTTCGGTGCCCACGCTGATCATTACCCTTGGCACGCTTGTGGGCATGCAGGGTATCGTTCTGGCCGGCTCCAAACTGCTGACGGGTGCGGCTTCGGTTCCGATTACTGCGCCTGATTGGGCCAAGACTGTCTTTGGAGACTTTATCTTCGGCGGCAGCCATCAGGTTGTCATCATCTGGTGGGTCATCCTGACCGCGGTCTTCTGGTTCTTTGCCCACCAGAGCAAGTACGGCAACTGGATCTTCGCCATCGGCGGCGACAAGGTATCGGCTAAGAACGCAGGTATCCCCGTCGACAAGATCACCATCCTGCTCTTCATCGGCACTGCAACATCCGCGTCCTTTGTCGGCATGTGCCACGCAATCCTGTTCAACTCGGCTCAGGTCTCTGGCGGGATGAACGACATCTTCAACATCATCGTCAGCGTGGTCGTAGGTGGCGTGCTCCTGACAGGCGGTTTCGGTTCGATCCTCGGCGTATTCGTCGGAACGATCACCTTCGCCATCGTCATCAAGGGCATCGACTTCACCGCAATCGACCGCAACTGGGCCAACTTGATCATCGGCGTCATGCTGCTGGTCGCCGTCGGAATGAACGAAACCTTCCGCAAGAAAGCCCTCACTGCCGTCACCAAAAAGAAGAAAGGCTGAAACTATGTCTACAAATACGCCTGTTATCGAACTCCGTAATGTCGACAAAAGCTTCGGCCCCATCGACGTCCTGCACGAAATCAGCCTGAAGGTCCGCGCTGGCGAAGTGCTCTGCCTGCTGGGTGACAACGGCGCCGGCAAATCGACCCTGATCAAAACACTAGCGGGCGTTCACGCCCCCACCCGTGGCGAGATTTTGGTCGACGGCAAGCCCACCACCTTCGACGGCCCTCGTGATGCTCAGGATCAAGGCATTGCGACCGTGCACCAGTTCGGCGGCACCTACCCGCTGATGTCGATCGGCCGCAACTTCTTCCTCGGGATGGAGCCCACCAAAGGCTTTGGCCCTTTCAAGGTCTTTGACCGCAAGAAGGCCAACCAGATCGCGGTGGAAGAAGTCCAGAAGATGGGCATCACCCGCATCACCGATGGCGACCGTCTGGTCGGTGGCCTTTCGGGCGGTGAACGTCAGTCGCTGGCAATTGCCCGCGCCGTCTACTTCGGCGCCCGCGTTCTGATCCTCGACGAGCCGACTGCGGCGCTTGGCGTTAAGCAGGCGGCGCACGTTCTGCGCATCGTCAACGAAGCCAAGAAGCGCGGTCTGGCGGTGATTTTCATCACCCACCAGGTGATGCACGCAATGACCGTGGGCGACCACTTCGCAGTTCTGATCCGCGGCGCGATCGCAGCGGACTTCCGCAAAGGCGAGAAGACCCGCGAAGAGATCACCGACCTGATGGCTGGTGGCGAGACCATGGCCGATCTGGAAGCCTCAATCGAAGGGTACATGGAGACCCACGAAGGCCACCCGCCGAAAGTCGCCACCGCTGACTAAAGACTTCGCGCGCCGCAGAGGAGGCGGCGCGCTCTCGAAATTACCCTTTGGAGGATAGACGCATGAAAATCGCGCTCGACCCGTTTATGCACCGCCACCTCTCGCTCGAGGAATTGCCCCACAAAGTCAAAGAATTGGGCTTTGACTGGATCGAAATGAGCCCCCGTGGCGATTTCCTTGAATGGTTCAAGGCGCCCCGCGTCTACCCCGACCGCATCAAGAGCTTCAAGAAAGCGCTGAAGGATGCGGACGTTGGCATCGCGTCGCTGCTGCCCATGTACCGTTGGGCCTCGAATGACGAGACCGAGCGTCAGGCCGCCGTTAAGCATTGGAAGCGCGCCATCGAGATCGCGGTCGAGATGGAAATCGACACCATGAACTCCGAATTTGGCCGCGGCCCGCACCCGGATAAGGGCTCGTGCTACTGCTGCCACACCGGCTCTATGATCGAGGCTTGTGAGGACGCATGGTGGCGTTCGATGGAAGAACTCGTGCCGATCTTCGAGCGCGAAGGCATCAACCTGCACGTGGAACCCCACCCCGAAGACTGGTGCGAAACCCTGCAGCCCTCGCTGGACATCATCCGCACCGTGAATTCCAAAAACGTGAAGTTCCTGTATTGCGCGCCGCACACCTTCTACTTTGGCGATGACACCAAAGAAATGCTGCGCGAGTGCAAAGACATCATCGCCCACGTACACGTCGGCGACACCTTTAACCACAAGGCATCGAGCGGTCTGCGCTACATCCTGAACCCTCCGGGCACCAATGCCCGCGTCCACCAGCACCTGAACATCGGTCAAGGCGAGGTTCCGTGGGATGACTTCTTTGGCACGCTGGCTGAAATCGGCTTTGACGGCATCATGACCTCTTGCGTCTTTGCCTGGGAAGACAAGGCAGACGAGTCCGGCCATTTCATGCGCAAAGAAATCCAGCGCTACGTCGACAAATATTTCAAATAAGGGGCTACGAGATGGCTTTGAAAGTTGGTGTCATTGGCACTGGTATGATCGGCCAAGATCATATCCGTCGTCTGACCAAAGTCCTGTCCGGCGTTGAAATCACCGCCGTCAACGACATTGATGTGGAGCGCGCCCGCGAGGCCGCTCCCTATGGTGCAGAGGTGTTTGAAACCCCTCAGGCGTTGATCGAGTCCGACAATGTCGACGCGATCGTCATCTGCTCTTGGGGTCCTGCCCATGAAGAGCAGCTGCTGGCCTGCATCGCTGCCGGCAAGCCCGTATTCTGCGAAAAGCCGATGGTGACCTCGGAAGAGAGCGCGCTGAAGGTGATCGAAGCAGAAGTGGCTTTCGGCAAGCGTCTGGTTCAGGTGGGCTTCATGCGCCGCTTTGACAGCGATTACCGCCAGTTAAAGCGCGTGATCGACAGCGGTGTTGTTGGCACCCCGTTGATCTACAAGTCGGTTCACCGCAACGCTTCGGTGCCCTCGCATTACATCTCGGACATGTGCCTGAACGACACGCTGGTGCATGACGCGGATATCTCGCGCTGGCTCTTGTCGGACGAGATCGTCGGTGTCGAAGTGCGCTATCCCCGCCGTTCCAATGTCGGCGGCAACGATCTGAAGAACCCCGTGATTGTGCTCTTGCACATGGAGGGTGGTGCGATTGTTGACGTCGAGATTTCGGTGGCAATCCAGTACGGCTACGACATCCGTGGTGAAGTGTCCGGTGAAACCGGCGTTGCGTCGCTCCCGAACCGTCCCGCGACTGTGGTCACGGACATGAACGGTATTCGTCAGGCGATGCCTGAAGACTGGCGCGAGCGCTTTATCGAAGCCTACGATCAGGAATTCCGCGAGTGGATCATCGCCGCAGGGCAGGGTACCGCAACCGGTCCCAGCGCTTGGGACGGCTACGCCTCGACCCTAACCGCCGATGCAGCTCTGCGTGCAGCAGACAGCGGCAAATTCGAAAAAATCGCCATGATCGACAAGCCTGCGCTCTACAGCGAGCCGCAAGCCTTGGCAGCAGAGTGATCCGGAGCTCCTCATGAAACTCTCCATTTGCACCGATGTCATGGGCGATATGTCCTTCACGGACATGCTCGACAAATGTGTTGATCTCGGTGTCGAAGGCATCGAGATGACCGGCGGCGGCTGGTCCAAGGGCCCCCACTTCCGCGCGGCCGAATTGCTGGTGGACAAAGGTCTGCTGAAGCAGAAGTTGGCCGAGATCAAAGCCCGTGGACTGGAAATCGCTGCGCTGAACTGCTCTGCCAACCCGTTGGATCCCGGCGCGATGGGCGAACGCCACCTGAAAGAGATGAAGGATACCATCACTCTGGCAGGTGAAATCGGCGTTGAGACCATCGTCACCATGTCAGGTCTGCCCGAAGCAGCCCCCGGTGACACAGTGCCGAACTGGCTGGTCTACACCAAGTCCTGGCCCGACGAGATGCCCGAGCGCGACCGGTACCAGTGGGAAGACCGTGCGTTCCCCCTCTGGCACGATCTGGTCGAGTTCGGTCAGAAGGCCGGCATCAAGCGCTACGCGCTGGAAAACTTCAGCGCGATGCTGGTGTGGAACCCCGAGACCCTGTTCCGTCTGCGCAACGAAGTGGGCGAGATGGTCGGCATGAACCTCGACCCTTCGCACCTGATGTGGATGGGCGCAGAGCCGATCGCGTCGGCCCGTGCACTGGGTAAGGCAATCCACCACTGCCACGGCAAAGACACCCGCATCGAGCGCGGTCTTTGCGACATCAACGGCCTTCTGGAATTGAAGGACGTGACTGACGTGGCCAACCGCTCGTGGAACTACGTTGCCGTCGGTGCAGGTCGTGACCTGCAGTGGTGGAAGGAGTTCTTCTCGGTCGTGGGCATGTGCGGCTACAACGGCTGGGTTTCGCTGGAGATGGAAGATTTCACCATGTCCACGAATGCGGGAATCCAATCGTCGATCGACGCGCTCAAGGCCACCATCATCCGCTAAGGAGGCGCGGTGGTCAGCACACGGCCACCGCATCACACACCATGTACAAGTTCATCATTACCATCGATTGCTTGCCCGGCACGCGCGAGACGATCTTGTCCCGTGCGCCAGAAGCTCAGTCGGCGACCCGCGCAGAGCCCGGCTGCCTCGCTTATGATTTCTACACCTGCACGGACAATCCGGACCGTCTCGTGTTCGTTGAAACTTGGGTCGATCAGGCCGCCCATGATTTTCACATGGCGCAGCAACACACCAAAGACTTCATCGCTTTCCACGAGCAATTTCACAGCAATCTGGTTTTCGAGACGATCAACATCGCGTCCTGAAAGCTGACACGATTTGGAGCGATTGCACGCTCCGATGAGACGAAATGACACGAAATGCGGCGCTTTGGAGTTCTGACCTTTTCGCCGCAACACCCAGAGACGAAAACGACCGCGCAGCACCTGTTGGCGCGCGTAGGGAGGACAGAGAATGAGCGATTTGGACGTAATTACGATTGGTCGTGCTGGCGTTGATTTGTACGGGGCGCAGATTGGTGGGCGTTTGGAGGACATGGGGTCTTTCGAGAAGTACATCGGCGGCAGCCCGACAAACATTGCGTGCGGAACGGCGCGTTTGGGTCTGAAGACAGCTCTGATCTCTCGTGTTGGGGATGAGCACATGGGGCGGTTCATTCTGGAACAACTGGGGCGCGAGGGCGTGTGCACCGATGGTGTGGTGACGGATCCCGAGCGTCTGACAGCATTGGTGATCCTCGGCATTCGCGACGAAGAGCAATTCCCCCTCATCTTCTACCGCGAGAACTGCGCGGACATGGCGCTGTGCAAAGACGATATTGACGAGGGTTTCATCAAGCGGGCGCGGGCGGTTGTGGTGACGGGCACGCACCTGAGCCACCCGCGCACCGAAGCGGCTGTGATCAAGGCGCTGGAACTGGCGCGCAAGCACGGGCTGCGCACCGCTCTGGACATCGACTATCGCCCGAACCTTTGGGGCGTGGCGGGCCATGGGGACGGTGAGAGCCGCTTTGTGGAAAGCGCCAAGGTCACCGAGAAGCTGCTGTCGACCCTGCATTACTTTGACCTGATCGTGGGCACCGAAGAGGAGTTCCACATCGCGGGCGGCTCGACCGATACGGTCAAGGCCCTGCGCGCAGTGCGCGAGAACTCTGGCGCAACACTGGTGTGCAAGCGTGGCGCTTTGGGGGCTGTGGCCTTCGAAGGCGATGTGCCGGACAGCCTGGATGATGGACAGACCGGCGAGGGCTTCCCCATCGAGGTGTTCAATGTTTTGGGCGCGGGCGACGGGTTCTTCTCTGGTCTGCTGAAGGGCTGGATGGACGATGCCGGTTGGCCGACAGCGCTGAAGTACGCCAATGCTTGCGGGGCCTTTGCGGTGAGCCGTCATGGCTGCACGCCGGCGTACCCTTCGTTGACCGAGCTGGAGTATTTCCTGGAGCGCGGCGTCAAACAGAAAGACCTGCGCAACGATGCGGATCTGGAGCAGATCCACTGGTCCACCACCCGCTACACTCGCAATGCGGGCGACTGGTCGACCATGCGCGTCTTTGCCTTTGACCACCGTTTGCAGCTCGAAGAGATGGACGGGTATACCTTGGCCAAGGGCGGCGAGTTTAAAGAGCTGTGCATGAAGGCTGCCGTTCAGGTGCAGGATGGCCGCGATGGGTACGGTATTCTGTGCGACAACCGCATTGGCCGTTCGGCCCTGCACGCGGCAAGTGGCTCGGGTCTGTGGATCGGGCGTCCAACGGAATGGCCGGGCTCGCGCCCGCTGACGCTGGAGCCGGAGCTGGGGACTGATTTTGGCGGTCTGAACCAGTGGGCCAAAGAGAATGTGGTGAAGTGTCTGTGCTTCTGCCATCCCGATGACGACGCGGCGACCCGCGCCGATCAGGAAGCCACCGTCAAGCGCCTGTTCGAGGCGTCGCGCCGGAATGGTCTGGAGTTCCTGCTCGAGGTGATCCCGTCCAAGGTCGGCCCGATCGATGACGAGACCACCCCGACCCTGATCCGCCAGTTCTACGAGATCGGTGTCTACCCTGACTGGTGGAAGCTGGAGCCTCTGAAAACTGCGGAGGCTTGGGCCAAGGCCGTGGCGGCGATCGAGGAATACGACCTGCACACCCGCGGGATCGTGGTTCTGGGCCTGGATGCCCCCGAGGCAGAGCTGGCGGCGTCGTTCGAAGTGGCGGCGGGCTTTGGTCTGGTGAAGGGCTTTGCGGTGGGCCGGACGATCTTTGGCGATGCGGCGCGGGCCTGGATGAAGGGCGAGATGTCGGACGAGGCTGCGATCGAACAGATGGCGGCGCGCTACACCCGCCTGTGTCAGGTCTGGGATACGGCCCGCGAGAGCGCACGGCGCAACGCGGCCTGAGGATGGATCGGGCGTGTGCGGGGGCCAGCCCCCGCGCCCCCGGAGTATTTGAGACAAAGTTGAAAGCAGGGGCCTGCGTTGAGGGGTCCTTTGTGCGGGAGAAGACGATGGGCACGATCCGGCTGACAGCGGCGCAGGCCATGGTGAAGTGGCTGAGTGTACAGCTGACCGAAGAGGGTGAGCGGTACATTGACGGCATGTGGGCGATCTTTGGCCACGGGAATGTAGCGGGCATTGGCGAGGCGCTGCATGCTTGCCGCGATGTGTTCCCCACCTGGCGCGGCCAGAACGAGCAGACCATGGCCCATGCGGCGATTGCCTATGCCAAGGGCAAGAAGCGCACGCGGGCGATGGCCGTGACCTCGTCCATTGGGCCGGGGTCCACGAACGTGGTGACGGCTGCGGCGCTCGCGCATGTGAACCGGTTGCCGCTCTTGATTGTGGCGGG